>NZ_JBHSBP010000025.1:0-199929 GCF_042650725.1 Micromonospora sp. GCM10011541
CGGCAACAAAAAGTGTTGCCAAAGGAATCCCAACCAACAATCCCCCCAAAGGAGAACTGCCAGGTCCGGGGTATAAATCAATTTGGCACTGGCTTATCAAGCACCCTGTTGAGTTCTCAAAGAACAACCACACACCATCCAGAAGCCCTACCCAGTAGGACCCCCATCCGGGGCAACCTCTCTAACTTACCCGGCCCGATCTTCGCTGTCAACCTCGTATCCGAGGTGATCAACTTGGTTCGGCCCGATCCACGCTGACGCACGCCGTATCCGGCGGTCGCTTCTGTCGTGGGAAGCGGCAGACCGGCCGATCACCGCTCTCGCGGCCACCCGCCCGGCTCCCTGCCGGCTTTCGAACTCTACCCGGTCGGCTTCGCGATCGCAACCCCGTGTCTTCCGGAGTCACCCGCCCCGCCCGGTCCAGGCTCGTGTCAGGTCACAACCCGACAGACCCTGGAGCCATTCCCGCGGTTCCGGCCTTCGGACTTTCGCCCGTTTCGTCCGTTCCCCGCTGACAGAGAGAAAGTTACGTGAACGCCCGGGAGAAGGCAAATCAACGGCCGTCAGTGGATCTTCGTAACGGCGCCGCCGAGCCGTCGGCCGGGTAGACAACCCCGCAGCAGGCATCCGCCGGCGGTCCCGCCGTGCCAGAGTGTCTGGCATGGATGACGTGTCAGGTCGCCCGATGGCTCCGCTCGCCGAGGAAGCGCTGCTCGGGCTCCTGCTGCCCTTCTGGCAGTTGGTCATCGGCGCGTTCGTGCTCTTCGTCGTCCTGGTGTCGCTCGGGCGGCTCGCCCGACGGGGCCCCTCCCGGATGACGACCGCCCTGCTCATCACCGCCGCGGCGATCGCCGGCTTCACCGTCGTCGGAGTACTCCTGGAGAGCTGACCGCCCTCAGAGCCGCCGGTTCGCGAGGCTCGGCAACTCTGCCCTGATCGTCCGTAGCCGGTCCAGGTCCAGGTCGCTGACGGCGAGCCCCGGCCCGTCCGGCACCTGGCTCAGCACCGTCCCCCACGGGTCCACCACCATGCTGCGCCCGAAACAGGTCCGTCCCGGCTCGTGGTCACCGGTCTGGCCGGCGGCCGCGACGAAACACTGGTTCTCGATCGCCCGGGCGCGCAGCAGGACCTCCCAGTGGTCCCGCCCGGTGTGCATCATGAACGCCGCGGGGACGACGAGGAGTTGCGCGCCGCCCTCGGTCGCGAGCTGCCGGTACAGCTCCGGGAAGCGCAGGTCGTAGCAGATCGACAGGCCCACCCGCAGGCCCTCGACGTCGACCACCACGGGTTGCTCCCCCGGTGCCACCGTCGCCGACTCCAGGTACGACACCCGGCCCGGGATCTCCACGTCGTACAGATGGATCTTCCGGTAGCTGGCGGCGAGGGCACCCGTGCGGTCGAAGACCAGCGACGTGTTCCAGGTGTGCTCCGGATCGGGACCCGCCTCGTGGAAGGAACCGGCGACCACCCAGATGCCGAGCCGGCGAGCCACGGCGGCGAAGAACTCCCCCACCACGCCGTCCACCGGCTCGGGCTCCGGCATGCCCTTCGCCGGGCCCAGGTAGTCCACGTACTCGGGGAGGACGGCGAGGTCGGCGCCGGCCGCCGCGGCCCGGGCCAGCAGGGCCTCGGCGGCGGCGAGGTTCGCCGCCCGGTCGTCGCGGGCGTTGAGCTGGCAGACGGCGACGCGCATGGGGTTCAGCGTACGGACGGGCGGCGATCGACGACAGGGCTCAGAGGCTCGCCAGGACCAGCGCGCCGGCGGCGAACCCCAGACCGGCGACCTGCGCAGGCCGGAGCCGCTCCCGGTCCACGGCGAGCGCGAGGAGCACGGTGCTGGCGGGGTACAGCGCGGCGATCGCCGCCACGATGCTCAGGTGGCCACGGCTCGCCGCCGCCAGGTAGAGCGCGTTCGCCGCGGAGTCCAGCAGGCCGGCCGCCGCCGCCCAGCCGAGCACCCGGGGCCCGAGCCGCAGGCTCACCCCACTCCGCGCGGCCAGCGCGAGTCCGAAGCCGATCGAGCTGACCCGTACCGCCAGGACGGGCCACATGCCGGCGTCCTCGTCGGCCTGGCCGAGGAGGGCGAAGAAGACGCCGAACAGCGTGCCGGCGCCGAGGGCCATGCCCACTACGCGCGGTGACACCGCCCCGGAGACGCCGCCCTCCCCGAGGCTGACCAGGGCGATGGCCAACACGGCGAGGCCGGCGCCGCAGAGCGCGAGGGTGCCGGGCGAGTGGGCGGTGACCAGTCCGGCGATGATCGGCACCAGGGCAGCCGTGATCGCGGTGATCGGCGCGACGACCGCCATCATCCCGCCGGCGAGGGCGCGGTAGAGCAGGACCACGCCGGCGGCGCCGGCCACCCCGGCGAGCAGGCCCCAGGCCAGGTCGAGGCGGTGCGGCGTGCCGGGCACCACCAGTACCAGCGCGAGCAGCAGGGGGACGCTCAGCAGCTGCGAGACCACCGTGACGGCGATCGGGTCGGCGCGGCGGGACGCCTTTCCGCCGGAGAAGTCGGCCGTGCCGAACGCGACCGCGGACACCGCTGCGAGCACAATGGGGAACATCCAGATGTCGTACCACAATATTAACCGCGAAGGATAGTGTGATGACCGACGCCAGTGCCGGGCGGGTGAGCGCGGTGACCTCCGCCGTCGCGCGGCAGGTCCGCGAACTGCGCGCCGCGCGCGGCTGGTCCTTCGAGGAACTGGCGGGACGGTCCGGGGTCAGCAAGGGCATGCTCGTGCAGATCGAAGGGGCCCGGACCAACCCGAGCATCGGCACCCTCTGCCGGGTCGCGGACGCCTTCGGAGTCAACATCGCCCACCTCCTCGAGCCGGCCGAGGAGAGAACCGTGCGGATCACCGCCGCCGGCGAGGCGCCGGTGCTCTGGCGGGGCGAGCACGGCGGAGCCGCCCAACTGCTCAGCGGCCTGGGCGAGCCGGACCTGGTCGAACTCTGGGACTGGCGGCTGCAGCCCGGCGAGACCCACCACTCCCCCGACCACCCCCGCGGCACACGGGAGGTGCTGCACGTCCTGACCGGCACGGCGACGGTCGTGGTCGACGGCGTCGCGCACGTCGTACGGGCCGGGGAGACGATCGAGTTCCACGCCGACCGGAAGCACGGCTACCGCAACGCCGGCGACGAGCCGGCGCGGCTGGTGATGGTGGTCGTCACCCCGTCGGGCGAATGGGACCGGCGGACCCGCTCACGCCGACCGCGCCCGGAATGACCCCGGGCGCGGTCGGTACGGAGATCAGGCGGACTTCTCCTCGCGGTCCCGACGAGCCCGGCGACCGGTGAACTCGCGGGGCACGATCGTCGGATTGACGTTCTCCAGAACCACCTCGCGGGTGATCAGCACGCGGGCGGCGTCCGGGTTGCTCGGCACCTCGTACATCACGGAGAGCAGGACCTCTTCCATGATCGCCCGGAGGCCGCGGGCACCGGTGCCGCGGAGCATCGCCTGATCGGCGATGGCCTCCAGCGCCGGGGGCTCGAACTCCAGCTCGACGCCGTCCAACTCGAAGAGGCGCTGGTACTGCCGGACCAGGGCGTTGCGCGGCTCGGTCAGGATCCGCACCAGCGCGCTGCGGTCGAGGCTGCGCACGTTGGTGATCACCGGGAGCCGGCCGATGAACTCCGGGATCAGCCCGAACTTGAGCATGTCCTCCGGCATGACCTGGCTGAAGATGTCGTCGGTCGACCGCTCGGAGACCGACCGGAGCCGGGCGCCGAAGCCGGTGCCGCCGGAACCCGTCCGGGCCTCGATGATCTGGTCCAGCCCCGCGAAGGCGCCACCGCAGATGAACAGCACGTTGGTGGTGTCGATCTGGATGAACTCCTGGTGCGGGTGCTTCCGCCCGCCCTGCGGCGGCACGTTGGCGACCGTGCCCTCGAGCATCTTCAGCAGCGCCTGCTGGACGCCCTCGCCCGAGACGTCCCGGGTGATCGACGGGTTCTCCGACTTGCGGGCGATCTTGTCGACCTCGTCGATGTAGATGATCCCGGTCTCGGCGCGCTTGATGTCGTAGTCCGCGGCCTGGATCAGCTTGAGGAGGATGTTCTCCACGTCCTCGCCGACGTAGCCCGCCTCGGTGAGCGCGGTGGCGTCGGCGATCGCGAACGGGACGTTGAGCATCCGCGCGAGGGTCTGCGCCAGGTGGGTCTTGCCGCAGCCGGTGGGGCCGAGCAGGAGGATGTTCGACTTGGCCAGCTCGACGGCGTCGCTGCCGGAACCCGGCGCGCCGGCCGCCTCGGCCTGGATCCGCTTGTAGTGGTTGTAGACCGCGACCGCGAGCGCCTTCTTGGCCTGGTCCTGGCCGACCACGTAGTTGTCGAGGAACTGGCAGATCTCCATCGGCTTGGGAAGCTCTTCCCACTTCACCTCGCCGGACTCGGCCAGCTCCTCCTCGATGATCTCGTTGCAGAGATCGATGCACTCGTCACAGATGTAGACCCCGGGGCCCGCGATCAACTTCTTGACCTGCTTCTGCGACTTGCCGCAGAAGGAGCACTTCAGTAGGTCGCCGCCGTCACCGATCCGTGCCACCTACGTTCTCCCTGCACTCGTCGGCCGGAACGCCGGCCCTGACCTGCGGGCGCCGCGCGCCCGTCCGTCTGTGTAGCCCCGCCGGTCCGACCCAGCGAAGCGGTACAGACCCGACGTTACCCGCTGGCGGAGGTTTCTCCGACCCCCAAAACGGGTGTGTCAGAGGTCGGCCGGGAACTCAGTCCACGGCCGACCTCCGACCCGGTGGTGCTCAGCTGCTGGCGTGCGCCGCCAGCAGGCCCTTCTTGCGGCTGGTGAGAATCGTGTCGACCAGCCCGTACTCCTTGGACTCCTCGGCCGTCATGATCTTGTCCCGGTCGATGTCCTTGCGGACCTGCTCGATCGGGCGGTTGCAGTGCCGGGAGAGCATGTCCTCCAGCTGGGTCCGCATCCGCAGGATCTCCCGGGCCTGGATCTCGATGTCCGAGCCCTGACCGTAGCCGCCCTCGGTGGCCGGCTGGTGGATGATGATCCGGGAGTTGGGCAGCGCCATCCGCTTGCCCGCGGTGCCGGCGGACAGCAGCACCGCCGCCGCGCTCGCCGCCTGGCCCAGGCACACCGTCTGGATGTCCGGCCGGACGTACTGCATGGTGTCGTAGATCGCCGTCATCGCGGTGAACGAACCACCCGGCGAGTTGATGTACATGATGATGTCGCGGTCCGGGTCGGTGCCCTCGAGCGTCAGCAGCTGGGCCATCACGTCGTTGGCCGACGCGTCGTCCACCTGGACGCCGAGGAAGATGATCCGGTCCTCGAAAAGCTTGTTGTACGGGTTCGACTCCTTGACCCCGTACGACGTGCGCTCCACGAACGAGGGGAGCACGTAACGGTTGTGCACGGCCGCGAACTGGGGCGGCAGGCTCAGATCGGTCATCGTCAGCTCCTCAGCTCAGGGTCCCGGCGCCATCCGGAACCTGGGCGGCCCCGATGATCACCTTGTCGATGAAGCCGTAGTCCAGGGCCTCCTGGGCGGTGAACCAGCGGTCCCGGTCCGAGTCCGCCTCGATCTGCGACTGACTCTGGCCGGTGTGGAAGGCGACCCGATCCTGGAACATCCGCTTGGTGTAGAGCATCTGCTCGGCCTGGATCGCGATGTCCGACGCGGTGCCGCCGAGGCCACCGGACGGCTGGTGCATCATGATCCGCGCGTGCGGGAGGGCGTACCGCTTGCCCTTGGTGCCCGCGCAGAGCAGCAGCTGGCCCATGGAGGCCGCCATGCCCATCGCCACGGTCGACACGTCGTTGTCGATGAACTGCATGGTGTCGTAGATCGCCATGCCGGAGTAGACCGAGCCACCCGGCGAGTTGATCCAGAGGTTGATGTCGCGGTCCGGGTCCTCCGCCGCGAGCAGCAGCAGCTGCGCGCAGATGCGGTTGGCGACCTGGTCGGTCACCTCGCTGCCCAGGAACACGATCCGCTCCTTGAGCAACCGGTTGTAGACCGAGTCGTCGAGGTTGCCAATGGTGTCGCCACCGCGGGCCTCGATCGCCCGGAGCGGCTTCGCTGGGATGTGCATGTCGGTCATGGCAGCCCTTCGCTCTCCGTACCGTCCTACCCGACACTAACCGCTCAGCCGGGGGGCGTACTCCCGGTCGGGGCACTGTTCGCTCTCAGCGCAGTTGTCCTGAAGACGTACCCCGGAAAGGGTTTCGGCCGCCGCCCACCGCGAACGCAGCGGACGGCGGCCAACCCGGTCGATCAGTGCTGGTGGTCGTGCTCGGCCTCGTTCGCGGCCCGCAGCGCGTCGAGGGTGACCTCGTTGCCGGCCGAGTCCTTGATCTTGATCTTCTCCATCACCGAGGCGAGCGCCTTGCCGCGACGGACGTCGCCGAAGACGGCCGTGGCGGCGCCGGAGCGGACCAGCTGGTCGTAGTACTGCTGCGGGGCCATCCCGGCGCGCTGGGCGCGGTGGACGATCTCGTGACCGAACTCGTCGTCGGAGACCTGGACGTCCTCGGCGTCGGCCAGGGTGTCCAGCAGGAGCTGAATCTTGACCCCGTCGGTCGCCGCCTCGGTCAGCTCGGCGTCGATCTGCTCCTCGGTCTTCTCCTCGGCGGCGAGGTACTCCTCCAGGGAGGCGCCGATCCGCTCGAGCTGGTCGACCATGGCGGCCTTGCGGCTCTCGACCTCCTCGCGGACGACCCCCTCCGGGGCCGGCACCTCGGCGGCGGCGACCATCTGCTCGAGGGCCTTGTCGCGAGCCGCGTAGATCTGCTCGACCTGCTTGCCCCGGGTGACCCGCTCACGCAGGTCGTTCCGCAGCTCCTCGATGGTGTCGAACTCGCTCGCCATCTGAGCGAAGTCGTCGTCCAGCTCCGGCAGCTCCTTCTCCTTGACCGTGCGCACGGTCACCGCCACCTCGGCGTCCCGGCCGGCGAAGTCGCCGCCCACGAGCTGCGTGGAGAAGGTGGTGCTGTCGCCGGCGGCGAGGCCGACCAGGGCCTCGTCCAGGCCCGGCAGGAGCTGCTTGCTGCCGACCTCGTGCGAGATGTTGCTCGCCGAACCGCCCGGCACGTCCTCGCCGTCGACGGTGGCGTTCAGGTCGATCTGGACGTAGTCGCCCTCCTGGGCGGCCCGCTCCACGGTCTTCAGCGTGGCGAACCGCTCCCGCAGACCCTTGACCTGCTCGTCGATCTCGCTGTCGTCGACCTGGATCTCGTCCACGGTCACCTCGATGGTGGCCGGGTCCGGCAGGGTGATCTCCGGACGGACGTCCACCTCGGCGGTGAAGTTCAGCGAGTCACCGTCGTTGAACTCGGTGATCTCGACCTCCGGGCGACCCAGGGTCTTCAGGTCGTGCTCGCGGACCGCGGCGAGGATGTTCTGCGGGATGGCCTCCTGCACCGCCTCGTTGAGGACGGTGCCGCGGCCCACCCGCTGGTCGATCACGGCGGCCGGCACCTTGCCCCGGCGGAAGCCGGGCACCTGCACCTGCGAACCGATCTCCCGGTACGCCTTCCTGAGGCTCGGCTCGAGCTCGACGAACGGCACCTCGATGGCGAGCCGCACGCGCGTCGGGCTCAGAGTCTCGACGGTGCTCTTCACAGGCGTACTCCTTGACGGATCTCAGTTGAATCTGGGCGTGTTTGCGCGCATCGAGTGTAGGCGAGCCGGCAGTCTGCCTCGGCAGCGCCCGGGTACCGCGCGGAAAAATCGGCGGTTCCCGGGCGACCCGGCCGCGGACGACAGTCGGGGTGGCGGGATTTGAACCCACGGCCCCTCGCTCCCAAAGCGAGTGCGCTACCAAGCTGCGCCACACCCCGTGGCGACGAGAAGTGTATGCCGTCGGCGCCCACCGGACGTCCCGGGGCCGCATCGACCCGCCGCCCCGGTCACGGGGCTCCCGACGGGCGGGCCTCGCCGCCCACCGCGGCAACAGGCGGGAAACGGTGGTCTCCGAGCGCCGGGAGGCCGCTGTCTGCCGCAGGTCGTGCGGATCTCGGCAGGGCGCCGGGCGCTTCGGCGGCGGTACGGGCGGTACGGCGCTGCGCGGGCGGGACGGGTATTGGGTAGGCTGTCGGCGCGTCTCGTCACCGCGGGGCGCTCGCGGGCGTAGCTCAATGGCAGAGCTTCAGTCTTCCAAACTGACGGTGCGGGTTCGATTCCCGTCGCCCGCTCCACCAGCCTCCGGCCCAGGTCAGAGGCTGTATCCCCCGATCCTGGTCAAGTCGACCACTCCCCCGCTTCGATCTTGCGGGCCATCCGTGGGCCACTAGCTGCTCTGGCCGCCATTGCGCCGGGCCTGCCGGGCGATCCGCCGATCCATGGCCGAGGCGATCTCACGGTCCCGCTCGCTGGTCGCGTGCTGGTAGATCAACGCCGCCCGCATGCTCGCGTGCCCCATTCGCTGCATGAGCTCGCGAGTGCTCGCGCCAGAGGCTGCGGCGAGGGTGTTGCCGGTGTGCCGCAGGTCATGGAAGTGGAAGCCGGGCAGCCCCAGCGCTGCGACCGTCCGCGTCCACTTGACCGCCCGGCCGAAGTTGCCGGACCGCAGCAGCGCGCCCTTGTCGCCGGTGAAGACCAGGGCGTCAGCATCGGCGGCGGTGAACTCGGCCAGATGCGCCCGCAGCGCCTCCACGGCAGCGGCCGGCACGGCGACGACCCGGACCCCGGCAGCCGACTTGGGCGGCCCGAATTCCAGGTGACTCCGCAGCGCGGCGAGCTTGCGCGTGACCCGGACCGTCCCAGAGTCGAGGTCGAGGTCCCGGCGGCGTAGGGCGACCAGCTCGCCCCACCGCAGAGCCGAAAGCGCCGCGACCACGACGAGCGCCGAGAACCGAGCAGGCATCGCGTCGGCCAGGGCGTAGACCTGGGCGATCGTGGCCGTAGGTCGCTCTGGGGTGTGGTACTGGTCGAAGCCCTTGATCCGGCAGGGATTCTGCCGAATGATCTCGTCCTCGCGCACCGCCGTGTTGAGGATGGCCCGCAGCAGCGCGTACGCCTTGACCGCCTGAGGCTCCGGCACGCCCGCATCCAGGAGCTTCTTGCGCCACGCCCGGATGGTCGCCGGCTTGATCCCGCCCAACATCAGGTGCCCGAGATACGGAACGACCTGCCGTGCGAACAGGAATTCGTAGCCCTGCCGCGTCCTTGGAGCAAGCTTGCGCTCAGCGATCCACCGCCGCCCGTACGCCGAGAGCTCGATCTCGCCCGCTTCCGGCGCAACCCACTCCCCCCGGATGATCTCCGACTCGACCAGGGTGAGCCACTTCTCCGCCTGCTTCTCGGTGGCGAAGGTGTGCGGCGCAGTCCGGGTCAGGCCGTCCGGGCCGACGTAGCGGGCCTGCCAGCGACCCGACGACCGCTGCCGCACATTGCCGAACCGGCGCCGGCCACCCCGCGCCGGCATCAGGCCACCTCCGCGAACTGCGGCCGCAACTGCGCCCGGCTCATCGGCACAACCCGGTTGGCCTCGATGTAGGCGTCCACGGCGTCAGGTTCGAACCTGACGAAGCGGCCGACCTTGACGTACGCGATCCGCCGCTCAGCCACCAGCCGGCGCACGAAGCGAGGTGTAGCGCGGAGGCGAGCCGCCACCTCACCAGCGGTCAGCAGGTCATCCGTCACCGTCGAGGCTCCTCTCCAGTCGTCAGGCACTGATCAGTTGCCGAAACACCGGGCGGGTCGGCGGCCCGTCCCGCGGCGGCGAGCTGTGCCCGCCATTGGATGCGTTCGGAGATCGCCCGCAGGACCCGGTGGCCGAGGGGCGGCACGTCCGGATCAGTCGGCTTGGCGAGTTCCCACGCGTGCCGCTGCTCCCCGCCAGCCGGAGCCGTGTCGGCGCCGGTGGTGACGCCCAGGAGCGCCCTGACCCACTCCTTCCGGTCGGCGCGGTGGTCGGTCAGGGTCTTGCCGGACCACTGCCGGGAGATGAGGACGCGGCGGCCGCCGATGCCGAGGGTTTGCCGTTTGTGGACCTTGTTCTTGCAGTTCCCCGGCTTCAACCCGGGCCGGGCCTTCTTCGGTTGGACGCCGTAGAGCAGCCAGTTGGCGCACCGCTCCGAACATGGCGTGTGCCGCAGCTCCAACCACAGCCGTTCCAGATGCGCCCGCTGCCGGCCAGTGGTGACCTCATGGCAGTCGGCGGCCTGCTTGGTGAGGTACTTGGTGATGTAGCCGACGCACCGGTCGGCGTCCTTGGTGCCGGCGAGGACGCCCTTGGCGTCGACCTGCACGCCGAAGCGGACGACGTGCACCGGCTCAGCGTCGGGGTCGCCGTCGACCAGGTCCAGGGCGTCATCCCACGACGGCAGCAGCCGCCCGGTGACCGGGTCGGTGTAGCCGGCGGCGTCGGCGTCCCACTGCGGCGCCCGTCCCGGTTCGTAGACCCGCTGGTCGACGGACGGCCACCACACCTGGTGGTAGGTGGCGGCGGCGACCTGCCGCACCAGCGCCCGAGGAATGGTGCCCCGGATGGCGAAATGGGCATGCGGGGCAAGACGACGTTGCGGCTCGACCGCGCCCGCGTATTGGACATTCCAGCCGACCGCCCGGCGGAGGTTCTGCCAGAACCGGTCGAGCAGCCGGGGGAAGTGCACGGCATCCCACGCGGCCCGCCGGTAGTCGTAGGTGTCCGGGTCGACGGGGGTGCCGTCGGAGTGGACGCGCCCGTAGGAGCCGAGGGTGAGGGTGAGGAACATCGACGGCCGAAACACCTGCCCGCCGTGCCCCTCATATGTGCGGCCGACCGTGCGGTTGTCGACGGGGAGGCGGGGCAGGTCGGGGGCGTCCTGCCGGCGTTTGGTCGACCGGACCCGTCGCTTGCCGTCACTCTCCTCCTGGTCGTCGGTGGTGTGCGGGGGTGCGGGTCGACCGCGGAGTCCTTCGGTAGTGATCTGGGCTTCCAGTTCCGCGATGGCCTCGTCCAGGTCGGCGACCTGATCCCACTGCGACGACCGGGCGGCTTCGTCGCGGGCGAACTCGAGATGCGCGCGGGCGACGATCAGCCCGCGTTGCGCGTCCGTGGCGGGTTGCGGGCCGGGGTCGGGTTCGTCGTCGCGGTGCCAGCCCTCCCGGATCTGCTGCTGCCGCAGCCGCCGAGCCCGCTTGGCGCAGGCCGGGCACTTGGCTTCCTGGGTGGCGCCGCACGGCATGTCGATGACCTCGGTCCGGCCCGAGTCCAGGTCGGTCCGCCGCAGGGAGACAGGACGGGTGCAGACCCCGTAGTCAGCGGCCAGATCCTTCACCACGTCGACAGAGCGGGGCATGAGCATCCGAGCGGCCCGGGAGCCCGGCCTCGGCCCCTCGGTGGTGGCGGGGGTGAGGCCGGGCAGCGTCGGGGTGATGATCATCGGCCCACCTCCGCAGTAGCGGGGGCGAGGTCGCGGACCCGGACGGTGGGGCGGGTGTCGGCGGTGGCGTGGTCGTCGCGGCGCGGATCGAACACCGCGACGCCGGTCCGGGTGGTCTTGGCCCGGTACATCGCGGCGTCAGCATCCGCGAGACCGGCGGCGAGGCCGGCCGGCCCGGCGGGGGCGAGGCCGATGCTGGCCGTCACCGACACCGCGACGCCGGAGGGCAGCCGGACCGGGGCGGCGATCGCGGCGGCGAGGTGGCGGGCGGCGGCGGGCGGCTCGGGGTCGCAGACCAGGGCGGCGAACTCATCCCCACCGAGCCGGGCGGCGACCCCGTGGACCGTGCGGAGGCGGGCGGCGACGGCGGTCAGCACGATGTCTCCGGCGGCGTGGCCGTGGGTGTCGTTGACCGGCTTGAAGCCGTCCAGGTCGACCACGACCGCCCACGGCCGGACGGGGGCGAGCTGCTCCCAGGCTTGGGCAAGGCCGGCGCGGTTGGCGAGGCCGGTCAGCGGGTCGCGTAGAGCGGCGCGTTGCAGCGCGGCCAGCTCGTAGCGGGCGACGTAGAGGCAGTACCGGTCCCAGCAGATCAGCGCCACAGCTGCGACCAGGAGCAGCCCGGAGGCGATGGCGTCGCTCATCGGGTCACCTCCCCGACCAGCGGGGTGCCGTTGCGGCGGGTGAACGCGGCCGGCGACACCGGGGCGACCGCACCCGGGCGGACAGGCTCGACCGGGACCAGGGCGACCGGCTCAGGGACGACCGGCGAGGCGACCGGCGACGAAGCCTGCCGGACGGGCGGGGCGGTCGGCTCCACCGGCCGGGCCGGCGAGGTGGCTTCCTTGACCGGCGCAGCCGGGGTCGGGGCCGGGGTGGGACCGGTGGTGAGGACCAGCTTGGACAGCCCGATGAACGCCAACGCGGGGACGGCGGACAGCAGCCACCCGGACAGGCCGGGCTTGGCGACGGCGAGCTGCGCGGCGAGGGAGAGAGCAACGGCGGCGACAAGCAGGAACATCGGGTAGCCGATCGGCCCGCCGGTGCGGCGACGGCGGCGGATGGTGAGTAGCGCGGCGGTGGGGATCAGTTCGGAGATGACGGCGTTGGCCCAGCCGAACCACTCCCCGGTGCCGGCCGGGCTGTTGTCGAGGGTCCAGTCCTTGACGTGGGTGAAGGAGGCGGCGCCCGCGAAGCCGGCGACGATGAGCAGGATGACGACGAGAACCAGGCCGTCGATCCGATCAGCGCGGGTGGTGGTCGGGTGGGGCTTCATGCGGCACCTTCCAGAATCTCGCCGTCGATCACGCGCAGCCGGCCGTAGGTCTGGGCCATGTCGCGGATCTCGTCGTCGGTCAGGTAGGAGAAGCGGACCCGCATCGGGGTCGGGTCACCGTCAATGACCACGAACCCGACACCCGGCAGGCTCTGCGGGATGCGGTCGCACAGCGCGCCCCGGTCCCGCATCCCGTCGCCGAGCACCAGGTCGACCTGCGCGGCTTCCGCGAGCCGCAGACCGATGCGGGTGGGGAACAGGTCGCGGAACGGCAGGACTTCCTTGCGGGGGTCCTGGATCGCGGCGACGACGTGGACGCCGACGGCGCGGCCCTGGGACAGCAGGATGGACAGTGCGGCCTTTATCCGGTCCTTGAGCTGGCGGTCGGTGAGGTAGGCGGTCAGGTTCGCCAGCTCATCGATCACCAGGACGATCAGCGGCTCATCCGGCGTCGGGGTGTGCTGGCGCGTGCGCCCGCGCAGCTTGCTCGCCCGGTCGCGGGCCACGGTGGCGGCTTCCTCGATCAGCCCGGCCATGGCGGCGTAGTCGGTGCAGGCGAACCGGGTGAACATCGGCGCGCCGATGCCGAGTTCCATGCCGCCCTTGGGGTCAAGGCCCCAGAGCTGCACCAGGCCGGAGGTGAACCCGGCGGCGAGGGAGCGGACCACGGACCAGATGACGGAACCCTTGCCCGACCCGGTGGCGCCCACGACCAGGACCTGAGTGCCGAACAGGCGCAGCGGGTAGCCGTCGCCGTCTTCCTGACGGCCGACCGGGAGGGCGGTGAACTCGGGCACGGCCGGCACCGGCAGGGGCCGGACAACCTTGGCGAGGGGGTCACCGCGGAACAGGGCCAGGAGCACCAGGTCCGTGCGCGGGCCGGGGGCGGCCTTGACCTGGCGGACGCCGAAGGTGTGGGCGAGGCGCTCGGCCACCTTGGCGAAGTCGTCGGGGATCTGGCCGGTGACCATCCGCACTGTCACCACGTCGACGCCCGCGCCGCAGCGGACGGCCTTGAGGATGGGCAGGACGGTGTGCCGGTCGAAGGAGACTGCGAGGCGGGCGGTGACCATCGCGGCGTGCCAGTTGCGGCGGTAGACCATCCGTCGGTAGCGGGACAGCACCGGCCACCACCCGAACCGCAGGAACGAGTCCCGGTGACCGAACCACCAACCGGCCGATACAGTCGCGACGGCGGCGACCAGGCCGACCGGACCCGCCCAGCCGAAGCGCAGGTACAGCCAGCCGAAGACTACGGCCGGGGCGGTGACGTACCAGAAGCGCACCAGGACCACGACCAGGCGGCCGAGGCCCTTCAACGTCCACCAGGTCAAGGCCAGCCACATCGGCACCCGGATGAACGGGGTACGCACGTTGATCGGGGCAGGGTCGATCCGATCACCCCGGATCACGTTCACCAGCGGCATCGGTCAGCCCTCCCCGACCGTCGCAGCGGCGAACAGCGACGCCTGCCCAGGGGAGCCGGGACGACGGCGAATCACCCGGCGGCGCACGGGGCGGACCGGGGCGAGGGCGGCCAGGTCGACCGGTCCGGACAGTGGGGCGGGGACGTGGCGGGTCATGGTCGGCAGCCACCGGCCACGGCCCAGCACCGCCCGCAGGTCGACCCGATCGGAGACGTGCGGGGCGATCAAATCGGGGTCGAGGTGGCGCAACTTCACCACCGTCCGCGCCAGGGCTGCGGCGGCAGCGGAGATCTCGACCAGGGCGGCGACGCGCACGGCGTCGGCGGGAATGGTGGTGTAGACGTCGCGGGCGGCCCGGATACCAGGGCCGGCCAGGCGCATCACGGTGCGGCGGTGGGTCTTCACTGCGACCACCCGGCCCGCACCCTGACCGCCTCAGCCCGAGCACTCGCCGCACGCGCCGCGGCCTGCTTCGCGCCGGGGCCGCCCTCAGCGGCGATCCGCTCCCACAAGTCCGCGAGCTGGTCCTGCCAGCCAGCCCACGCCTTCTCGTCCAGCACGCTCGACGGCATCGCCGCCGACACCGCCGCGATCTGCGCGACGGTCACCCGGGCAGCGTTCGATACGGTGGGCATCAACCCACTCCTTTCAGGGAGATCAAGGGGAGACGCGGGGCGGGAATCGTCTTGGCGGAGGAGGCCCGCCCCGCGCGTCCAGATGTGGTCAGGCCGCCTGCTTCACGGCGGCGGCGGACATGGCACCGGCGCGGATCGACCACGCCTGACGCGCCCGGCACTTCCCCGTGGCCTTGCACCGCTGGCTGTCGACGTACGGCGTGAGCGTCACGTCGGAGAACTCCACCGCCGGCGGGTAGCCCGGCACCGCCGACGCCGGCGGCACCGGCTGGACCGGGGCGGCGATCTTCACCTTGACCTCCTTCGACCCGCCGAACTTCCCGGCCTCCGGGTCCAGGTCCAGGACCTTGACCACCCACAGCCGCTCGCCGGTGTCCTTGTCGCGCGCCTGGTCGTCACCCTGGCCGCGCTTGTCGAAGTCCGTCACCGGCTCCACACCAAGGCACAGCGCACCGTGCGGGAAGACGTAGTCGAACGGAACCGGAACCTTGATCGCGTTGGGGATCGACATCGCCCCGTCCTCTCGATTGCTCGCCGCCGACCCTCTGCCGGCTCTTGGCTTCGGTCCTTGAGACCTATAGAGGACCATACGGGTCGCTAGCCCTGTCCTCAACTCCTCTATAGGACCAAGGTTTCAAATTGTGCAGACGGGGTCGGCGGTACCGTGTTCAAGAGGGGTAGACCTCCATAGGACAAGGCCCAGGACGGGGCAGACATGTCAGAAGATCTCGGTGCTAAAGCACCCAAGTACTTGCAGATCGCGGCCCAGCTACGCAGGGAAGTCCGCGAGGGCAAGTTCAAGCCGGACAACCGGCTCCCCGCTGAGACAGCTCTCGCAGAGCGCTTCCGGGTAAGCCCGATCACGCTGAGGAACGCCATCGGCGTACTTCGCGCCGAAGGACTGATCGAGTCCCGACACGGCATCGGCACGTTCGTGCGGGAAAGCCGGCGGCTACAACGGCGCTCCCGCGATCGTTACGGGCGAGCGCGCAAGGATCAGCGGCTGCTCACCTCCCACCTCCGGCACGAGATCGTCTTCGCTGGACGCGCACCACTACCCGCGCATATCGCCGAGGTGATGGGCGCCGAGCCTGGCACCGCTGCAGTCGTCCGGCGTCGCCACCTCTTCGACCGAGAGACCGGTAGGCCCGAGGAGATCGGTGCCAGCTACATCCCCATGGAGATTGCCGGCGGCACCTTCCTCGAAGAACCCACCGTCGTCCCCAAGGGCCTGTTCCTTTGCGTCGAGGATCTGAGCGGCAAGCGCTACAGCACGGCCCGCGACCAATGGGTTGCCCGGCTACCAACGGCCGAGGAAGCCGCCGCGCTCACCTTGCCCCTGGGTGCCCCAGTCATGCACGTTATCCACGTCGCCCGAGCCGAAGACGGCACGATCCTCGAAGTGTCAGAGTCCGTCTGGCCCGCCGACCGAATCATGGTCATCGACGAGTACGAGGTAGAGCCAACGGCGATCGAGCCGGAAGCGCCGTCCGAGGTCTGACAGGAGAAAGCCGTGTCACTCGCTGACCTGGCACCAGGGCGGCACGCCGAGCAGGTCCACGACCACTGGTGGTGGCGGCCCGGCTGGCGTGTCGGCCGTCGCTTCTACGCCTTCCACGCCACCTTTGAAGACCAGCCGGACCTGAACCGCCTGGCTGACCGCTACCGGTCGGCGTTGAGCTTCGCGCCGCCCGTAACCCTCATTCCAGACGAGTGGCTGCACTTGACCATGCAGGGGATCGGGTTCACCGATGAGATCACCGACGAGACGTTGTCCGCGATCATCACGGAAGCAGGCGTGCAGCTCGCCCACCTGCCCGCGGTCGACGTCGAGTTCGGTGAGATCGTCGTGGCAGACGAAGCCATCGCCATGCCAGCGGCGCCCGCCCGGGCCGTCCAGCAGCTACGCGCCGCTACCCGGATCGCCATTGGTCGCGTCGTGGGTGAGGACCAGGTCCCCGAGGATCCCCGCCGGTACCGGCCACACGTGAGCGTCGCCTACCTGACGGCAGATGGGCCGGCGGAGCCTTACATCCGGGCCGTCGAGGCCATCGAGCCCGAGCCCGCCGCCGTTCGGATCAGCCACGTCGACCTGATCGAGATGCACCGCGACCGCCGAATGTACGAGTGGTCCGTGGTGGCCCGGCTACCGCTCCAGGAGTCGCTGGCTGAGCGAACTGCCGAATTAGCCTCTTAGAGGATCAAGGCGGCCCGCGAAGCGGGCCGCGCCGGCCCGGCCCCGGCCTGCTGGCGACCTCCGGCCGGCATCGGCCGGGCTGGCCGGCCACGCTTGGGGACGAGCAGCACCTACTGCGCGTTCGAAAAGGTACTCCTAGCCGGTTGATCTCTAAACGGCCAGGTCTCGGGCGGACGGTTGCAGGAGTTGGCCCTCCTATGGGAGTCGGTACCGTACGCCGCATGTCGCAGTGGAGTTCCATCCGACGCTTGATCGGGCAGCATCCCCGGCGCCTACAGCTCGCCCTGCTCGTCGCGCTGGCGCTAGTGACCGGCTTCGCGCTCGGACGGCTGCTACCCGACCACACCGTGACGCCCAAACGAATCACAGGCACGGTGACCTGGTCGAACCAGGAAACCAGCACAATCTGGTTTGACGCCGACGGCGACGAGCCGACCAGGTCTTACTCCGTCGTTGGTGAGTACTGGATCGATGCGAACGGTGGTCGGCACCTCGGGGGCTATCCCAGCTGCCTGTCCGGGCAGCAGGACGACCCCGTGCGCTCGGACCGAAGGCGGGTCGAGCTAGGGGTCATCCACCCGGAGGACTACGACCCTGCTCCCGACATCGCCGTAACCGTTCGGTGCTTCGGCTGAGCGTCGGACTCGGACTCCGTCTCACACACGCTTAGAAGACCTCGGGGCTCCGCCCCGAACCCCGACCCTCCTCAGAGATCAGCCGGGGCGGATCCCCTCGTCGGGCACCACAAGGGCTACCAGCCTCCCCGGACGGGGCCAAGGTCGTTCGGCTGGTGAGGCGCTCCACCTTGTCCCCGTCCGGGGAGGCTGGACGGTCTACGACTGCCCGACGAGGAGATCCGCTATCTACCCTTGGAGCCGTTGCGCCCAGTACACCTGCCCGTCCGGCCCCATATAGGCCAGGGCCAACAGCAGGTCCGAAATCGCAACCGGGGCAGTGGGCACGTGGACCACCGCCCGTAGCGGCCCCTCCACATACGGAAAGGCCGCAACGAACGTTAGCGGCGAAGCGTCCCCGTCGGACACGGCCAGTCTGGAGCCGTAGCTCGTCCAGCTGTTTCCCTCTCTGACGTCGCCTGCGCCCTGTAGCCAGGAATAGCGTTCGGCGATCTTGTTGTCGACTCCGGCGCTCCCGAGGCCGACGGCCTCCTGCATTGGCGACGACGCGCTGAAGCTTCCCGGCTTGAGGTTGGTGCGCTTGTCGACGAGAAAGATCGCGAAGTATCCGCCATCGAGTGGCTTGGGCGGGGTCTGCCATGAAACCTGCCCGAGCACCAGCTGGTCGCGTCCGTCGGACACCGGGGCGTTTACCTTGTCGCCGAGCGCGGCCTGAGCCTCCTCGTGGCCGACGAACTGAAGTGAGGACTTGATGGCCAGCGCTTCCGGGCCGTACGGCGGGCGGTTGTGCCACCAGCGCCAGCCAACGAAGGCCACCACCGCCAGGATGACCGCCAACACCAGCCCGGTCCTTCGCCACGTCATGCGCGATAGTGAACCATGCGATCACCAGGCGACCAGCCGTCCGTAATCTTCTTCCAACCCCCAAGGCCGGCATGGGCCATCCGTGGGCCAGTAACCGTGGTGCGGAGCGGGCACGAGCGGGCACGAGAGGCGACCGGGCCGGCCGCCGCCCGCAGGCGTTCCGGGCATCACGACCGCTTGAGCACGCTCTTCCAAACTGACGGTGCGGGTTCGATTCCCGTCGCCCGCTCACGCAGATGGCCCAGGTCGGACGAGTGCCCGACCTGGGCCACTTTCATGTCCGCTGCTCGGGCCGGCCGTGCCATCCGCCCGTCAGTCCCGCTGGAGCACCAGGCCGTTGCCGGCCCGCTTCGACGGAAGGCGCGCAGGGCCCTCGTCCAGGTGACGCACCCGTTTGCGCATGCATCGACCATGGTCGGGCGCGGCGGTGCGGGCTGCGTACGATGCGGGGCCGGACGGCCCGACCCCGCAGCTTCTTGGCGCCGGGGCGCCGGCCACACCGCTTGCCGGCCCCGCCGGGGCCCTGCCGCTCGGCCCCGCGGGCACGGTCCCCGCCGCCGCTCCGGCCGGGCCCGCGCCGCAGGCGCCACCCGGGCGAGGCCTTTCCGCGGCCACGGTCCCCGCCGCCCCGATCGGCCCCGCGCCGCAGCCGCCATCCGCGCCGGTCATCTCCGCCGCCGGCGGCCCGGAGCCCTGGCCCGGGTCCCCCGCTCCAATGCCGCCCGGAGCACCGAGCGGAGCGGCGCCGGCCGCACCGTGGCCGCACGGGACGCCCGCGGGCGACGCGCCGGACGTACCCGGGTCGGCGGCCCCGACCGCGCGCGGGGGCCGGCGCCGGGCGCTCTGGATCTCGATCGGCGCGGTGGCGGCCCTCGCCGGTGTGGCCACCGCGGCGGTTCTCTACCTGACCCGGGACCGGCACCCGGAGCTGGACTTCCAGGCGTTCGACAAGGGCACGCGGATCCCGGCCGGCGCGGACCGGCCCAGCGACATGTTCACCGCCACGCTGGGCGACCGCGCCTATCTGGCGTACCCGCGGGACGACGACCGGCTGGAGGTGGTCGCCGTCGACGCGGGCACCGGCAAGGAGCTGTGGCGCCGGCAGAGCGCGGCGCCCGCCGAACAGTGGGACCGGATCGTCGCCCTGCCCGACGCGGTGGCCCTCGTCGCGGACGCCGCCGGCACCAGCACCCCTCGTGAGCTGGAGGTCCTCGACGTGGGCTCCGGCCGCCAGCGGTGGCACCACCCGGTGCACGGCGACGACGAGTTCTTCTTCGGCACGGACGTGATGGTGCTGGCCGACCGGGACGGACACCGGCTGGTCGGCCTGCGGGTGAGCGACGGTACGGAGAAGTGGAGCCACGCCGACCCGCGCGACCAGTACGGCAACTCGCGCACCAGCGTCCACCTGGTGACCAGCGAGGAGGGCCTGGCCGGGCCGGGCTTCGCCGGCGGCGGCGCCCGGGATCCCTGGCAGGGCGAGGTCCGGCGGATCGTGCAGGTGTCGTCGGACCGTTCCGTCCGCCTGATCGACATGGCCACCGGCGCGGTGCTGCGCCGACGCACCAACGTCGCGGAGCCGGACGACCTGGTCGTCGCGCACTCGGACGGGCTGTACGTGGCGAACGACGACGGCGGGTTCCAACTACTCGCGTACGACCTGGGGAGTTCGGCGGAGCCGACGGTGCTCTACCGGGCGCCGGACGACCGGCACCGGCCCAAGGGGCTGGTGCCGTGCGGCGAGCACCGGGCCTGCCTGCTGGAGGTGGCCGACGCCGACCCGGCGACCGCCGCGGTGGTGGCCGCGGCCGAGGGGAAGAAGGCGGAGCGCTGGTCCGCCCCCGGCGCCGACCTGTTGGTGCCGCTCGGCGAGCGGGTGCTGGCCCGGCGGACCTACCCGGATCCGGCGGTCACCCTCTTCGGGCCGGACGGGCAGCGGGTGCTGGACGCGCGGGACGGGGTGGCGGTCCGGGTTGACGCGGGCAACCTGCTCGTCTTCGCCGAGCCGCTGGGCAGCAGCGAGGACGACCGCAGCGTCGCCGGGGTGGGCGCCGAGTCCGGCCGGGTCGTCGAGCTGGGCCAGCTCAAGGACGTGCGCGGCGAGTCCTGCTCGTGGAACACCGAGGTGATCGCCTGCGGCTCGGCGAAGGACTTCGTGCTGCACCGCTTCGCCGCCGGCTGACCGCAGGCCTCCGGCCAGCGCGGATCAGTCAGCCCCGGTGCCGAGGCCGCGGAAGACCGCCAGGGTGGCCGGGTCGTCGATGGTCGCGGGGACCGGCTCGTCCCGCCCCTCGACCAGCCCGCGCATGGTCCGGCGGAGGATCTTGCCGGAGCGGGTCTTCGGCAGCGCCGGCACCACGGTCACCCGACGGAACGCGGCCACCGGGCCGATCCGCTGGCGGACCAGGGCGACCAGCTCGCCGGCGAGGGCGTCCGGGTCCACCTCGGCGCCGGCCTTGAGCACCACGTACCCGCTGGGAACCTGACCCTTGAGGGCGTCCGCGACCCCGATCACGGCGCACTCGGCGACCGCCGGGTGGCCGGCCAGCACCTCCTCCATCGCCCCGGTGGAGAGCCGGTGCCCGGCCACGTTGATCACATCGTCGGTGCGGCCCATCACGTAGAGGTAGCCGTCGGCGTCGAACCGCCCGCCGTCGCCCGTCAGGTAGTGGCCGGGGAAGGTGGACAGGTAGGAGCGGACGTACCGCTCGTCGTCGCCCCACAGGGTGGGCAGGCAGCCGGGCGGCAGGGGCAGCCGGATCACGATCGAGCCGTCCGTGTCGGGCGGGACCTCTCGGCCGGTGCCGTCGACCACCCGGACGTCGTACCCGGGCACCGGCACCGACGGGGAGCCGGGCTTGATGGGCAGCGGCTGCAGGCCGCGCGGGTTCGCCGCGACCGGCCAGCCCGTCTCGGTCTGCCACCAGTTGTCCACCACCGGCACGCCGAGGTGCTCCCCCGCCCAGGCCCAGGTGTCCGGGTCGAGCCGCTCGCCGGCCAGGAAGAGGGTACGGAGGCTGCTCAGGTCGTACCCGGAGATCAGCGCGGCGTCCGGGTCCTGCCGGCGGATCGCCCGGATCGCCGTGGGCGCGGTGAACAACGCGGCCACCCGGTGCTGGGCGACCACCCGCCAGAACGCGCCCGCGTCGGGGGTGCCGACCGGCTTGCCCTCGTACAGCACGGTGGTCGCGCCGGTGAGCAGCGGCGCGTACACGATGTAGGAGTGGCCGACCACCCAGCCGACGTCGGAGGCGGCCCAGAAGACCTCGCCCGGCCCGATGTCGTAGACGTTCCGCATCGACCAGCGCAGCGCGACGGCGTGCCCGCCGTTGTCCCGCACCACGCCCTTGGGGCGGCCGGTCGTGCCGGAGGTGTAGAGGATGTAGAGCGGGTCGGTCGCGTTGACCGGCACGCAGTCCACCGGCTCGGCGTCCGCCATGACCTCGTCCCAGGTCAGGTCCCGGCCGGGGAGGAGCGGGGCGGGCCGCTGCGGCCGTTGGACGATCACGCAGTGCGTGGGGGCGTGCGTCGCCTCGTCCAGCGCGGCGGTGAGGATCGGGTGGTAGTCGACGACCCGGTCCACCTCGATGCCGCAGGAGGTGGCGACCACCACCTTCGGCCGGGCGTCGTCGATGCGGACCGCCAGCTCGTGCGCGGCGAAGCCGCCGAAGACCACCGAGTGGACCGCGCCGAGCCGGGCGCAGGCCAGCATCGCGATCACCGCCTCCGGCACCATGGCGAGGTAGAGCAGCACCCGGTCGCCCCGGCCGACGCCGAGCCGGCGCAGCGCCCCGGCGAACCGGGCGGTCGCCGCCAGCAGCTCCGCGTAGCTGTAGGTGCGTACCGTGCCGGTGACCGGGCTGTCTTGGATCAGCGCGGGCTGGTCGCCGAGGCCGGCCGCCACGTGCCGGTCCAGCGCGTTGTGGCAGGTGTTCAGCACCCCGTCCGGGAACCAGCGGTACAGCGGCGCCGCGCCGTCGTCGAGGATCCGCTCCGGCGCCCGGAACCAGTCGATGTCCGCCGCCGCGTCCCGCCAGAAGCCGGCCGGGTCGGCGATGCTCCGCTCGTACGCTGATCGATACGCGCCCATGGCCCCATGCTGCGCCCGCAGGCCGGGCGGCACGACGGTCGGTCCGGGTCGGTGCGCCGGGCGCACCGACCCGGTCGCCGAACGGCCCTCGGGCCGTTCGGTTCGTCGTTTTCGTCCACCCCGCAGCTGGGTACCGGACCGCCATGGACACGAACACGAACGCCTACCTCGTCGGTGGTCCCCGCGACGGCAGCAGCCAGGACGCGGGTGACCGGGCCCTGCTGGAGCTGGAGATCGACGGCATGATCCATCGCTACATCCGGACCACGAAGCAGCACGGTGACGGCGGCACGGTCTACAACTACGACGGCATGGTGGCCCCGGACGGCGGTCTGCCCGGCGTCGAGGATCCGGCCGCTCGGGTCGCCTCGCCGAAGGCGGACGCCGAGGGGCACGGCAGCACCCATTGAGCACCCGCTCAGCCGCTCGGGATCGCGGATGAACCGTGCCCCGCCGGGTAAGCAGCCGCCGTCCTGGTGGAGTGACGACCGGCGTCGCGGCATCCCGCGACCGGACGCGCGGGCGGGCGGCGCGACGCCGACCCGCCCGCGGGTACCGGGATCAGTTCCCGGTGACCCAGTTCCAGGCCGTCACCACCCACTCGGTCTGCTGCAGGTAGGCGACGCCCACGCCGGCCAGGAAGAGCGCCGTCACCAGGTGCGCGCCGCGGGCGCTGCGCCGCACCCGGCCCAACTGCCGCTCCCAGACCAACCGGCCGAGCAGGCGGGAGAGCGCGAAGAGGCCCACCGCGGTGAGCAGGCTCAGCACGAAGGTCAGCAGCGGCGCGGTGAGGTCGCCGCGGCCGGAGATCGCCCAGATGCCCCAGCAGACGAAGGCGAAGAGGCCGCCCGCCGCGCTCCACTCGCCACCCCGGCGCAACTGCGCCAGGTGCCAGCCCATCGGCCGGCGCGGGGCGGCGCCGCCGGACCAGTCGGCCGGGTCGACGGCCGGGAACTGGTCGGTACGCGGGGTACGCCGCTGCCCCACCGGGGCCACCCCCCGCCGGAACGCGTCCCGTTGCGTCGGCACCCCGACGCCGGGCTGCGGCGGCACCTCCACGGTGCGCTCGGCCCACGGCTGGGTCTGGTCCGCCATTTCGTGTCCTCCCCCTGACCGACGCCGGCCACGTTTCCGAGCGTAGCGACCCGGCAAATCAGTCGCCGACCCCGACGGTGATGGGTTACACACATCCGATGACCGATGTGGTGTTGCCCCGCGCCGAGGACTTCGACGAGATCGCCGGGCTGCTGGCCCTGGCCTTCCACGGCGGTCTCGACCCCGGACTGCTGGAGGTCGAGCGGGGGATCTTCGAACCGGAGCGCGGGCTGCTGGTCCGCGACGGGACCACTGCGGTCGCGCACGCCGCGGCGTTCACCCGGGAACTGGGGGTGCCCGGGGCCAGCGTGCCGGCGGCACACGTGACGATGGTCTCGGTCGCCCCGACCCACCGCCGCCGGGGTCTGCTCACCGCCCTGATGCGCCGCCAACTGCGGGAGATCCGCGACGCCGGCCGGGAGCCGGTCGCGGTGCTCTGGGCCAGCGAGGGCCGGATCTACCCCCGGTTCGGCTACGGCCTGGCCGCGCAGCGGCTCACCATCAGCTGCGACACCACCGAGCTGCGCGTGCCGGAGCCGGCGTCCGTCCCGGGCACGCTCCGCCTGGACCAGCCGGCCGCGCGGCAGGCCGAGCTGGCCCGGCTGTACGACCGGGTCCGCGCCGACCGCCCCGGCTGGTCGAGCCGGGACGAGCGCTGGTGGCGGTACGTGCTGGCCGACGTGAAGAGCCTGCGGGAGGGGGCCACCGAGCGGCGGGTGCTGCTGCACGAGGGGCCGGCGGGGCTGGACGGGTACGCGCTGTTCCGGACGAAGGAGGAGTGGGACCGCGGCGGCCCGCGCGGGGAGGTCCGGGTCGACGAGGTGGTCGCGGAGAACCCCGACGCGTACCTGGCGCTGTGGCGGCTGCTGCTCTCGATCGACCTGACCCGGCGGTTGTCCTGCCGTACCGCCGCCGTGGACGAGCCGCTGTTGTGGCTGGTGAACGAGCCGCGCCAGCTCGGCGCCCAGCTCTCCGACGGGCTCTGGGTACGCGTGGTCGACCTGCCCGCCGCGCTGGCCGCCCGCCGGTACGCGACCGACGTCGACGTGGTGATCGAGGTCACCGACGAGCTGCTGCCGGAGAACGCCGGCCGGTGGCGCCTGGTCGGCAGCCCGACGGGGGCGACCTGCACGGCCACCGCCGAGCCGGCCCGGCTCGCCTGCGACGTACGCGCCCTCGGCGAGCTCTACCTGGGCGGCGCCGGGCTCGGGGCGCTCGCCGCCGCCGGCCGGGTCCGGGAACTCGCGCCCGGGACGCTCGCGGCGGCCGCCCCCGCCTTCGGCTGGCACCGCGCGCCGGCCCCGATGGAGGTGTTCTGACGGGTGCGGCGGGCCGCCGAGGCGGTACGGTCGACCGATGGGTGATGCGGAGCGCCGGCGACGCCGGCTGCGGCACCACGGCGAGGCCGAGAGCGAGTCACCGGCCCCGGACGGGCCGAGCGCGACGACGGCCGGGGTGCACGACGAGCCGCCCCGCGGGCGCCGGCCCGGCCCGGCGGCCGACGAGGGTGAGCGGGGGCTGCGCGGCCTCGTCGGCTCCGGATCGTCGCAGGTCGGGGTGGCCGCCGCGTTGCGGGCCCGGGACGCCGCCCGCCCCACCGACGCGGACCTGGCCGAGGCCGAGGCCCGCGTGGTGATCGTGCGACGCAACTGGGTCCCCCGCGAGGACCTTCCCCGCTCCGGCCGCTGACGCGGTCAGGCCGGCAGGTCGGGCAGCTCGCGGGTCTGCTCGTACGAGGCGACCTGGGCGACTCGCCGGGAGTGCCGCGGGTTGCCGGAGAACGGGGTGGTCAGGAACGCCTCGACCAGGGCGGTCGCCTCGTCCAGGGTGTGCTGGCGGGCGCCGACCGCGATGATGTTGGCGTCGTTGTGCTCCCGGGCCAGCTGCGCCGTGTCGATGTTCCAGGCGAGCGCCGCCCGGACGCCGGCGACCTTGTTCGCGGCGATCTGCTCGCCGTTGCCGGAACCGCCGATGACCACGCCGAGGCTGCCCGGATCGTTGACCACCCGGTCACCGGTGTGCAGGCAGAAGGCCGGGTAGTCGTCGTCTGGGTCGAAGGCGTGCGGACCGACGTCGACCACCTCGTAGCCCTGCGTGGCCAGGTGGTTGGCCAGGTGCACCTTCAGCTCGAAACCGGCGTGATCGGATCCCAGGTAGACGCGCATACCGCGCAGTCTGTCAGGCCGGCCCCCGCGCCGCCGCAAGGGCGGCGGCACGGAGGCGTATTCGTCACAGCTCAGCGGGACAGCTCGGCGACCACCAGGCCGCCGCGGGCCTTCGGGGTGAACCAGGTGCTCTTGCGCGGCATCTTCTCCCGGGCCAGATTGACCGCGACGAAGTCGTCCACGGTCACCGGGGCGATGAGGATGGCCAGTTCCGCCCGGCCGGCGTCGACCTCACCGGTGAGCCAGCTCGCCGGGTAGTCGCCGCCCACGTAGGTGATCCGCTTGTCGCCCGGGTCGAGGCCGAGCGCGTCGCGCAGCAGCAGCCGCTCGACCAGGGCGTGGTCGAGGTTCTCCAGCCGGCCGCCGTCGACGTGCGGCAGGGTCACCGCGTACCCCTGACCGGCGAGGTAGAGGTGCACGGCGCCGCCACCCGCCGGGACCTCGACCGGGCCGTCGATCGGGGTGATCTCCGCACCGGCGGCGCGGAGCCGGTCGAGCAGCTCCTCCGGCGTGGTGGTCAGCTCGCTGACCAGCCGGTTGTAGGGCTGGATGGCGACCGACGCGGGCGTGGTGATCACCGACAGGAAGCGGGGCAGCCCGCCGGTCTGCGCGGCCAGGCTGCGGTGGTTGCCGTCGGCGACCACCAGCTCGCCGCCGCCGGCGAGGGCGGTCAGCTCGTCCTGCTCGGGGCCGGGACCCAGCAGCCAGATGGCGTGCGTCCGCCCGGACTGGTCGACGTCCGTCGCGGCGGGCGCGCCGGCCGACTCGGTCGCCGCCGCGAGCGCGGCGTGCAGCTCGTCGCCACGCCCGGTCTGGAGCAGCAGTACGGGTGAGAGCAGGTGCCCGAGCGCCTCGGCCAGGGCCACCCGCTCCCGCACCTTGGCGATGAAGACGTCCTCGTTGCGGATGACCAGACCGGGCTCGTCGGCCCGGGTGGAGATCTGGTCGGTGTCGACCATGGCGAAGAGCCCGTACGCGGGCTCCTCGCCCGGCGCGCTGATCCGGTAGAGCACCACGACCTGCTCGGCCGGGGTGTAGCTGCCGTCCGCCTTGGCCTCAGTCAGGCGGGCCACCGCGTCGGGGAGGGCGTCGAGGAAGGACCTGCCGAGGCTCTCCGGCGCCCGGTGGGGCATCTCGATGCCGAGGGCACTGTGCGGGTTCGCCTCGATGATCGCGGTGATCTCCGCGTCGTCGGCGAACTCGTCGTAGTTCTGCGCGCCGGTGCCGCCAGTGGTGATCCAGGCCCGGGCGATCGGATGCACGACCGTCATGCCCACCGACGCTACCCGCGGCCCCCGGCCCGTCGAACCCGGACCCGCGCCGCGTCCACCAGATGAAAGGGGCCGCGCTCAGCCGTTTCGGTCGAGCGGCGCCGGCGCGTTGCGGTGTCGGCCGGGCGCCGGGGTGGGACCGGGGCGGCCGCCCGGGACGGAGCCGGCGGGGCCGGACGGGTGGGACGCCGCCGACCCGGCGAGCCGGACGGTGGTCGCGCCCACCGGCATCGGCCGGCCGGCCACGACGCCGGACCGGATCGCGCCGGGCGTGGGGGCGGGCAGGACCGTCTCGGCGGGCGGGGTCATCCGGGAGGTGGCGACCACCCGGGCGACGCCCACCACGATCGGCGGGGCCAGCAGGTCGACCATCTCGGCCGGCAGGGCCGGACGGACGGCCGGCCAGTCGACCTCGTCCACCGACCAGTACGTCGCACCGGAGTCCTCGGTCGCCGTCTCCTGCGGCGCGTCGTCGGACGTACGGCGGTGCTTGGCCATGGGAATGCCTCCTCCGGGCTGCCGGGGCGCGGCCCCCGCGGGCCGCCGGCTGGGACACCCGGTGAAACGAGCCCCGCACCGGCCCGGTGACGCCGGGGCCGGTGCGGGACTGCGGATCGTTGCCGGAGCTCCCGCCGTCAGTCGAAGATGGGGCCCAGCTCGCGGGAGCGCTTCAGCTCGTAGAAGCCCGGGGTGCCGGCGACCAGCAGGACGCCGTCCCAGAGCCGGCCGGCCGCCTCGCCCTTCGGCGCCGGGGTGATCACCGGGCCGAAGAAGGCGACCTTGCCGCCGTCCGGGCCGGGGGCGTGGATCACCGGCGTGCCCACGTCGGTGCCGACCGGCCGCATGCCCGCCTCGTGGCTGGCCCGCAGCGCCTCGTCGTACGCGGTGGACTCGGCGGCGTCGGCGAGCGCCGGGTCCAGCCCGACGTCGGTGAGCGCGCCGACCAGCATCTCCCGGCCGAGCGGCTCCTTGCCGAGGTGGATCCGGGTGCCCATCGCGGTGTAGAGCTTCGCCACCGCCTCCTGGCCGTGCGCCTGCTCGACGGCGATGCAGACCCGCACCGGGCCCCAGCCGCTCTTCATCAGTTCCTGGTACTGCTCGGGCAGGTCCCGGCCCTCGTTGAGCACGGACAGGCTCATCACGTGGAAGTCGATGTCCACGGGCCGGACCTTCTCGACCTCCAGCAGCCAGCGGGACGTGATCCACGCCCACGGGCACAGCGGGTCGAACCACATGTCCACGGCGACACGTTCGGTCACGGTGAGATCCCTTCACGACGGGTGCGCCGGTGAGCCCGGCGCCTCCCTCGATCCTCACCCCGACCAGCATGGCCCGGTACCGGAATGAGAGCGTGACCTCGACCACCGAAGGGTGTCGGTGCATGGAAGACTCGGACCGGACCGGCCGCCACGAGCGGGCCGGGGAGGCCGGGGCCGCCGCGGCGCGGCGCTAGTGGGATGGAGACGAACAGTGCCGGGAGTGCGCAATCTGACCCAGGTCGAGGCCACCGAGCGGGCTCGCCTGCTCGAGGTGACCGGGTACGACATCAGCCTTGACCTGTCGACCGCCGTGCAGGGCACGGGACGCACGTTCCGCTCGATGACCGAGGTCCGGTTCCGCTGCGCCGAGCCGGGCGCGGCGACCTTCATCGAGGTGGCCGCCGAGTCGGTGCGGTCCGCGACGCTCAACGGCGCGCCCGTCGACACCTCCGGCTGGTCGGCCGAGAAGGGCCTCACGCTGTCCGGTCTGGACGCGGAGAACACCCTGGTGGTGGACGCGGACTTCGGCTACTCGAACAGCGGGCAGGGCCTGCACCGCACGGTGGACCCGGTCGACGGGGAGACCTACCTCTACAGCCAGTTCGAGACGGCGGACGCGCAGAAGGTCTTCGCCTGCTTCGACCAGCCCGACCTGAAGAGCGTCTTCACCTGGCACGCCACCGTGCCGGACCACTGGCGGGTAATCTCCAACATGCCGGTGGAGCGGGAGGAGCCGGCCGGCGAGGCGCTGAAGACCGTCCACTTCGTGGAGTCGGCGCGGATGAGCACCTACATCACCGCGCTCTGCGCCGGGCCGTACCACGAGGTGCGGGACAGCCACGACGGCATCGACCTGGGGGTCTTCTGCCGGGCGTCGATGGCGCGGTACCTGGACTCGGACGACCTGTTCCTGATCACCAAGCAGGGCTTCGACTTCTTCCACGAGAAGTTCGGGGTGCGCTACCCGCTGCCCAAGTACGACCAGCTCTGGGTGCCGGACTTCAACGCCGGCGCGATGGAGAACTTCGGCTGCGTCACGCACGCCGAGTCGCACTACATCTTCCGCTCGCAGGTCACCGACTTCGAGTACGAGCAGCGGGCCAACACGATCCTGCACGAGCTGGCGCACATGTGGTTCGGTGACCTGGTCACCATGCGCTGGTGGAACGACCTGTGGCTGAACGAGTCGTTCGCCGAGTGGGCCAGCCACTGGTGCAACACCCACGCCACCCGGTTCACCGAGGCGTGGACGACGTTCCTGTCCATCCGGAAGAACTGGGGCTACCGGCAGGACCAGCTCTCCTCCACCCACCCGGTCTACACGGAGATGCCGGACCTGGAGGCCGTCGAGGTCAACTTCGACGGGATCACCTACGCCAAGGGCGCGAGCGTGCTCAAGCAGCTCGTCGCGTACGTGGGCGAGGAGCCGTTCGTGGCCGGTCTGCGGGCGTACTTCGGCAAGCACGCCTGGGGCAACGCCACCTTCGACGACCTGCTCTCCGAGCTGGAGACCGCCTCCGGCCGGGAGCTGCGCAAGTTCGCCGCGCAGTGGCTGGAGACGGCGCAGGTCAACACGCTGCGCCCCGAGGTGGCCATCGGCGACGACGGCAGCTACCAGCGGGTGCTGGTCCGCCAGGAGGCGCCGTCCGGGCACCCGACGCTGCGTACCCACCGGATCGGGGTGGGCCTCTACGACCTGACCGACGGCCGGCTGGTCCGCCGGGAGCGGGTCGAGGTCGACGTGACCGGGGAGCAGACCGAGCTGTCCGCGCTGCACGGCAAGCCGGCCGCCGACGTGCTGCTGCTCAACGACGACGACCTGACGTACGCCAAGCTGCGGCTGGACGAGCGGTCGATGGCGAACGTGGTGCAGCACATCGCCGGCTTCGAGTCGTCGCTGGCCCGGGCGCTCTGCTGGACCGCCGCCTGGGACATGACCCGCGACGCCGAGCTGCCCGCCCGTGACTACGTCGCGCTGGTGCTGGCCGGCCTGCCCGCCGAGACCGACATCAACCTGGTCACTGGCACCCTGCGGCAGGCGACCACCACGCTCACCTTCTACGTCGACCCGGCCTGGGCGCCGACCGGCTGGGCCGAGCTGGCCCGGACCGCGAAGGACGGGCTGCTCGCGGCGGAGCCGGGCAGCGGCTTCCAGCTCGCCTGGGCCCGGGCGTACGCCTCGGCGGCCCGCTCCGCCGAGGACCTGGCCACGCTGCGTGGCTGGCTCGACGGCACCGAGGTGCCGACCGGGCTGACCGTGGACACCGAACTGCGCTGGGCGCTGCTCCAGTCCCTCCTGGCCAACGGGGCGGCCGGCACCGCCGAGATCGAGGCCGAGCTGGCCGGCGACCGCACCGCCAGCGGCGAGCGGGAGGCCGCCTACGCGCACGCGCTGGTGCCGACCGCGGAGAACAAGGCGGCGGTGTGGGCGTTGCTCACCGGCCCGGAGGCGCTGCCGAACTGGCGGCACCGGGCGCTGCTGCAGGGCTTCGCGCACCCGGCGCAGGTCGACCTGGTCGCCCCCTACCGGGAGAAGTACTTCGCGGTGGTGGACCAGGTCTGGGCCAGCCGGGACAGCGAGCCGGCGCAGGAGTTCACCCAGCTCGCCTACCCGGCGTACCTGGTCGAGGACGAGACGGTCGCGGCGACCGACGCGTGGCTGGCCGGCGAGGGTCACCCGGCCCCGCTGCGCCGGCTGGTCGCCGAGGGCCGGGACGGCGTGGCCCGCGCCCTGAAGGCCCGCGCCAGGGACGCCCAGAGCGCCTGACCCGCCGGGTCGCCGAGATGGCGATACACGAAGCCCGGCCCGCGAAACGCGGACCGGGCTTCGTCGTGCTCGGGGAGGGTTCAACCCTTGCCGGCGTGGCTGGCGAGCTGGTCGAGGCCCTGGATGATGCCGCCGGCCAGGTCGCCGCCGCCGAAGGACGCCACCATGGAGAGCGCGGCGAGCTTGGCGTACGTGTCCGGGATGCGCTTGCGCGCGTACCGGCCGGTGACGATCTCCAGCTGCCGCTGGTTGGGCGACACGGCGATCAGGACCGACTTGTCGGGCTCGGCGAGCTGGTGGTGCAGCCGCTGGGCGTGCTCCCGGATCGGCTCGTCGAGGCCGCCCACGTAGACCGAGAAGACCAGGCCGGTGCCCTGGTCGGCCAGGCGGAGCGCCTCGTCGATGCGGAGCAGCTGGCGGGTCGAGAAGGGCCCGTCCAGCACCTGGGGCGGGTTACCCGTCCCGGCCTGCGTCTCACCAACGGTCACTTGCGCCTCCGGTTCCACCGGCCGGCGCCTCGACGCCGGCCTTCTCAAGCTTGTGGCTGGTCAGCGCCGGCGCCTGCGCGCCCGCGGCCAGCGCGGTGCCGGCCGAGTCGGCCAGCTGCTCCGGACGGCCGAGGAACCAGACCGGAGTGAAGTCGAAGGGCCGGCCCGGCCGGTAGCGCTTGGCGCCGCCACCGCCGCCACGGCCGCCGGCGATTGCCAGTCCGGCGATCACCAGCACCGCAGCCGCCGGGATGCCGACGAAGACCAGCAACGTCTCGGTAACAGACAACCTCAACGCCCCCAGGCGGAAAGAGAGAGACCAGGAATTCCGGGTCGGGTGGACGGTCAAGGAGACGATTCCCCGACTCCGCTTGTGGTATTCACGTTAGCGGAGTCGACGGCCCGCCAGATTGCGGGGTGGTGATCCCAGCCGCCACTCCCGTGCTCCAGTTGAGCGGCAGTGGCGATCAAAGTCGCGTCGGCGCCGTACCGGCCGGTGAGCAGCACCCCCACGGGCATGCCGTCGGCGGTGCGACCGACCGGCAGGGAAACGGACGGTTCGCCGGTCACGTTGAAGATGGCGCAGTACGGCGAGAACCGGCGCTGCCGGTCGAAATCCTCCGCCGGATCGAGGGCGGCGAACGACCCCACCGGCGCCTGCGGCGCGGCCAGCGTGGGGCAGAGCAGCAGGTCGCAACCGGCGGTCCGGTGGGCGCCGAGGCGTACCTGGGCCTGCAGCTCGCCCAGGGTGGCCATCAGCGCGCCCGCGCCGACCGCCGCGCCGCGCGAGCGGAGGAGCCGGGTCAGCGGCAGCAGCTCCCTCTCCCGCTCGGGCGGCACCGGGGAGAGCGCCAGGACGTACCAGACGGTCTCGAAGAGCGGCCACGCCGCCGGGCCGAGCGGCGCCGGGACCTCGACCACCTCGTGGCCGGCCGCGGTGAGCAGCCCGGCGGCCCGGTCGACGGCGGCGACACAGTCGGGGTGGACCGGCTCGTCGGCGAGCATCGGGGTGGTGAAGCGGCCGATCCGCAGCCGGCCCGGCGCGGCCTCGCGGGCGGCGGCCAGGTAGCCGCCGGCGGGCGCGGCCGGGGGCAGGTAGGGCTCGCCGGGCACCGGCTGCGCCATGACGTCGAGCAGCGCGGCGACGTCGGCGACGGTCCGCCCGAGCGGGCCGTTCGTCGGCAGCCCGAACGCGCCGAAGCCGAGCGGCCCGCCGGAGACGAGTCCCCGGCTGGGCTTGTAGCCGACCAGGCCGCAGAGCGACGCCGGGATGCGCAGCGAGCCGCCGCCGTCGGAGCCCTGGGCCACCGGCACCAGCCCGGCGGCCACGGCGGCCGCCGCGCCGCCGCTGGACCCGCCCGCCGTGTAGCCGAGGCCCCACGGGTTGCGGGCCGGCGGCGCCACCAGCCCCTCCGAGTAGAGCGAGCAGCCCAGCTCGGAGGTGGTGGTCTTGCCGAGGCTGACCAGCCCGGCAGCCCTGATGAACCGGACCACGTCGGCGTCGATCGGGGGCACGAAGTCGGCGAAGGCGGCGGAGCCGAAGGTGGTAAGCACCCCGGCGGTCAGCGTGAGGTCCTTGATCGCGGTCGGTACGCCGTGCAGCGGACCGCGCCGCTCGGCCGGCACCGCGTCGGCGGCCCGGGCCGCCTCGACGGCCAACTCCGGCGTGACGGTGACGAACGCGCCGACCGTGTCGCTCAGCGCGTCCACCCGGGTCAGCTGGTGCCCGACCAGCTCCACGCTGGACAGCTCGCCACGGGCGATCGCGGCGGCCTGCTCCAGCGCGGTCAGGTCGTGCGGCTCGGCCATGCCGTCATCCTGCCCGGATGATCCGCCCGACGCACTCTTCACGCGCCGACCGGCCCGGTCCCCGCACGGGTGGCCCGGGCCGGGGGCGGCGGCCGGAGCCGAGGGCCGGGCCGGGGTTGGTGGGTGTCCTTTGCTCTGCTGCAGTCCACGCAACACCGGTGGGCGCGGGGTGTTGCCGTCGCTGAAGCAGAGCAAAGGATGCGCGAGGCAGTCCGGCTGCCGGCCGGCAGCGCCGGGCGGGGCGTCGGAACACAGCTCGCTGCGGTCGGGGGCGCAGGTCGGCGGTCAGCCGTGCAGGAAGCGCAGGGCGTTGCGGGAGAGGAGCTTGTCGCGCTGGTCGGCGGTGAGGAAGTCGGCCTTCGCGACCACCGCGCCGACCGGCCGCTCCCCCAGCGGGTACGGGTAGTCGCTGCCGACCAGCACCCCGTCCTCCCCCATGGTCTCCACCAGCAGCCGCAGCGCGGCCGGCTCGAAGACCACCGAGTCGACGCTGAACCGGCCGACGTAGGAGCTGGGCGGGGCGGTGGAGGCGCCGCGCACCAGGTCGCCGCGGCGGTGCCAGGCGTTGTCGGCGCGGCCCAGCCAGAACGGGAAGCTGCCGCCGCCGTGCGCGAAGCAGATCCGCAGCGTCTCCGGCACCCGGTCGAAGACGCCGCCGAGGATCAGCGCCAGCACCGACAGGTGGGTCTCCGCCGGCATGCCGGTCAGCCAGCGGGCCATCCACCGGTCCAGCCGGGGCCCGCCCGGCATGTCCCAGGGGTGTACGAAGACCGGTGCGCCCACCTCGGCGCAGTGGGTCAGGAACTGCACGATCCCCGCGTCGTCCAGGTCGCGGTCGCCGACGTGGTTGCCGATCTCGACGCCGACGTGGCCCGCCGCCAGGCAGCGGTCCAGTTCGGCGCAGGCGGCGTCCGGGTCCTGCAACGGCACCTGGCAGAACGGCACCAGCCGGTCGCCGCCGGCCGCGGTGACCTCCAGGGTCAGGTCGTTGAAGATCCGGGCCACCTTCACCGCCTGGTCGGCGGGGCGGTCGTAGGAGAAGAACACCGGGGTCGGCGAGACCACCTGGACGTCCACCCCGTCGTCGTCCATGTCCGCCAGCCGCGTCGGCGCGTCCCAGCAGGCCGAGCCGATCGAGCGGAACTCCGTCTCGCCCACCATGATCATGGCGGCCCGCTCGGAGTCCACCCGCAGCCAGGGCCAGCCGGACCCACCGCACTGGGCGTCGAGGTCCGGCCACCCCTTCGGTACGACATGCGTGTGCACGTCCACGACCGGACCGCGCATCAGCCCTTGCCCGGGTGCAGGGTGCCGCACTTGTCGCAGGTGCGCGCCGCCTCGTCGGCGTAGAACGCCTGGAAGACCGGGGGCAGGTCGGCGGCGATGTCGCGGACCTGGAGCTCCACCTCGTGCACCTTGTGCCCGCACTCCGGGCAGTACCACTGGAACTTCTCCAGGGTGCCCTCCTCGCGGACCCGCTCGACAACCACGCCGATCGAGCCGGCCTCCGGCCGCTGCGGCGAGTGCGGCGTGTTGCGCGGCAGCATCCACATCTGACCCTCGCGCACGTGCACCGTACGCGGCCCCTCCGGGGTCATCAGGTTGATGTGCATGTTGCCCTTGACCTGGTAGAAGAACTCCTCGTACGGGTCGACGTGGAAGTCGGTGCGCTGGTTCGGCCCGCCGACCACCATGACGATGAAGTCGTCCCCGCCGGGGAACATCTCCTTGTTCCCCACCGGCGGCTTCAGCAGGTGCTGGTTCTCCGCGATCCAGCCCGGAAAGCTGAACGGCTCCGCGATCTCACTCACGACTGACCTCCTTGGGGGAGCAGGGCGACGGCTTGCATCTCGATCAGCAGGTGGGGATGCGGCAACTGGTGCACGGCCACGGTCGTCCGGGTCGGCCCGGTGGCGTCGAAGAACTCCGCCCACACCTCGTTGTACCCACCGAAGTCGTTCATGTTGACCAGGTAGCTGGTGACCTGGACGAGATCGGACAGCTCGGCGCCGACCGACCGCAGCAGGTCCCGGATGTTCCCGATCACCGCCCGGGTCTGCTCCCGGATGTCGAGGTCGGTGGTGCCGAACTCGTCCACCTGGACGCCGGCGAAGGTGTTGTCCGGCCGCCGCGACGACGTACCGGAGACGAAGACGAACCCGCCGGCGACCTTGACGTGTGGGAACGCCCCGCGCGGCACGGCCTTCCCGGCCACCACCCGGGCGTCGGCGGTCATGCCGTGGCCCGCAGCGACGCGGTGCCGAGCTTCTCCACCACGGCCCGGACGTGCGCGCCCGGCCGCAGTGGCACGGCGGCCGTGGCGGCGCCGGCCAGGAAGACCCAGCCCTCGCGGAGCCGTACCCCGTGCCGGCCGGCGAGCCGGATGCCCTCGTCCAGCGCCCGGCGCGGGTCGCCGAGGATCGCCGCCGTCGAACCGACCTGGGCCACCCGGCCGTCGATCTCCAGCAGCACGCCCAGGTTGTCCAGCCCGTCCGGCACCGGCGACCACGCCCCGACGACGAACGCGGCGGCCGAGGTGTTGTCGGCGATCACGTCCGGCAGGGAGAAGGTGAAGTTGGCGTACCGGGAGTCGATCAGCTCGATCGCCGGGGCGACCGCGCGGACGGCGTCGGCGAACGACCCGAGCGGCTCGCCGGGCTCGGGGAGGCGGTCCAGCAGGAACGCCACCTCCGGCTCGACCCGAGGGTGGATGAAGGCGCCGAGGTCGACCGTGCCGCCGTCGGGGACCCGCATCACGTCGGTGAGCCGGCCCCAGATCACCTCGCCCACGCCGACCTGGGCCATCTTCGCCTTGCTGGTCAGCCCCATCTTCAACCCGACCAGCCGCTCACCCCGGTCCAGCCGGCGCTGGAGCAGCGCGGTCTGCACCGCGTACGCGGCGTCGACGTCGAGGCCGGTCTCGGCGGCGAGCTGCGGGATCGCGGTGGCGCTGTCGGCCGCCGCGCCCAGCTTCTCCGCGATGCCCGCGATGTCCGGCCCGATCACGGTGCCACCTCCTGCTCCTCGTGGCGGCCGGCGAGGTCCAGCGCCACGTCCACGATCATGTCCTCCTGGCCGCCGACCATCCGCCGCCGGCCCAGCTCGACCAGGATGGAGCGGACGTCCACGCCGTACTTCGCGGAGGCGCGTTCGGCGTGCCGGAGGAAGCTCGAGTAGACGCCCGCGTACCCGAGGGAGAGCGTCTCCCGGTCGACCTGGACCGGCCGGTCCTGCAGCGGCCGGACGACGTCGTCGGCGGCGTCCATCAGCGCGAACACGTCGCAGCCGTGCTTCCAGCCGTGCAGCTCGGCGACGGCCACGAAGACCTCCAGCGGCGCGTTGCCCGCACCGGCGCCCATCCCGGCCAGGGACGCGTCCACCCGGACCGTCCGGCCGTGCGGCGCGTCCGGACCGGCCGGTCCGTCGCCGAGGATCCGGCCGTGCTCGACGGCGAGCACGCTGTTGGCCACCCCGAGCGACAGGTTGTGGTGCGCGTGGATGCCGATCTGCGTCTCCGGTTCGAGGACCTGCCGGTACGCGTCGACCCGCTGCGCCACGTCGGACATCAGCAGCCGCCCGCCCGAGTCGGTGACGTAGACGCAGTGCGCCCCGTACGACTCCATCAGCTTGGCCTGGGCGGCCAGCCCGGCCGGGTCGTTCATGTGCGACATCATCAGGAACCCGGAGACGTCCATGCCGTTCTCCCGGGCCCAGGAGATGTGCTGGGCGGAGATGTCCGCCTCGGTGCAGTGGGTGGCGATCCGGACGCTGGTCACCCCGAGCGCCCTCGCCGCCTTCAGGTCGGCGATGGTGCCGATGCCGGGCAGCAGCAGGGTGGTGAGCTTCGCGCTGGTCATCACCTCCGCGGCGGCGGAGATCCAGTCGGCGTCGCTGGCCGCGCCGTGGCCGTAGTTGACGCTGGAACCGGCGAGGCCGTCGCCGTGCGCCACCTCGATGGCGGCCACCCCGGCCGCGTCCAGCGCGGCGGCGATGGTGCGCACCTGGTCCACGGTGTAGCGGTGGGCGATGGCGTGCATGCCGTCCCGCAGCGTCACGTCCTGGATGTACAGGTCGGTCATGCCGCCACCTCCGCGCTGCTCGCCCGCCGGGCCACCAGCCGCTCCGCGGTGCGCAGCGCGGCCGAGGTCATGATGTCCAGGTTCCCGGCGTACGCGGGCAGGTAGTGCCCGGCCCCGGAGACCTCCAGGAACACCGACACCTGGAGTCCGACCAGGTGCCGCCCCAGCGACGGCACGTACGTGTCGACCCGGTCGAACTGCACGTCCTGCTTGAGCCGGTAGCCGGGGACGTACTCCTGCACGGTGGCCACCATGTCGGCGACGGAGGCGGCGATGGCGGCCCGGTCGGCGTCGGCGTCCGAGCAGAGGCAGTAGACGGTGTCCCGCATCAGCAGCGGCGGGTCGGCGGGGTTCAGCACGATGATCGCCTTGCCGCGTTCCGCGCCGCCGACCACCTCGATGGCCCGGGCGGTGGTCTCGGTGAACTCGTCGATGTTGGCCCGGGTGCCGGGCCCGGCCGAGCGCGAGGCGATCGAGGCGACGATCTCCCCGTACGCGACGGGGGTGACCCGGCCGACGGCGGCGACGATCGGCACGGTCGCCTGCCCGCCGCAGGTCACCATGTTGACGTTCGTCTCGTGCAGGTGCTCGTCGAGGTTGACCGGGGGCACCACGTACGGGCCGATGGCGGCGGGGGTCAGGTCGACCACCGTCCGGCCGTGGGCCCGGAGCACCGCGTCGTTGTGCCGGTGCGCGCCGGCCGAGGTGGCGTCGAAGACCAGCTCGACGTCGGCGAACTCGGGCAGCGCCACCAGGCCGTCGACGCCCTCGGCCGTGGTGGCCACGCCGAGCCGCCGGGCCCGGGCGAGCCCGTCCGAGTCCGGGTCGATGCCCGCCATCGCGACCATGCGCAGGCTGTCGCTCAGCCGGAGCACCTTGATCATCAGATCGGTCCCGATGTTGCCGGACCCGATCACCGCCACCCCGACCGTCACGCCGCCTCCTCGGACGAGGAGAAACAGGTCCGCACCGAGCCGAGCCCGGAGATCCGCGCCTCGTACGCGGCGCCGGGCGTCACCGGCACCATCGGGCCGAGCGCCCCGGAGAGCACCACGTCGCCGGCGCGCAGCGGGTCGCCGGCGCGGGCCATCGTGCCGGCCAGCCACTCCAACGCGTGCAGCGGATTGCCGAGGCAGGCCGCCCCGGCGCCGACCGAGACGGGCTCCCCGCCGTGTTCCAGGACCATCCCGCACAGCCGCAGGTCCACGTCGGCGAGCCGGCGGGGCGTGGTGCCGAGCACGAAGAGGCCGCTGGAGGCGTTGTCGGCGACGGTGTCCACGATGGAGATGTCCCAGCCGGCGATCCGCGAGTCGACGATCTCGATGGCCGGCAGCACGTGGTCCACGGCCCGGATCAGGTCGACGGTGGTGACCCGCTCGTCGGGCAGGTCCGCGCCGAGCACGAAGGCGATCTCCGCCTCCACCCGGGGCTGGAGCAGCCGGTCGATCGCCACCTCGACGCCGTCGCCGACCGCCATCACGTCGGTGAGCACGCCGAAGTCCGGCTGGTAGACGCCGAAGTTCTCCTGCACCGCCCGGGAGGTCAGCCCGATCTTCGCGCCCACCCGGCGCTCACCCCGGTCCCACCGGGCCTGGGCCTGGAGCTGCTGCACCTGGTACGCCGCCTCGACGTCGCCCTCGGGCAGCAGCCGCCCGCGCAACGGCGGGCAGGGCTTCCCGCTCTCCCGGGCCTCGGTCAGCTCCCGGGCCGCGGTTTCCAGATCGCTCATGTGAGGTCCACGCAGACGTTGGTGAGTTCGGAGTAGAAGTCGAGCGAGTGCACCCCGCCCTCCCGGCCGATGCCGGAGGCCTTCACCCCGCCGAACGGGGTGCGCAGGTCACGCAGGAACCAGGTGTTCACCCAGACGATGCCGGCGTCGAGCCGGGACCCGGCCCGGTGCGCCCGGCCCACGTCCCGGGTCCAGACCGTCGCGGCCAGGCCGTACTCGGTGCCGTTGGCCAGGGCGTACGCCTCGTCCTCGGAGTCGAAGGGCGCCACGTGCACGACCGGGCCGAAGATCTCCTCCCGGTTCGTCCGGGCGTCCGGGCCGAGCCCGGTCAGCACCGTCGGCTGCACGTACGCGCCGCCGTCGCGGGCGTCCCCGAAGCCGGGCACCCCGCCGCCGGCCAGCACCTCGGCTCCCTCGGCGCGGGCCAGGTCGTAGTGGCCCAGCACCTTGTCCCGGTGGGCGTGCGAGATCAGCGGCATGTTGACGGTGGCCTCGTCGGCCGGCCAGCCGTACGCCAGCTCGTCGGCCCGCTTGGCCAGCCGGGCGGTGAACTCCTCGAAGACCGGGCGCTGCACGTAGATCCGTTCGGTGCAGAGGCAGACCTGACCGCCGTTGGTGAAGCTGGACCGGACCGAGCCCGCCACCGCCGCGTCCAGGTCGGCGTCGGCGAAGACCAGTCCCGCGTTCTTGCCGCCCAGCTCGAAGCTCACCGCCTTCACCCCGTCCGCGGCGGCGCGCATGATGGCGCTGCCGGTGGCGGACTCGCCGGTGAAAGTGATCGCGTCGACGCCCGGGTGCCGGGTGAGGAACTCCCCGGCCGAGTCCGGGCCGAAGCCGTGCACCAGGTTGAACACCCCCGCCGGTACGCCCGCGGCGGCCATCACCTCGGCCAGCAGGGTCGCCGAGGCCGGGGTCTCCTCGCTGGGCTTGACCACCACGGCGTTGCCGCAGGCCAGGGCCGGGGCGACCTTCCAGGTGAGCAGCAGCAGCGGCAGGTTCCAGGGCACGATGATCGCGACCACGCCCACCGGTTTGCGGACCGCGTAGTTGAGCGCCCGGCCACCGGTCGGGGTGACCGTGGTGAACGACTCGGTCGGGGCGGTCGCCACGATCTCGGCGAACGCCCGGAAGTTGGCCGCGCCGCGCGGAATGTCCAGCGTGCGGGCCTGCGAGATCGACTTGCCGGTGTCGGCGACCTCGGCGGCGACCAGGTCGTCGAAGCGCCGTTCCAGCTCGTCGGCGACCCGGCGCAGCACCTCGGCGCGCTCCCGCTCCCCCATCCGGCCCCACGGCCCGCGCAGCGCCGCCCGGGCGGCGGCCACCGCGTCGTCCACGGTGGACGCGTCCGCCTCGGCCACCTCGAAGACCGGCTCGCCGGTGACCGGGCTGCGCTTGGTGAACCGGGTTCCGGCGGCGACGAACTCGCCGCCGACGAAGTTGCGCAGCAGTCCGGGCCCGTCCGGTGCGTGCCCGGCCATCAGCCGGGGATCCCAGAGCGTCATCCGCGCCTCCCTCGGCCGATCGCGGCCAGCCCGCCGGCCAGCAGCGCCACCGCGCCGGCCGCCACCGCCCCCAGCACCTGGTACTGCCGGCGCACCCGGCGGCGCACCTCGGCGTACGGGGTGGTGGAGAAGGAGACCAGCTCGTACTGGGAAACGTACCGGCCGGGCAGGGCCCGTTCCAGTGCGTGTTCGATGCGCTTGCGGGTCTGGAAGACCGGCGAGGCGACCTTGTCCCGCATCTCCACGAAGTTGGTCAGCGCCATCCGGGCGATCGCCTCGGCGTTGGCCTGCCGGCGCTGCTGGAAAAGCGGCAGCGCCGCGGACCACTCGTCGCCGCACTCGTCCAGGCAGCGGTCCAGCTCCACCACGTCCTCGAACGCGCAGTTCGCGCCCTGGCCGTAGAACGGCACGATGGCGTGCGCCGCGTCACCGAGCAGGCCGACCCTGCCGTCCACCTGCCAGGGCGTGCAGCGGACCGTGCCGAGCACGCCGACCGGGTTGTGCTGGTAGTCGTCGACCAGGTTCGGGGCGAGCGGGACCAGGTCCGGGTAGTGGGTGGCGAAGTGCCGCTCGATCGCGGCCGGGCTGCCCAGCGAGGCGAAGCTCGCGGTGCCGTGGGTGGGCCAGAAGAGCGTGCAGGTGAACGACCGGTCCGGGTTGGGCAGCGCGATCATCATCGAGGTGCCGCGCGGCCAGATGTGCAGCGCCCCCGGGTCCAGGGCGAACTCGCCGCCGAGCGGCGGGATGGTGAGTTCCTTGTAGCCGTAGTCGAGGAAGTCCAGGCTCTCGGTCAACGCCCCGTACCCGAGGAGCTGCCCGCGCACCGCGGAGCCGGCGCCGTCGGCGCCCAGCACGACCGACGCGGCGGTGGTGACCTTGCCCTGCGGGGTCTCGAAGGTCATCTCGCCGCCGGCCGGGTCGAGGCCGACCAGCCGGTGGTCGAAGGCGATCCGCACCCCGGGCAGCGCGGCGGCGGCGTTCAGCAGCGCGTTGTTCAGCGCGCCTCGGCTGATCGAGTTGATCGCCCGGTCGCCGGAGACGCTGTACGACTGGAACTGCGCCTCCCCCTCCACCGGGTGGATCATCCGGCCGTGCATCGGCAGCGCGTCCGCCATCACCTGCCCGTCCAGCCCGATCCGGCGCAGCGCGTCGAGGCCGCGCTCGGACAGCGCCAGGTTGATCGAGCGGCCCCGCTCGACCGTCCCGGTACGCGGATCCGGCCGCCGCTCGTAGAGCGCCACCGGGTAGCCGCGCCGGGCCAGGAAGCAGGCCAGCAGACAGCCGGCCAGCCCGGCCCCGACCACCGCGATCTCGTCGCGTTCCGTGCTCATGAGTGCTTCTCCACCGTCGCGGCCAGCGCGTCGGCGACCCGCCAGCAGTCGTGGTACGTCGAGTAGAGCGGCACCGGGGCGAAGCGGACGACGTCCGGCTCCCGGGCGTCGGCGATCACGCCGTGCTCGTGCCGCAGCCGCTTGGTCAGCTCGTTGGCGCTGCCCGTGCCGATCCGCACGGAGAGCTGGCAGCCCCGCCGGGCCGGGTCGCGCGGGGTGACCACGGTCAACGGCCGGTCCGCGGTCACCTCGTCGAGCAGCCGCTCCAGGTAGCCGGTGAGCCGCAGGCTGCGCTCCCGCAGCGCCGGCATGCCGACGGCGTCGAAGAGCTCCAGCGAGGTGCGGACCGGGCCCATCGCGAAGATCGGCGGGTTGGAGATCTGCCACGCCTCGACGGTGGCCGGCGGCCGGGAGACCGGGGTCATCTCGAACCGGGTGCTCGCCTCGGTGCTCCACCAGCCCTCGAAGCGCGGCAGGCCGGGGTCGCCGAGGTGCCGCTCGTGGACGAAGACGCCCGCGAGCGCCCCGGGCCCCGAGTTGAGGTACTTGTAGGAGCACCAGGCGGCGAAGTCGACGTCCCAGTCGTGCAGCGCCAGCGGGACGTTGCCGGCCGCGTGCGCGAGGTCCCAGCCGACCACCGCTCCGGCGGCCCGCCCGGCGGCGGTGATCGCCGGGATGTCCATCAGCTCGCCGGTGAGGTAGTTGACCCCGCCGAGCAGCACCAGCGCCACGGTGTGCCCCTCGGCCGCCAGGAAGGCGGTCACGTCCTCGGTGCGCAGGGTGTCCTCGCCGGCCCGCGGCCGCAGCCGGACCAGGGTCGCGTCGGGGTCGAGGCCGTGGAAGCGGGCCTGGCTGCGGACCGCGTAGCTGTCCGAGGGGAAGGCGCTGTCCTCGATGACGATCCGGGTCCGCGCTCCCGCCGGGCGGTAGAAGCTGACCATCAGCAGGTGCAGGTTGACCGTGAGGGAGTTCATCACCACGGTCTCCGCGGGCCGGGCGCCGACCAGTCGCGCGGCCGGCGCCGTCAACAGCTCGTGGTACGGCAGCCAGGGGCGTTCCGCCTCCAGGTGCCCCTCGACCCCGAGCCGGCTCCACGCCGCCAGGTCGGCCAGCAGTTCGTCCCGGGTGGCCCGCGGTTGCAGGCCGAGCGAGTTGCCGGCCAGGTACGCCACCTCGGGGTAGCGGCCGCCCTCGGCGGGCGGCACGTGGAACAGGTGCCGGTGCCCCGGGTCGGCGTCGTCGTGCGCAAGCGCCTCTTCTTCGGTGTTGCTCATCCTGTCCCCGCTCACATCGCCGTCCGGGCCGACCACAGCTCCGGGAAGACCACCCGGGCCATGCTGCGCTGCAACCAGGCCAGCCCGGCGGACCCGCCGCTGCCGACCTTGGCGCCCATGGTGCGCTGCACCGCCTTGATGTGGTGCCAGCGCCAGTCGCCGAACCGCTCGGCGACCTCGGTCAGCGCCTCGCCGAGCAGCCGCAGGTGGTTGTCCGGGCCGCCGTCGGCGTAGATCCGCACCCAGGCCGCCTCGACGGCGGGGTGCGGCTCGTGCTCGACCGCCACGTCCCGGTCCAGCAGCTCGCCGGGGAGGTCGAAGCCGCGCCGGGCGAGCAGGGCGACCACGTCGTCCCAGAGGCTCGGCGTGGCGAGCGCGGCGGTCAGCTCGGCGTGCACCTCGGTCTGCCGGCGGAACGGGCGGATCAGCGCCGGGTCGCGGAGGCCGAGCAGGAACTCCAGCTGCCGGTACATCGCGGACTGGAAGCCGGAGCCCTCGCCGAGCAGGTTGCGGAACCGGTTGAAGTCGGCCGGGGTCATCCAGCGCAGCCCCTGCCAGGCCGCGTTGAGCCCCTCCAGGTGCAGGGCGGCGCGGCGCAGCGCCGGCAGCGCGTCCCAGATCCGGTTCGCCCGCAGCTCCCGCTGGGCGTGCCGCAGCTCGTGGCAGGTCAGCCCGAAGTACAGCTCCATGATCTGGCTGACCATCAGGAAGGACATCTCGCCCGGGTCCTCGCTGAGCGGCTGTTGCAGCCCGTGCAGCGTGCTCGCCCGCACGTACGCGTCGTAGGGCACCCGCTCGGCGAACTCCAGCGTCGGTTCGCCGCCGTTGCGCGCCGCCCGGGCCGCCCGCTGCTGCGGGGTGACCGGACGTACCGCCGCGGTCACCGTCGGTGCCCGCAGGTCCGTCTGCTCCACTGTCATCTCCCTCCGTACGCCGGGTAGCGTCATGATCCCGCGGGTGGATCGACGAATGGAATGCCTGTTCAACGGCGGTACGGTGGTCGGACCTGCCGCATCGAAACCGGAATCGCGTCCGGCTTCACGAAGGAAAGGTCACGCATGGACGACATGGACTGGGCGCTGCTGCGGGAGCTCCAGGCCGACGCCCGGCTCTCGTTCAGCGAGCTGTCCCGGCGGGTGCACCTGTCGCCGCCGGCGGTGGCCGAGCGGGTCCGCCGGCTGGAGGAGTCCGGCGTGATCACCGGCTACCACGCGCACGTCGACCTGACCCGGGCCGGCCGCAGCGTGGTCGCGCTGATCCGGATGTCCTGCTACGGCCCGCGCTGCATCCTGCACGACCCCGAGGTGGCGGGCTGGCCGGAGATCCTGGAGATCCACCGGATCACCGGGGACGCGTGCAGCATGCTCAAGGTGGCGGCCGGGTCGATCGACGAGTTCGAGGGGGTCATCGACCGCCTCGCCCCGTACGGCCAGCCGTCCAGCACGATGGTCCTCTCCACCCCGCTGGAGTGGCACCCGGTCACCCCGCTGCCGCCCGCCGGCGCCACCTCGCCCACCCGCCGCCGCTGAGGCGCGGCCCGGGCGCCGCGGGTTTGCCTGGGGGCCAGGGGGAATGCAGGCGGCACTGCCCGATAGCAGGATTCCGGTGCGCCGCACCGGAAGGGGGGAATCATGCGAGGGCTTCTGTCACAACGCGCCCTGTCGGCCGTGCTGACCGTACTCGGCCTGGTCGCGGCGTTCGTCCTGATCACCGGTTCGCCGGCCCGGGCTGGCGAGAACACCTTCGTCGAGGTCACACCGAATCCCGCGCAGGCCGGTACCCGGGTGAACATCCGGGCCGGTTGCGACAACGCCAACAACCGGCAGGCCGAGGTGAACTCGGACGCCTTCGGGCGGGTGATGCTCCGTCCGAACAACGGCTTCCTCACCGGGGCGGTCACCATCCCGGGCAACAAGCAGCCCGGTGACTTCCCGGTCGACCTGCGCTGTTCCAACGGCAACACCGCGTCGACGATGCTGACCGTGCTCAACATGGCCCAGCCGAGCAAGGGCCCGGCCACCGGCGGTGGCGGCACCGCGGGCGGCCAGGGCACCGGCTCGCTGCTGCTGGTCGGCGGGCTGGTCGCGGTGGCCGTGGCGGCCGGGGTCGGCGCCCGTCGCAGGACCGGTTCCCGCGTCTGACGAGGTGCGGCCATGGCCCGCCCACGTAGCCGAGCCGTCCCACGCCCGCAGGACCGGGACGACGCCGGCAGCACCCGGATCCACGGCGACGGGCGCACCACGCGGATCCCAGCCGCTGCCCGCACCACCCGGATCCAGGGCGACGGGCGCACCACGCGGATCCCAGGCGACGGCCGCACCACGCGGAGCCGAGGCGGCGGCACCATGCCGAAACCCGGGGACGGCCGCACCACGCCGCACGGCGGCGACGGCCGGACCCGACGCGGCCCGGCCCACTGTCGGGCCGGCGGCGGATTCGGGAGTGGGCTGCGGCTGGTGGTCCGAGCGTCCCGCCGGTTCGCCCGCTTGGCTGGCGCTGCCTCCACGGCGAGCGTGACCACCGCCGACCCGGAGGGCCGTCCGTTGCCGACCCGGCCCGGCGGGGCCGGCCGCTGGCGGTACGCCGCCCGGAACGGGCCCGGCGCCCCGGTGTTGGTGATCGGCACCCTGATGGTGCTGATCGTGGCGATGCTCGGCGTCGAGCGGGTGACCGGTGTCAGTGTGCTGCCCGAGCGGCTCTTCGCCGGGCTGCGACCGCCGCCGAAGGACTTCCCGGTGCTGCCGGGCAGCCCGCCGACCGACATCGCGATCCAGAAGCTCGACCTGCGGGCGCCGGTGCACCCGGTCGGCATCGCCCCCGACGGCAGCATCGCCGTACCGGATGTCGGGCGGTCCGGCGAGGCCGGCTGGTACGACCAGGGGCCGACCCCCGGGCAGTACGGCCCGGCGGTGATCGTCGGGCACGTCGACACCACCACCGGGCCGGCGGTCTTCCACGGCCTGAAGAGCCTGGACGACGGCGACCGGGTCGAGGTGACCCGGGCGGACCGGTCGGTGGCCGTCTTCGAGGTCACCGGGGTGCAGCGGTACGGCAAGGACCGGCTGCCGGTGGACGAGGTCTTCGGCGACTTCAGCCGCCCCAACCTGCGCCTGATCACCTGCGGCGGCCGCTGGGTGGGCGGCGAGACCGGGTACGCCGACAACCTGGTGGTCTACGCGTCCCTGGTCAAGGCGCGCGGCCCGTGACCGGGCGTCAGGCCGCCGCCTCCGGCTCGCGCAGGTCGAGCCAGTCCGCCCAGCGCGGGTCGGGCGCCCGGTGGCCGAGCACCCGCCAGGCCGTCCCCTTCGGGGCCGCCGGCAGGCTGTGCAGCCGCCAGCCCAACTCGGCCGGGGTCTTGTCGCCCTTGGTGTGGTTGCAGCGCGCGCAGGCGGCGACCACGTTCTCCCAGGCGTGCCGGCCGCCCCGGCTGCGCGGGAAGACGTGGTCGATGGTCTCCGCCGGCCCCCGGCAGTAGGCGCACCGCCAGCCGTCCCGGGCGAAGATCGCCCGGCGGGAGAGCCCGACGTGGGTCCGGTACGGCACCCGGACGAAGCGGGTCAGCCGGACCACCGAGGGCACCGGGAGCGCGTTGCGGGCGCTGTGCAGGACGCCGTCGCCGTCGGCGACACAAACGGCCTTGGCCGACAGCACGAGGATCGCGGCTCGACGCACCGACACGACACACAGCGGCTCGTAGGTGGCGTTGAGGACCAACGCGCCGGAGCCCGCCGTGGGTCGTATGTCAGGCATCGTGCTCACCCTCCCGGTCCAGCTGCTCCCGCCGCTGTCGCGCCGGCGCCCGCCCCGCGGGCAGCGGGGAGCCGCACCGGCGCCGGCCGGATCACCGACGTCCGTTGCGCCAATAGTCCCTGATCGGAACCCGGATTGCACGTACTAATCCCGGGCACCCACGGTGCACCTTCCGTGGCCGGTGCCAAGATGACCGGTTCCGCCCGGGTTGATCGCCCACGCCGACCGCGGCCCGCGCCACGGTCACCGTCCGGAGGGTCGGCAGCGGCCGCACAGCAGGCTTGCGGTACGAAGACAGGGTGAGTGCCGAGAGTCTGATGTTCCTCGCCGAGACCATCCTGCCCAGCCCCGGCGCGACGCCGAGCCCGGAGTGCCTGCAGGAGGGGCTCTGCGAGACCGTCTGGAGGGTCACCGATTCGGTGTGGTTCGCCGAGGGCAGCTACTGGATCGTCTTGAAGCCGATCCGGATCATTCTGATCCTGCTGCTCGCCGTCGTCGCCCGCTGGGCGGTGCACCGCACGATCAACCGGCTGGTGCGGACCACCACCGAGGGCGCCGTGCCCACCATGCTCCGGCCGCTGCGGGAACGGATCCCCAGCGCCACCCTCGACCCCGAGCAGTTCGTGCCGGAGCGGCGGCGGCAGCGGGCCGAGGCGATCGGCTCGGTGCTGCGCAGCCTGGTCACCGCCTTCATCTTCGGCATCGCGCTGCTGATGGTGCTCAAGGAGTTCAGCTTCGACCTGGCGCCCCTGCTGGCCAGCGCGGGCATCGCCGGCGTGGCGCTCGGCTTCGGCGCGCAGAGCCTGGTCAAGGACCTGATCGCCGGCCTGTTCATGCTGATCGAGGACCAGTACGGCGTCGGTGACACCGTCGACCTGGGCGAGGCGACCGGGGTGGTGGAGGCGGTCGGCCTGCGGGTCACCACCGTGCGGGACGGGCGGGGGGTGCTCTGGTACATCCGCAACGGCGAGATCGTCCGGGTCGGCAACAAGAGCCAGGGCTGGGCGCTGGTCGTGGTCGACCTGCCGATCGGCTTCGCCGGCACGGAGCAGGCGACCGCGGTGCTGCGGACGGCGGCCGCCTCGATGGCGATGGACCCCGAACTGTCGCCGCAGATCGTGGAGGAGCCCGAGGTGCTCGGCGTCGAGCAGATGACGGTGGACGGCGCGGTGATCCGCACCGTGGTCAAGACGACCGCGGACGGGCAGTTCGCGGTCGGCCGGGAGTTGCGCCGCCGGCTCGCCGAGGCGCTGGAGAACTCCGGCATCACCGCCCGGATCGCCGCCGCCCGGCTCTACCCGGCCATGCCGGCCGCGGTGCCGGATCGGGGGGAGACGGGCCGGGGAGAGACCGGTAGGGGCGGCCCGAGCTGAGGCCGACCGGGCCTTCTCGACGGTCCGGACGAGCCGGGGGTCGCGGACCGCGCGGCCCCTCGGGTATCGTCCGTTCGTTCAGTCGGAGATGCGACGATCAATCCGTTCACCCTAGCCAGTTGTCAGACGATCGGGCAGAATCCGGTGCAACACGCTCCCAAGGGGGCGTGCTCGTGTCCTCGCTGATCCGTAGATCTGACGACGGTTCCCGGGCAGGTCATCACGAGTGGCCAATCTTGGGGAACGATGGAGGCGACGGTGTCCGACGAGCGACCCGCCCGGGAGGGCCCAGCCACCTTCCGTGAAGTGTTCGCCCAGGTCGAATACCGGGCCGTGTTCACGGCCAGCGCGCTGTCCTGGATCGGCGACTACATCGCCAAGGCCGCGGTCACCGTCCTGGTCTACCGGGAGACCCAGTCGGTGGCGCTCTCCGCCGCCGCCTTCGCGGTGAGCTACCTGCCCTGGCTGGTCGGCGGTCCGCTGCTCGCCACGCTCGCCGAACGGCACCGCTACCGGCAGGTCATGGTGACCTGCGACCTGGTCCGGATGGCGTTGATGGTGCTGGTGGCCATTCCCGGCAACCCGCCGTGGCTGATCCTCGCCCTGCTCTTCGGGACCACCCTGGCCAACCCGCCGAGTCAGGCCGCCCGGTCCGCCCTCATGCCGCTGATCCTCACCGGCGACCGTGTGGTGGTGGGCCTCTCGATCAACGCCAGCACCGGTCAGGCCGCCCAGGTGGTCGGGTACCTGCTCGGCGCGGCTATCGCCACGGTCAATCCGACCGCCGCGCTGCTGATCAACGCGGCCACCTTCGGCGCCTCGGCCCTCCTGGTCCGGTTCGGCCTCCGGGACCGGCCGCCCGCGATGACCGCCGCGCACCGCAGCCACCTGCTCCGGGAGACCGCGCAGGGCTTCCAGATCGTCTTCGGCCGACCGGTACTGCGGGCCATCGCCGTACTGGTGTTCAGCGCGATGCTCTTCTCCATCGTGCCGGAGGGCCTCGCCGCGGCCTGGGCCGCCGACCGGGCCGGCGGCGAACTCGACACGGGCGTCGCGCAGGCCGTCATCATGGCCGCCAACCCGGTGGGCTTCATCCTCGGCGGGCTGCTGGTCGGCCGGGCCTTCTCCCCCGCCCGCCGCCTCACGCTGATGCGGCCGCTGGCGGTCCTCGCCCCGGCGGCACTGGTCCCGGCGCTGCTCGACCCGCCGCCGGCGGTGGTGGCGGTCCTCGCCGCCGCCTGCGGCTTCGCCGTCGCCGGCCTGCTGCCGGTGGCCAACGGGCTCTTCGTGCGGGCCCTGCCTGACGGCTACCGCGCCCGGGCCTTCGGGGTGATGGCCAGCGGGATCCAGATCATCCAGGGCGTCGCGGTGCTGACCACCGGGTTGCTCGCCGAGCGGTTCCCCATCCCGGCGGTGGTGGGCACGTGGAGCGCCGCCGGCGTGGTGCTGATGCTCGCGGCGGCGCTGGCGTGGCCGAGCCGGGAGGCGGTGGACGCCGCCGTCGAGGCCGCCGGCCGGCCGGACGCCCCCGGGACGGTCCCGCACGCGCGGCGGCCACCGACGCCGGCGCAGGCGACCGGGACGGTCGGCGACGGCCGGGCGAGCGGGGTCGGCGCAGTCTCCCGGTGACCTGAGCCACCCGCCCGCCGGGCGACGGGCCCCGCCGTCCCGCCACGGCACCTGGCAGGATGGAACGGTGACTTCCGCAGGCGAATCCGACCGGCCCGGCACCTCGATGACCCTCTTCGAGGCGGTCGGCGGCGAACCCACCTTCCGCAAGCTGGTGGACGAGTTCTATGCCGGCGTCGCGACCGACCCCCTGCTGCGGCCGATGTACCCGGAGGAGGACCTCGGCCCCGCCGCCGACCGGTTCGCCCTCTTCCTGATGCAGTACTGGGGCGGCCCGAAGACGTACTCGGCGCAGCGCGGCCACCCGCGGCTGCGGATGCGGCACGCGCCGTTCCGGATCGGCGCGGCGGAGCGGGACGCCTGGCTGCACCACATGCGGCGCGCTGTCGACCGGCTGGACCTGCCGCCGGAGATGGCGGGTGCGCTCTGGGACTACCTGGAGCGGGCCGCGTACTTCATGGTCAACGTGCCCGAGGACCCGGCCGGCGAGGCCTGACGGCGGACGACCGCGCGGCACAGCCGGGGCCGGTGGCCCCGGCCGGCGCGGTCAGAGCAGGGCGCCCTCGTCGTGCAGCCAGTCCACGAAGGTGGTGGCGACCGCCGCGCCGCAGTCGAGCATCTCGACCAGCAGCGCGTCGTGCGTCCCGGCGCCGAGCGGCACCTGCAGCTCGGCGTAGATCGGCAGCTGACCGCGCTCGGTCGGGTCGCCGATGTACGCCTTGCAGAACCGGCGGGTGTGGTTCCACTCGTTGACCACCCGGTAGGCCCGGTCCGCCCAGTCCGGCGGCACGGTCGCGTGTGGACGGGCCCGCATCACCAGGATCTCGTCCTCCGGCCCCTCCAGGGTCACCAGCACCGCGTGCCGTTCCCACATGGCCAGCAGGTTGCCGTCGCCGTCGGCCAGGTAACGCACGTCGAGCAGGTCGAGCGCGTCGCAGACCCGCTTGAGGGTGACCGGGGCGATCGTCGCCGGCATCTCCGCGACCGCCGGTCGTTCGGCGGCCGGGGCGTCGTCCCCCGGCTGTCGGGGGGCCGGTGGTCCGACCCGGACGGTGTCATCCACTGTGATCCCGCTTCGAGTTTCCGGATCGCCGCCACCGGCGGGACCTGGGCGCCATGACCACCACGGCATCGCTCGCGCACCTCACTCCCCAGCGGATCCAGTCGCCTACGGTGCGTTGGATCCGAGGATGGACGGTACCCGGACAGCCGGGTTGAGGCATCCCCCCAACGGCCGCCCCAGCCCGGAAGAATGACCCCTGGTCATCCGTTCGGATGAGCGGCTCTCGGCGTCAAGCTGAGCCCGGCAACCTTCGGCGACCATGCCGCTCCGTACGGTCCGACCAGTCCGACCCAACGGCCTGCGAGGCGTACCTGCACGTCGCCCGGGCCGAGGAAGCCCATCCGGACCAGCCCCTGCACCAACCGCTGCGGCACCTCGACCTGGGTGCCCGGGGAGTCGTCGGGGGTGACCACCACCGCGACGTGGTCGAGCAGGGCGTCCCGCAGCGCCCGCTGACCGACCGCGCGGCCACCCACGCCGTGGGTGGCCGCCTCGCGCAGGGCCCCGGCCGCCGCCGTGGCGATCCGGCGCAGCTCCTCGGCCGGCAGCGCCTCCACCGGCCGGCTGGCCGCCGGGGGCAGCGGCCACCGCCACTGGTCGTCCCGGCGGCGCGGCAGCGCCCCGCCGCCGGCCTCCAGCTCGGCCAGCAGCTCGGCCGCCGCGACGGTGACGTCGCCGGGGGCGACCCCACCGACGGTGCGGACCACGAGCACACCCCACGGCAGCCGGGCCCAGAGGGCGGTCCGACCCGTGCCGGGCACCGGGCGGAGCCGGACCACGGTGGCCGGGTCCAGCCGGACCAGCCGGGCCAGGAAGGCGCCCGCGTCGGCCACGCCCTCCAGCCCGTGCCCGCCGGTCTCGACCGGCCCCGTCATGCGGCTCCCGCCGCGGGCGCGTAGCGGAGCAGGAAGGCCCGCTCCTCCGGGCTGATCCGCCGGGGCCGCTGTGCGGCCAGGTCGAACGGGACGAGCACCGAGCGGGCCCGGCTGGCCAGCACGTCGCCGTCGTACAGCTCGTAGGCGACGGTGAACGAGGCGGCCCGGATCTCGGAGATCCACAGCTCGATCCGCACGCTCGGGGCCGCCTCCGCGGTGGCCCGGCCGAGCGCGTAGTCGACCGGGCGCAGGTAGTCGACCTCGTGCCGACGGATGACCACCCCGTCGGCGAACGAGCCCACGCCCCACGCCCGGCCGCCGGCGAACATCAACGCCACCCGCGCCTCCTCGTACAGCGTGAGGAAGCGCGAGTTGTTGACGTGGCCGTACGCGTCGAGATCGGACCACCGCAGCGCGCAGTGGTAGACGAACCGGTCAGTCACGGGTGAGCTTGCGGTAGGTCACCCGGTGCGGACGAGCGGCCTCGGCGCCGAGCCGGTCGATCTTGTTCTTCTCGTACGCGTCGAAGTTGCCCTCGAACCAGAACCACTTGGCCGGGTTCTGGTCGTCGCCCTCCCAGGCCAGGATGTGCGTGGCGACCCGGTCCAGGAACATCCGGTCGTGGGAGATGACCACGGCGCAGCCGGGGAACTCCAGCAGCGCGTTCTCCAGGCTGGAGAGGGTCTCCACGTCCAGGTCGTTGGTCGGCTCGTCGAGCAGGATGACGTTGCCGCCGATCTTCAGGGTCAGCGCCAGGTTGAGCCGGTTGCGCTCGCCGCCGGAGAGCACCTTGGTCGGCTTCTGCTGGTCCGGCCCCTTGAACCCGAACGCGGCGATGTACGCCCGCGACGGCATCTCGACCTTGCCCACCATGAGGTGGTCCAGCCCGTCGGAGACCGTCTCCCAGACCGTCTTGTCACCGGCCAGGCCGGCCCGGCTCTGGTCGACGTACGACAGCGAGACGGTGTCGCCGACCCGGACCGTGCCGTCGGTGGGCTGCTCCAGCCCGACGATGGTCTTGAACAGGGTCGTCTTGCCGACGCCGTTCGGGCCGATCACGCCGACGATGCCGTTGCGCGGCAGCGAGAAGCTGAGGTCGTCGATCAGCACCCGGTCGCCGAAGGCCTTGGTCAGGTCGCGCGCCTCGATGACCGTGCTGCCCAGCCGCGGACCCGGCGGGATCTGGATCTCCTCGAAGTCCAGCTTGCGGGTCTTCTCCGCCTCGGTGGCCATCTCCTCGTACCGGTCGAGCCGGGCCTTGGACTTGGTCTGGCGGGCCTTGGCGTTGGAGCGGACCCACTCCAGCTCCTCGGTGAGCCGCTTCTTCATCTTGGCGTCGCGGCGGCCCTCGACCGACAGCCGGGCCGCCTTCTTCTCCAGGTAGGTGGAGTAGTTGCCCTCGTACGGGTAGGTGCGGCCGCGGTCCAGCTCGAGGATCCAGTTGGCCACGTTGTCGAGGAAGTACCGGTCGTGGGTGATCGCCATGACGGTGCCGGCGTACTTGGCCAGGTGCTGCTCCAGCCAGGAGACGCTCTCCGCGTCCAGGTGGTTGGTGGGCTCGTCGAGCAGCAGCAGGTCGGGCGCCTCCAGCAGCAGCTTGCAGAGCGCGACCCGGCGGCGCTCACCACCGGAGAGCTGGGTGACGTCGGCGTCCGGCGGCGGGCAGCGCAGGGCGTCCATGGCCAGCTCGAGCTTGGAGTCGATGTCCCAGGCGTCGGCGTGGTCCAGCTCCTCCTGGAGCTTGCCCATCTCCTCCATCAGCTCGTCGGAGTAGTCGGTGGCCATCTGCTCGGCGATGGAGTTGAACCGCTCCAGCTTGGCCTTGGTCTCCGCGACCGCCTCCTCGATGTTGCCGAGGACGGTCTTGGTGTCGTTGAGCGGCGGCTCCTGGGCGAGCATGCCGACGGTGTAGCCGGGCATGAGCCGGGCCTCGCCGTTGCTCGGCTGGTCCGAGCCTGCCATGATCTTGAGAAGGCTGGACTTACCGGCGCCGTTCGGACCGACCACACCGATCTTGGCCCCCGGCAGGAAGTTCAGCGTCACGTTGTCGAGCACGACCTTGTCGCCGTGCGCCTTGCGCGCCTTTTCCAGGACGTAGATGAACTGGGCCACGGTGCGGGCTACCTCCGTCGGTTGCTGTCGGCTGATGGGCGGCGCGGGCGCGGGCTGCGACCTCCGCCCGCCGCCGCCGGCCGGGGGCCGGCCGCGCGCACGCCGACGTCAATCCTGACAGGTACGGCCCGCTTCGCCCACATCACCCCGCCAGGGGAGTACGCCGTGCCCCGTCCGGTCCAGCCGATGTCGACAAGATCACGGACCGGGTTGAGCCCGCGTGGGACGGGTAGGGAACTCCGGCACGGGGCATCAGAGGCCGCAGCTACGCTCAGTACGCTCATCGCGGTGGACCCGTCAGCACCCGGAGGTGGCCGATCGTGACCGTCCGTAGCTCCTTTGTCGTAGTGGCGAACCGACTGCCGGTCGACGAGGTGAGCACACCCGAGGGACGGCAGTGGCGACGAAGTCCGGGTGGGCTGGTCACCGCGCTGCACCCCGTGCTCGCCGAACACCAGGGCACGTGGGTCGGCTGGGCCGGCGGCACCGGCGCCGCGCCCGAGCCGTTCGACCTGGAGGGGATCCGGCTGCACCCGGTGCCGCTGAGCGCCGAGGAGTTGGAGCGCTACTACGAGGGCCAGTCCAACGCGACGATCTGGCCGCTCTACCACGACGCGGTGGAGACCCCCGCCTACAAGCGCCGGTGGCGCGAGGCGTACCGACTGGTCAACGCCCGGTTCGCGGAGGCCGCGGCGGACGTGGCGGCCGAGGGCGCGACGGTCTGGGTGCAGGACTACCAGCTGCAACTGGTCCCGGCGATGCTCCGCGAGCTGCGGCCGGACCTGAAGATCGGCTTCTTCCTGCACATCCCGTTCCCGCCGATCGAGCTGTTCATGCAGATGCCGTTCCGGACCGAGATCCTGCGCGGCCTGCTCGGCGCCGACCTGGTCGGCTTCCAGCAGCGGCTGGCCGCGCAGAACTTCGTCCGGCTGGCCCGGCACCTGCTCGGCCTGCGCTACGAAGGGCAGATGATCCAGGTCGACGGCCGGCAGGTGAAGGCCGGCGCCTTCCCGATCTCCATCGACACCCGGGAGATGGAGCGGCTGGCCGAGGATCCGGCGATCCAGGCCCGGGCCAAGCAGATCCGCGAGGAGCTGGGCAACCCGAAGACGATCATCCTGGGGGTCGACCGGCTCGACTACACCAAGGGCATCGAGCTCCGGCTGAAGGCCTTCCGTGAACTCCTGGCTGACGGAAAATTGACAGTCCCGGACGCGGTTATGGTGCAGGTCGCCACCCCGAGCCGGGAGCGGGTGGAGCACTACCAGGCACTTCGCGTCAAGGTGGAACGCGAAGTTGGTCGGATTAATGGCGAATTCGGACGGGTCGGGGTGCCGGCGGTGCACTATTTGCATCAGTCGTACAGTCGCTCCGAACTGGCCGCGATGTACGTCGCGGCAGACGTGATGATGGTGACCCCGCTGCGAGACGGAATGAATCTGGTGGCCAAGGAGTACGTCGCATCGCGCGCCGACCAGGGCGGCGCGCTCGTGCTCAGTGAATTCGCCGGCGCCGCCACCGAGCTGCGCCAGGCCTTCCTCTGCAACCCGCACGACCCCGACGCGGTCAAGGACGCGCTGCTGCGCGCCGTGCACGTCGAGAAACCCGAGGCCCGACGCCGGATCCGGGTGATGCAACGCCACCTGCGCACCCACGACGTGGGGCACTGGGCCAAATCCTTCCTGACCGAACTCGGCGTGCCCGATACGGAGGCCGCGTGAACGCCCCCGCACCCGCCACCCCGCACGGCGGTGTGATGGATCCCGAGCTGCGCGCCGCCATCGGCCGGATCGCCCGGGTCCCCCAGCTCCTGATCGCCTGCGACTACGACGGCACCCTGGCGCCGATCGTCGAGGACCCGACCAAGGCCGTACCGCTGCCGGAGTCGGTGGCCGCGGTCCGCGCGCTGGCCTCGCTGCCGCAGACCACCGTCGCGGTGGTCTCCGGCCGCGCGCTGCGCGACCTCGCCGCGCTCTCCCGGCTGCCCAGCGAGGTGCACCTGATCGGCAGCCACGGCTCCGAGTTCGACATCGGCTTCGTCGAGCGGCTCTCCCCCGAGCTGATCGCCGTACGCACCCGGCTGCGCGACGCGCTGCGCCAGGTCGCCGCGGACCACCCCGGCGTGCGGCTGGAGCGCAAGCCCGCCAGCGTCGCGGTGCACACCCGCGGGGTCGACCCGCAGATCGCCGCCGCCGCCATCGAGGCGGTCCGCAGCGGCCCCGCCACCTGGGACGAGGTGACGGTGACCCAGGGCAAGGAGGTCATCGAGCTGTCGGTGGTGGCCACCCACAAGGGCACCGCGGTCGACCAGCTCCGCACCCAACTCTCGGCGAGCGCGGTGCTGTTCATCGGCGACGACGTCACCGACGAGAACGCCTTCGGCAACCTGCACGGGCCGGACGTCGGCATCAAGATCGGCCCGGGTGACACCCGCGCCGACTACCGGGTCGCGGAGCCCATCGAGGCGGCCCGGGCGCTGGGCCTGCTGCTGGAGACCCGGCGGCACTGGCTCTTCGGTGAGCGGGCGGTCCCGATCGAGCGGCACTCGATGCTGGCCAACGGCCGAACGGTCGCGCTGCTCACCCCCGACGCCAAGGTGAGCTGGCTCTGCCACCCCAAGCCGGACTCGGCGGCGATCTTCGCCGACCTGGTCGGCGGCAGCCCGGCCGGGCACTTCAGCATCGCCCCGCAGCGCGGCGGCATCCCGCTCGGGCAGCGCTACCGCAGCGGCACCATGACGGTGGAGACCCGCTGGTCCGGGCTGACCGTGACCGACTGGCTGGACCTGCCGGCGACGGAGACCACCCCGGACGGCCCGGCGATCGTCACCGGCGACTCGACGCTGGTCCGGGTGCTCACCGGCACCGGCCGGGCCCGGATCGACTTCGCACCCCGGCCCGAGTTCGGGCAGGTGGCGGTGCAGTTGCAGCCGATCGACGACGGTCTGCTCGTGCTCGGCTCGAACGAGCCCGTCGCGCTCTACGCCCCGGGCGTGGAGTGGGAGGTCACCAGCGACGGCGTGAACGAGAGCGCGAAGGCGATGGTGGACCTCTCCGCCACCGGGGGCCAGGTGGTGCTGGAGCTGCGCTTCGGCACGCACAGCCTGGAGCACCACCGGGTGCCGATCCATGAGCGGCAGGCCGCCGCGGAGCAGCCCTGGAAGGACTGGGTGGCCGGGCTGCGGCTGCCCGGCACCGCTCGGGACCTGGTCGCCCGCAGCGCGCTCACCCTCCGCGGGCTCTGCCACGAGGCGACCGGCTCGATCCTGGCCGCGGCGACCACGTCGCTGCCCGAGGAACTGGGCGGGGTCCGCAACTGGGACTACCGCTACTGCTGGCTGCGGGACGCGGCGTTGACCGCCCGGGCGCTGGTCGACCTCGGCTCGACCGAGGAGGCCGAGGGGCTGCTGCGCTGGATCGACGGTGTGATCGAGCGCACCGGCGGGCACCCCGAGCGGCTGCACCCGCTCTACACCGTCGACGGGTACGAGCTGGGTGCCGAGGCGGTCATCGACACCCTGCCCGGGTACGCCGGCTCCCGGCCGGTCCGGGTCGGCAACCTCGCCAACCACCAGCTCCAGCTCGACGTCTTCGGCCCGGTCGCCGACCTGATCGCCGCGGTGGCCGACGCCCGGGGCTCGGTCCGCGACGACGAGTGGCGGGTGCTGGAGAACATGGTCGAGGCGGTCCGCCGCCGCTGGCACGAGCCCGACCACGGCATCTGGGAGGCCCGCCTCCCGCCACGGCACCACATCTTCTCCAAGGTGATGTGCTGGATGACCGTCGACCGGGCGCTGCACGTGGTGCGGCAGCACGGCCACGAGGACCGGCCGGAGTGGGTGGAGCTGCGCGACCGGATCGGCTCGAACGTGGTGGAGTACGGCTGGCACGACGAGGCCGAGGCGTACAGCGTCGCGTACGGGCACGACGAGATGGATGCCTCGTCGCTCTGGATCGGCCTGTCCGGGCTGCTCCCCGGCGACGACCCGCGCTTCCTGTCGACCGTGCTGAAGATCGAGGCGGACCTGCGCAGCGGGCCGGTCGTCTACCGGTACCACTGGGACGACGGCCTGCCCGGCCGGGAGGGCGGCTTCCACATCTGCACGGCGTGGCTGATCGAGGCGTACCTGCGCACCGGTCGGCGCACCGACGCCGAGGAGCTGTTCATCCAGATGGTGGACACCGCGGGCCCGACCGGACTGCTGCCCGAGCAGTACGACCCGCTCGCCGAGCGCGGCCTGGGCAACCACCCGCAGGCGTACAGCCACCTGGGCCTGATCCGCTGCGCTTTGCTGCTGGACAACATGCTCAAGCAGTGACCGGACGGTGACGACGGCGGCGGACCCCGGTCCGCCGCCGTCGTGCTGTCCGTCGCGCCCCGACGGGCCACAGTGGCCGCAGCGCCGCCTTTGCTCTGCTGCAGCGGAGGCAACACTGAGGGCACCCGCGTGTTGCGTGGGCTGCAGCAGAGCAAAGGGCGCGAGCCAACCGGTCCGGGGCCGGGCGGCGGGCACCGGCCGGCGGGTAGCGGATCAGCCGGACGTCAGGGCGTCGACCACGTCGCCGACGACGACCACGGCCGGCGGCCGCAGTCCGGCGGCGACGACGTCCTGTGCCACCGCGCCGAGTGTCGACCGCAGCAGCCGCTGACCGCCGGTGGTCCCCTCCTGCACCACCGCGGCCGGGGTCTCCGCCGGGCGGCCGTGCGCGACAAGCGTCGCGCTGATGGCGGCCAGGTTCTTGAGGCCCATCAGGATCACCAGGGTGCCGCGCAGCCCGGCGAGGGACTCCCAGCGGACCAGCGAGGCCGGCGAATCCGGCGCGACGTGCCCGGAGACCACGGTGAACTCGTGCGCCACCGCCCGGTGGGTGACCGGGACGCCGGCCACCGCCGGCACGGCGATCGCGCTGGTCACCCCCGGCACCACCGTCACCGGCACGCCCGCCTCGGCGCAGGCCAGCAGCTCCTCGCCGCCGCGGCCGAAGACGTACGGGTCGCCACCCTTCAGCCGGACCACGGCCTTTCCGGCCAGGGCCCGGCAGACCAGGATCCGGTTGATCTCCTCCTGGGCCCGGGACGGGCCGTAGGGGATCTTGGAGGCGTCCACCAGCTCGACGTCGGGGCGCAGCTCGTCGAGGAGCAGCCCAGGCACGAGACGGTCGGCGACCACCACGTCCGCCTCGGTGAGCAGCCGCCACCCCTTCACGGTGATCAGCTCCGGATCCCCCGGCCCGGCGCCCACCAGTGCCACCCGGCCCGGGGCACCCCCGCCCCGCGTCGACCCGGCCGCCGCCGGACCCCGCCCGGCCGGACCCGGGGCCGCCTCCGGGCCGGCCGCGGCCGACACGCCCTCCGGGCTCCCCGCCGGCCCCGCCGTGGTGCCGCCGGCCGCCGCCCGGCCGGTGCGGGCGTTGAGCAGGTCACGGACCGCGTCGCGGACGGTCATCGCGCGATGCGGGTCGCCGCCGCCGAGCACGGCGACGGTGACCGGGCCGTGCCGGGTCACCGCCGGGGTCCACGCGGTGGCGGCGGCGCGGTCGTCGGCGCGTACGCAGAAGATCCGGCGTTCGGCGGCGGCGGCGCTGACCGCGGCGGCGGCCGCCCGGTCGTCGACGGCGGCCTGGACCAGCCACGCGCCGTCCAGGTCGGCCGGGACGAACCGGCGCGGCTCCCAGCGCAGCCGGCCCGCGTCCAGGTGGGCGCGCAGCGCCGGGGTCAGCTCCGGCGAGACCACCAGGACGTCCGCGCCGGCGTCGAGCAGGGCGGGCACCCGCCGGGTGGCCACCGCTCCCCCGCCCACCACGACCACGCGCCGCCCGGCGAGCCGCAGGCCGAGGGGGTACGGGTTTCCCGTCACTTCTCGGCCACCCCGGCCGAGTCGAAGGTGGCCACCTCGTGCAGCACCCGGACCGCGCCGGTGACGACCGGCAGCGCGAGCAGCGCGCCGGTCCCCTCGCCGAGGCGCAGCCCGAGGTCGATCAGCGGGTCGAGGCCCAGGTACCGCAGCGCGGCGGTGGCCCCCGGCTCGGCGGAGCGGTGCCCGGCGACCATCGCCCCGACCGCGTCCGGCGCGAACGCGGCGGCGGCGAGCGCGGCGCTGACCGCGATCACGCCGTCCAGCAGCACCGGGACCCGGCGGGCGGCGGCGCCCAGGATCAGCCCGGCCAGCGCCGCGTGCTCCAGCCCACCCACCGCGGCCAGCACGCCCAGCGGGTCGGTCGGGTCGGGCGCGTGCCGGTCGAGTGCGGCGCGCACCACGTCGACCTTCCGCCGGTACGTCTCGTCGTCCACCCCGGTCCCGCGACCGGTCGCCGCCGCCGGGTCGACCCCGGCGAAGGCGGCGATCAGCGCGGCGGCCGGCGTGGTGTTGCCGATGCCCATGTCCCCGGTCAGCAGGATGCCCGCCCCGGCGTCGACCAGCTCGCCGGCGACCCGGATGCCGGTCTCCACCGCCGCCCGCGCCTCGTCCCGGGTGAGGGCGGCGCCGACCGTCATGTCCCGGGTGCCCGGCCGGACGTTCGCGGCCACCAGCCGGGGCCCGGCCGGGCCGGTGCCCTCGACCGGGTCCACCGGCAGCGGGGTGGCGACGCCGACGTCCACCACGGTCACCGAGGCGCCGGCCTGCCGGGCGAACGCGTTCACCACCGCCCCGCCGGCCAGGAAGTTGCCGATCATCTGGGCGGTGACCTCCTGCGGCCAGGGGGTGACCCCCTGGGCGTGCACCCCGTGGTCGCCCGCGAAGATCGCCACCGCGGCCGGCTCCGGCAGCGGCGGCGGGCAGCTCCCGGCCAGCCCGGCGAGGCGTACCGACAGGGGTTCCAGGGCGCCGAGCGAGCCGGCGGGCTTGGTCAGCCGGCCCTGGAGGTCGCGGGCGGCCACCATCGCCGCCTCGTCGAGCGGCCCGATCGCCGCGACCGTGGACTCCAACATCATGCCTCCAGGATCTCCGCCAGTACCTCGGTGAACGCGTCGCTGGTGGCCGGGTCGCGCACCGCGATCCGCAGCCAGTCCGGGCCGAGCCCCGGGAAGCTGTCGCCCCGGCGGACCGCCCAACCGCGCTCGCGCAGGCGTTCGCGGAAACGGTCGGCACCGGGCCGGTGGATCAGCACGAAGGCGCTGGCCGGGTGGCCCGCGACGCGTACGCCGGGCAGGCCGGACAGGCGGGCCACCAGGTGGTCGCGGTCGGCGGCGAGCCGCGCGGCGATGGCGCGCTCGGCCGCGACCGCGGTCGGCGACGCGCAGGCGGTGGCGGCGGCGAGCGCCGGGGTGGAGACCGCCCAGAGCGGCTGGGCGGCGGCCAGGCGAGCGAGCATCCCGGCCTCCCCGAGCAGGTAGCCGATCCGCAGGCCGGCCAGCCCCCAGGTCTTGGTCAGGCTGCGCACCACGAGCAGGCCGGGCAGGTCGCGGCGGGCCGCGAGGGACTCCGGCTCGCCGTCGACGCCGGGGGCGAGCGTGGTGTCGGCGAAGGCCTCGTCGACCACCAGCACCCGGCCCGGGCGGGCCAGGGCGGCCAGCGCCTCCGCGGGGTGCAGCACGGAGGTGGGATTGGTCGGATTGCCGACCATGACCAGGTCGGCGTCGGCGGGCACCCGGGCCGGGTCGAGCCGGAAGCCGTCCGCCGGGTCGAGCAGGACCCGTTCGACGGCGTGGCCGGCGGCCCGCAGCGCGGCTTCCGGCTCGGTGAACTGCGGGTGCACCACCACCGGCCGCCGGACGTCGCGCAGCGCCCGGGCGATCAGCACGAAGGCCTCGGCGGCGCCGGCGGTGAGGAGTACCTCTTCCGGGGGACGCCCGTGCCGGGCGGCGACGGCCGCGCGGGCGGGCGCCGGGTCGGGGTAGGCGGCGAGGTCGCCGAGGGCGGCGATCACCGGGTCGGCGAGCCAGTCGGGCATCGGGGCCCGGCGGACGTTGACCGCGAGGTCGACCAGGCCCGGGGTCGCCTCGGCGTCCCCGTGGTGCCCGAGGTCGGGCTCGGTCCCGGTGTCCGGCGGCGTTCCGATCAGCTGACCACGCATGTCCGCGATCCTGCCGGGAAGCTGCCGTGCGGGACAGCGGATCCCGGCGTGGGCCGCGTCACCACCCCTCCACCCGCTCGCCCGTTTATGAATTCTTCTCATTTCCGAATCGGAAATGTCATAGCTTGACCATGTGAGCAACCGACCCCTTGCCTCCGCTGGTCGTGCCATTCCCCTCCTCCGCGCCGGGCTGATCGCCGGCATCGTGGTCGCCGCCGCGGCGTACCCGTTGGCCGCCGTCACCGGCATCGGCGCCAAGGCCACCGCGCACGCAGTGGAGCAGAAGACGAGCATCCTGAAGACCGCGCTGCCCGCCGAGACGTCGTACCTGTACGCGCCGGACGGCAAGACCGTGCTGACGATGTTCTACGAGGAATACCGCCAGTACACGAAGCTCTCGGACATGTCGCCGAACATCCTGCAGGCGATCGTCGCCGCCGAGGACAACCGCTTCTACCAGCACCACGGCGTCGACCCGAAGGGCGTGGCCCGCGCCTTCGTGTCCAACGCCCGCTCCGGCGGCGTCTCCCAGGGCGCCTCCACGCTCACCATGCAGTACGTCCGGATGGCACTGCGGGACAGCGCCAGCACGCCGAAGGAGGTCCAGGAGGCCACCCAGCAGACCAGCCTGCGCAAGGTCAAGGAGATGCGGATGGCGCTGGACGTCGAGAAGGAGCTGAGCAAGGAGCAGATCCTGGAGCGCTACCTCAACTCGGCCTACTTCGGCCACCGGGCGTACGGAATCTACGCGGCCGCGCAGATCTTCTTCTCCAAGACCCCGGCCACCCTCACCCCGGTCGAGGCGGCCACCCTGGCCGGCCTGGTCAAGTCCCCCTCCGAGTACGACCCGATCACCTCGGACCAGAAGGACGCCACCGGGCGGCGCAACTATGTGCTGGACCGGATGGCCCAGCTCGGCTACCTCTCCCCGGACGCGGCGGCGGCGGCGAAGTCCCAGCCGATCCAGCTGAAGCTCACCAACCCGCCGAACGACTGCGCCTCGATCGACGAAAAGCGCACCAGCTGGGGCTTCTACTGCGACTACCTGAAGAACTGGTGGAGCACCCAGCCGGCGTTCGGCGAGAACCGGCTGGAACGGATGGACAAGCTGCGCCGCGGCGGATATCGGATCGTGCTGGCCATCGACCCGAAGGTCCAGGACGCGGCCGAGAAGAACGTCGGGGCCAAGGACGGCACCGGCAGCCCGTTCGCCAACGGCATCGTGGTCGCCGAGCCGGGCACCGGCCGGATCAAGGCGATGGCGGTGAATCGGAACTACTCCCTGGACCTGAGCGAGAACGGGCCCAGCTCCAACCCGGAGGCCGGCCCGAAGACCAAGGCGAACTACCCGAACACGGTCGCCCCGCTGCTCGGCGGCGGCAGCCTCCCGGGCTACCAGGCCGGGTCGACGTTCAAGATGTTCCCGATGCTGGCCGCGCTCAACTCGGGCAAGACGCTGTCCACCGAGTTCAACGCCCCGTACCGGTACAGGTCGCGTGTCTACAACGACTGGCAGCCGACGAACGCCAGCGGCGCGATGACCGGGCAGCAGACCATGTGGTCCGCCTTCGGCAAGTCGGTGAACACGTACTGGGTGTGGATGGAGGAGCAGATCGGCGCGGAGAAGGGCGTCCGCCTCGCCGAGCAGCTCGGGCTGCGCTGGCGGACCGACGTCGACCGAGAGCACGCCGCGCCGGACCGCGCGTCCAAGTGGGGCGCGTTCACCCTGGGCGTCTCCGACGCCACCCCGCTGGAGATGGCGAACGCGTACGCCGCGATCGCCGCCGACGGCCGGTACTGCGAGGCGATCCCGGTGAACTCGATCCTGAACCGGGACGGGACGCCGGCCATGTACACCACCATCGGCGGGGTGCAGCGGGAGGTCGCCAAGCCGCGCTGCCGGCAGGTGGTCAGCGCGGACGCGGCCCGGGCCGCCACCGACGCGGCCCGCTGCCCGACCGGCGACACCCCGGCGAAGGGCAGCTGCGGCGGCTGGTCGACCGCCGACAGCGTCCGGGGCACGGTGGGCCGCCCGGTGGCCGGCAAGACGGGTACCACGGACAGCACCCGGTCCGCCTGGTTCGTCGGGTACACCCCGGAGCTGGCGGCGGCGAGCTTCATCGCCGACCCGGACAACCCGTTCAACGCGGTGGGTGACGGCATGTCCCAGGTCCCGATCGGCGCGGTGGCCGAGACCCTGCGCGACGCGCTCAAGGGCCAGCCCACCCGCCAGTTCACCCCGCCGTCCGACCAGATCGTCGGCTGACCGCGCCGCCGACCACCCACCACCGGACCGCCCGGGGGTGCGCCCGGGTTAGTTGATCAAGAGGTTTGCGTCCGGATCCCCGGGATCCCCGACGCAAACCTCTTGATCGACTCTGCGGCGTGGGGGGCCGGCGGGGGTGGGGGGCCAGCGGAGGTCGGCGGCTACGAAGGACCAGAGTTCCAGGTCGACGCGGGCGCCGCGGACGAAGCCGGCGTTGCGCAGCAGGCCCTCGTAGCTGAATCCGGCCTTCTCGGCGACCCGCCGGGACGCGATGTTCCCCGGCGCCACCCGCAGCTCGACCCGCTGGAAGCCGTGCTCCAGAATCAACGCGATGGCCAGCGCGTCCACCGCCTCGGCGGCCAGCCCGTAGCCGCGGGCGTGCGGCGCGACCGCGTAGGACACCTCGGTCAACCGGGCACCCCAGTCGGTGCGGCGGGTCCACAGGCAACCGACGACCCGCTGGTCCTCCCGGCGGAGCACCCCGTAGTGGTCGCCGTCGCCGCTGTCCCGGCGCTGCCGGGCCAGCTCCGTGCACCAGGCCCGCCCCTCGATCTGCCCGACGGCGTCCGCCAGCGGCAGCCAGCGCTGGGTCTGCCGGTCCGCGAAGATCTCGTCGACCGCCTCGGCGTCGGCCGCGGTGAGCTGCCGGACCTCGGTGCGCGGGGTGGAGACCGTCAGGGCCGGGAAGCGGCGTACGGCCACCTGTCCGATCACGCCGGGGCCTCCGCGGTCGCGGGCTCCACCGCCGCAGCGGCCACCAGGCGCGCGGCGATCTCCGGGTACGCGGCCCAGTGCGGGACGAGCTGCGAGGCGTGCACGCCCCGCCAGACGAAGCCCTCCGGCGCGCCGCCGTCCCAGCTCCACGCCGGGCGCTCGCCGGCCCGCGGGGTGAGCACCGCGCTGTGCTGCTTGTGCCCCACCACCACCGTGCCCGCGGCGGCCACCACGCTGTCCGTCCGGGCGGTCGCCTCCCGGTAGCCGATCACCAGGCCGTCCCGGCTCGCGCCGATCGCGTCGAGCACCCCGCACATCGGCAGCCCGTCCAGCTCCCGGGCCAGCCACAGCAGGCCGGCGCCCTCGGCGATCACCGGGCGGCCGGTGCGGGCCAGCTCGGCCACGGCGATGCAGAGCCGGCGGTTGGCCGACAGCTCGTCCGCGTACGACTCGGGAAGCCCGCCGCCGACGACCAGCGCGCGGGTGCCCGCGGGCAGGGCCTCGTCGCGCAGCGGGTCGAAGGTGACCACCTCGGCCCCGGCGGCGCGGAGCAGCTCCGCCGTCTCCGGGTGGCTGTAGCTGCCGCCCGGGCCACCGGCCAGCGCGACCACCGGACGCGCCCCACCCGGCGCCCCCGCCGCCGGCTCCGGCGACCAGGGGTCGACGGTCAGCGCCGGCGCCGAACGGGCCAGCACCAGCAGCCGGTCCAGGTCGACCGTGGCGGCCACCGCCTCGCCCAGCCGGCGCACCGCGCGGACCGCCTCGGCGTCCCGCGCGATCGCGGGGACCAGGCCGTGCCGGCGGGCGGGCAGCACCGGCGGCAGCTCGTGCCGGCGCAGCGCGCCGTAGACCGGCACGCCGATGTCGTCGAGGGCCTCGCGGAGCATCGCCTCGTGCCGGGGCGAGGCCACCCGGTTGAGGACCACGCCGCCGAGCCAGAGCTGCTCGTCGTACGCCCGGAAGCCGTGCACCAGGGCGGCCACCGACTGCCCCATCGCGGCCACGTCCACCATCAGCACGACCGGGCTGCGCAGCGCGGCGGCGACCGCCGCGGTGGACTCGGCCTCCGGCCGCCCGGCGACCGAGTCGTATAGCCCCATGGTGCCCTGCACGACGGCGAGCCCGGCCCCCGCGGACCCGTGCGCGAAGAGCGGGGCGATCCGCTCCGGGCCGACCAGCCGCGGGTCCAGGTTGCGCCCCGGGCGGCCAGCGGCCAGCCCCAGGTACGCCGCGTCGATCTGGTCCGGCCCGATCTTGAAACCGGCCACGTCGAGCCCCCGCTCGGCCAGGGCGGCGAGCAGCCCGAGGGTGAGGGCGCCGGTGCCGTGCCCCGAGGAGGGCGCGCTCAACAGGACGCGCGGCACGACGGTCATCATCGACTCCTCGCAGGCGACGGGACGTACGTGGTGGGGGTGGTGCGCGGCGGCGGACCGGTCGCGCGGTCCGCCCGCGTGACCATACCCGGCCGAGCCGACGGCTGGCTGCCGCCGACCGGCCGGTTCGGGGCCGCGCAGCTCAGTGGCCCCGCTCATACGGGTAGCCTCGATGCGTGTACCGGTTCCTGCTGACCCCGCGCTGGCTGGGCTGTCTCGCGCTGACCCTGGTCGCCGCCGCGGTGATGGTGTTCCTCGGCAACTGGCAGCTGGACCGCTACCAGGGACGTACGGCGATCAACGAGCGGATCGACGCCGGCGCGACCATGTCCCCCGCGCCGCTGCGCGACGCGATGCCCGCCCCGACCGGGGGACCCGGCACCACCGGTCCCGCCCCCGCCGACCGGGTCACCTGGACCCGGGCCACCGCCACCGGCCGGTACGACCCCGCGAACGTGGTCCTGGTCCGCGGCCGGACGCTCGACAGCACGGTCGGCTTCGAGGTGCTCACCCCGCTGGTGCTCGCCGACGGCACGGCCGTGCTGGTGGACCGCGGCTGGATCCCGCCGGCCCCCGGCGCCGGCGCCACCACCCAGCCGCAGGTGCCGGCCGCGCCCCCCGGCGAGGTCACCGTCAGCGGCCGGGTGCTGGCCGGCGAGAGCGGCGCGGGCACGGTGGACCGGCGCGACGGCAAGCTGGAGACCCGGCGGATCGGCGTCAGCCGGCTCGCCCGGCAGCTGCCCTACCCGATCTACGGCGGCTACCTGCTGCTCGACCAGCAGACCCCGGCCGCCGATCCGGCCTTCCAGGCGGTGCCGATCGGGCACACCAACAACTGGCAGAACTTCGGCTACGTGGTGCAGTGGTGGCTCTTCGCCGGCATGAGCCTCGTCGGCTACGGCTGGGTGGCCCGCCGGGAGGCGCGCCGCAGGGCCGGGCTGGACAAGCCCCGCCCGCCGGTCGACCGGGCGGCCGAACCGGCGCCGAGCGCCCCGGTCTGACCGGGCGGGCTCCCGGTCAGCCGGTCATCCGGCCGGCGTGGATGGCCCGGACCGCGTCGATGGTGTCGGCCTCCGCCGCGGTCTTGTCGTCCCGGTAACGCACCACGCGGGCGAACCGCAGCGCCATCCCGCCGGGATAACGACTGCTGGTCTGCACCCCGTCGAACGCGATCTCGACGACCTGCTCGGGCCGCACCCGGACCACCCAGTCGCCCTTCTCCACCGCCAGGCCGAGGAACCGCTCGGTCTGCCAGCGCAGCAGTTCGTCGGTGAGCCCCTTGAACGTCTTGCCGAGCATCACGAACTCGCCGGTGCGCGGATCCCGGGCGCCCAGGTGCAGGTTGGACAGCCAGCCCTGCCGCCGCCCGCTCCCCCACTCCACCGCCAGCACCACCAGGTCGAGGGTGTGCCGGGGCTTGACCTTCACCCACGCCGACCCGCGCCGACCCGCGTCGTAGGGGGCCGCCGGGTCCTTGACCACCACCCCCTCCTGACCGGCGTCGAGCGCCGCGGCGAACGCCTCCCCGGCCTGCTCCGGCCCGTCCACCTCCATCCGGCCGACCAGCAGGCTCGGGTCCACCGCGCCGGCCAGCGCGGCCCACCGCTCCCGGCCCGGCAGGTCGATCAGATCCGCGCCGTCGAGGTGCAGCAGGTCGAAGAAGTACGGCGTCAGCACGGCCTCGCCGGTGGTCTCGGCGGCGGCCAGCACGGCCGGGGCGACCGCACTGCCACCGGTGGTGCTCGGCGTGGTGCGGCGGGCGGCCCGGCTGGAGGTCTCCTGGAAGGGCAGCGGACGGCCGGTGGCGTCCAGCCCGATCGCCTCGCCGTCGAGGACCAGCTCCCGGGCGGGCAGCGCGCGCACCGCGGCGACCACCTCGGGCAACCGGGCGGTGATCTCGTCCAGGCTGCGGGTGAAGACGGCGATGTCCTGGCCGGACCGGTGCACCTGGATCCGGATACCGTCCAGCTTGACGTCGACCACCGCCGGGACGCCGGTCGCGGTGAGCGCCTCGTCCACCGAGGGGGCGCTCTGCGCCAGCATCGGGGCGAGCGGGCGGCCGACCTGGAGCCCGAAGCCGGCCAGCGCGGTCGCGCCGCCGGAGAGCGCGGCCACCGCGACGGCCCGCAGGTCGCCGGCGAGCAGCAACGCCCGGCGCACGGCCGGCAGGGGCACCTCGGCGGCCCGGGCGATCGCGTCGGCGAGCAGCCCGGCCTGGGCGCCCTGCCGCAGCTCACCGCTGAACAGGCCGACCAGCATCCGCTGCTCGTCGGCGGTGGCCGCGGCGAAGAGCCGGCCCACCAGCTCCCGGCGACGAGCCTGCGAACCGGCGCCCCGGAGCGCCGCGATCTCGTCGATCGCCGCGTCGACCCCGGCCACGGTCAGCGTGGGCTCGGCGGCCGGCGGCGGCAGGTCACGCAGGCTGGCCCAGCCCACCCCGGTCTGCCGTTGGCGCAGCTCGCCGGCGAGATAGCCGGAACCGGCCGGCACCTCGGGCGGGTCGAGCGCCCGGAGCGCGGCGGCCAGCAGCTCCACCTTGGCCCGCCGGCCACTGGTGGCGCCCACCGCGGCGGAGGTGGCCGCCAGGTCGAGGAACCGCACGGATCCCATCCTGCCAGCCAGCCCCGACGCCGCGGCGGATCCCGGCCGGGCGACGGATCCCGCGCGCCACCTGGCCCGGCTCATGAGCAAGCCACCCCCGTCGTGACCGGCCGGGCGCGACGAGGAGCCCGGCCCCGGTCAGGCCGAGACGGGCTCCTCGATTCGCAGGCCACGCCCGCGCACTTCCTCGGCGACCCGGGTGAGCAGCGTGTCGAGTGCGACCAGCGCGGCCGAGAGCTCACCGAGCTGATCCTTGAGCGTGTCCTCGGGCCACGCGGAGACGTCGACGTCCCCCAGAGCACTCACGGCGGCCTGGAGCCGCGCCATCTCGTCGTTCGTACGCATGTTCGAAAGGCTATAACACCCCTGCGTCCGACACACCCCAAACTCCGACATCGGCCCCGAAGTTACGGTTCCGACGCCTAGTGCGGTGTCCACCAACGTTCACCGGGTTCGGCGGCCGACGCCGGGCTCGACATCGACCTTGCGGTGGGTGTTGTGGATCCTCGCCTGTTGGGCGAGCGACTCCCCACCGGTTGGTGGGGCGGGCCTCCGCAGGCCAACTGATCCTCGCGCCACCCGTGGTGGGCGGCGGGGGTCACGCCGGGACCGGCCGGCACCGGGCAGGTGCCGGCCGGCTCGACGGTGCGTGACCACCTCCGGCAGCACAACCGCTGCCGGGGTGGTGGATCCGCCGCCCGGGATACGGGTGGCGATGCTGGCCGCCGCGACGAGGTCGCGGTGCCCGGAGAACGCGCAGTGCGGGCAGGACAGGGTCCGGCCGCGGGGTTTCGGTACCCGCCTTCGGCGGGCGGGGCAGGTGGACGACGTGCCGCGCTCGTCGACCAGCCGTACGGTGATCCCGGCGAGGGTGGCCTTGTCGGTGAGGACCTGCAGGAGCCGGCCGATCTGCCACTGCCGCAACCGCAGGTGGTGCCGCCGCCCCGCCGCCATGTCGAGCACCCCGCGCGGGTCACCGACGTGCAGCACACCCACCCGCTGACCCACCGCCCAGGACACGACGCCACGGGCGGCCTCGTGCTGGGCCTGACGCACTCGGCGCCGGTGCCGGCCCTCCACCAGGCGGGCCCGACGCCGGTACTGCCGCCACCGCCGGGATCCCTTCTCACCCGGTTTCGGCGCCCGCCGGGCCACGGCACGGCGGCGGGCCTTGGTGTCGGCCAGGTGCATGCGGTGCTCGGCGCGGATCGCCCGCCCCGACACCAACAACCCCTCCCCGCTCGGGCCGGCCACCGCGTACGGGTGGATGATCCCCAGATCCACCCCGGCCACCCGGCCGGGGTCCGGTTGTTCACCAGGCGGGTAGACCGCCACCGGCACCTCGGCGGTCACGTCGAGGAACAGCCGACCGCCCTCACACAGCAGCGTGACCGACCGGACCTGCTCCGCCGGATACGGCACCTCCCGCGCCAGGCGCACCCACAACGGCGCAGTGCCTCTGGCGGTCGGGATCCGCACCCGAAGTCCGTCGAGGGTGAACGTGCCGTGATACCAACGCACCGGCACCAACCCCCGCCGCCGACGCGGAAACCGGGCCGACAGGTCACCAGCGCTGCGGCGTTTCGCCGCCGCGAACCACGCATCCGAGAACCGGCGCAACACCGACCGCGCACCGACGGAGTCCAGTTCGGCGAACGTGCCCGGCCCCGACCCGGACAGCTCCCGACACAACTGCTGATAGCCCACCAGCGGCGCGCCCCGGCGCTGGCGCCGCCACGCGTTGACCTCCAACACACACGCCCACACATCACCGGCCGAGCGCAGCAGCCCGAAACACCGCCGCCGCTGCCCGGCCGTCACCCGCAAAGCGACACGCGCGGTGCGATGAACGACCCGCGGCAGGGCCGGATCCCGACGACGAGGCACGAACCGAAGCCAACACCACCCCTACGACGAATTCCCCAACCCGACCAACCCGGCCAACGTTTGTGGTCAGAGCACTAGCTCCGGCTCGTGCCCGCCTCGGCGACCTTCGCCAGCAGCAACGCCTCGGCCAGGCAGACCCGGGCGAACTCGCCCAGGTGCAAGCTCTCGTTCGGCCCGTGCGCCCGGGCGTGCGGGTCCTCCACCCCGGTCACCAGGATCGCCGCCTGCGGGAACATCTCCTGGAAGGTGGCGATGAACGGGATCGACCCGCCGACGCCGATGTCCACCGGGTCCGTGCCGTCCCAGGCGCCCCGGAAGGCCGAACGGGCGGCGTCGAACATCGGCCCGGTGGCGTCGATGACGCAGGGGTCGCCGTCGTGCTCGAAGGTCACCGTCACCCGCGCCCCCCACGGGGCATGCTCCTCCAGGTGGGCGCGGAGCGCCGCGTACGCCTTCTTCGGGTCGTCGCCCGGCGCCAGCCGCACGCTCAGCTTGGCCTTCGCGGACGGGACCAGCGCGTTCGGCGCCTCGCCGGTGGCGGGGGCGTCGATGCCGAGCACCGCGAGGGCCGGCTTGGTCCAGAGCCGGTCGGTGATCCGGCCGGTGCCGATGAACCGCACACCCTCGGCCAGGCCGGACTCGGCGCGGATCCGGTCCTCCGGGTAGTCGACGCTGGCGCCCTCCCGGCCGACCAGCCCCTCGACGGCCACGTCCCCGGCGTCGTCGTGCAGGGTGGCCAGCAGCCGGACCAGCGCGGTCAGCGCGTCCGGCACGGCGCCGCCGAACATCCCGCTGTGCACCGCGTGCTCCAGGGTGCGGACCTCGACGAAGCAGTTGACGATGCCGCGCAGCGAGGTGGTCAGCGCCGGCACGCCGATGTCCCAGTTGCCCGAGTCGGCGATCACGATCACGTCCGAGGCGATTTCGTCGCGGTGCTCGGCGAGCAGCTGCTCCAGCGAGTCGGAGCCGTACTCCTCCTCACCCTCGATGAAGAGGACCACGCCGACCGGGAGGCGGTCGCCGAACGCGCGCAGCGCGGCCACGTGCGCCATGATGCCGGCCTTGTCGTCGGCGGCACCGCGACCGTAGAGGCGGCCGTCCCGCTCGACCGGCTCGAACGGGTCGGACTCCCACAGCGCCCGGTCGCCGACCGGCTGGACGTCGTGGTGGGCGTAGAGCAGCACGGTGGGCGCGCCAGGCGGGGCCGGCTTCTTGCCGATCACGGCCGGCTGGCCGCCGGAGCGCACGATCTTGACATCGAGGTCGCAGCCGCGCAGCAGCTCGGCCACCGCCTCGGCCGATCGCTCCACGTGCGAGTGGTCGAAGCCCTCGAAGGCGATGCCCGGGATGCGGACGAGACGTTCGAGGTCGGCACGGACTCCGGGCAGTTCACGCTCGACGGCGGCCCGCAGCTCGGACTCGGACATGATCGGTGTGGTCATGACCGGCATCGTATGACGGCCTTACCCCGCGGCTCTCCCGAGCCCGCCCCGCCCGGTGCCTGACCGCCCGCACGATCAGCGGTTCCCCGGCCGAGGGTGGCCTCCCGGGGCGTGGAGACCGCTCCTGCCCGGACGCGGATCCCGCTCCGCCCGCGGCCGCCGGCGCGGGCCGGTCAGGGGCGGCGGACGTAGTAGTGGGTGGCGTCGTGCGGAAGACCGGGCGCGCCGTCGACCACCAGGTCGACCGCCGCCTCGGTGCCGTCGGCCGCGAAGTGCGCCCGCTCGCCGGCGTGCCAGCGCCGCAACTCGGGCAGGATCTCCGACCCGTCCCGGGTGAGCGCGCGGGACAGCCGCAGCGACGCCGGCGCGGTGACGAAGACCGACAGGGTCAGCTCCGGCCGCACCGCCGCGCGCGCCACGCTGACCCCCTCCACCACCAGCACCGGACCGACCGGCACCGGCACCTCCCGGGGCAGGAAGCGGCGCCGCACCCAGCTGTACCGCCGGTACGCCCCCGGCCGCCCGGCCCGCAGCGGCGCGAGCACCCACTCCTCCAGGCGCGGCCAGAAGGTGAGCTGGTCGTCCCAGCCGTCCAGCAGGTCGTCGGTACGCACCACGGGTGGCCGCCCGCCGCCGGACAGCGCGGCGAGGGCGTCCGCGAGCCGCGCCGCGAAGATGCTCTTCCCCGCGCCGCTCGGCCCGTCGACGGCCACCATCCGGGTACGCCCCAACCGCGCCGGTCGGGCGAGCACCCGCCGGGCCAGTTCGGCGTACGCCTCGACCACCGCCACCGTCACCCGCCCGACGCTAGCGCCCGCCGGCGTCGCCGACCGCCGCTCCCCCCGGCCTTCGTCACCGCCGGCCCGCCGACTGCCCGGTCGTCGCCCGCGGTGGCCGGTGGTCCCCCGTCCGCTGGAACCTGCGGGCCGGCGGGGCCGTTCGCCGGGTGGAGCGGCGACGCCACCGGCATGATCGGGAGGTGCTGCATGACGTGATGAGTCCGGGCATCGACGCCCTGCTGGAACAGGCCCGGGCCGGACTGAACCGGCTCACCCCGCAGGAGACCGTCGAGGCGGTCCGCGCGGGCGCACTGCTGGTCGACACGCGTACCGAGACGCAGCGCCGGGAGCAGGGCGAACTGCCCGGGGCGATCGTGATCGACCGGGCCGTGCTGGAGTGGCGGCTCGATCCGGCGAGCGCGTGGCGGATCCCCGAGGCCACCGGTTACGACCGGGAGATCGTGGTGGTGTGCCGGGAGGGCTACAGCTCCAGCCTCACCGCCGCCAGCCTCCAGGCCGTCGGGCTGCGCCGGGCCACGGACATGATCGGCGGCGTGCAGGCCTGGCGGGAGGCGGGGCTGCCGATGTCGGACCGCCCCGCCGACGTCCGCTACTGATCACCGGCGCGGCCGCGCGATCCGGCGCCGTGATCGACACGTCGCGGACCTGGCGGGATCGGCCGGCGTCGGACAGCCCCATGTCCCCGACCTGGTGAACGCGCACCCCGTTCCGCATCGGGCGTGGGCGGTGGTCAGGCGGGTGGGGCGCCGGGCGGGATGAAGGGGAGGCCGGCGGGCGCGCCGGACTCGATCAGGCGCCAGAGGGCCGCGGTGTCCAGGTGCTCCTCGACGAGGTCGCCGAGCAGGTCCAGGGTTCGTTCCCGGGCGGCGGCGAACGCGGTGTCCGGGGCGACCCGAAAGCCGGTGCGCCCGGCGAGCCGGGCCACCTCGGTGAGGAAGCGGCGACGGAACCCGTCGGACTCGAAGGCACCGTGCCAGTGGGTGCCGTGCACCGCGCCGACGAGCGCCCCCTCGGCGCTGCCGTCGGCGTGGTGGAGCAGCGGGGGCAGGGCCGGCTCGGTGGCGGAGACGTACCCGTGGTGGATCTCGTAGCCGCGGACCGGGACGTCGCCGGCGGCGGTGCCGGTGGACTGGCGGACGGTCTTGCGCGGGTCGAAGGTGATCTCGATGGGCAGCAGGCCCAGCCCGGGGACGCTGCCCTGACGGCTCTCGACCGGGTCGTGGATGGCCCGGGCGAGCATCTGGAAGCCGCCGCAGATGCCGAGCAGCGGCTTGCCGGCGGCGGCGTGCGCCAGCACCGCGTCGGCCAGCCCGGTCTCGCGCAGCCAGGCCAGGTCGGCCACGGTGGACTTGGAGCCGGGGAGCACGACCAGGTCGGCGGCGGCCAGCTCGGCGGGCTCGACGGTCAGCCGGACCCGGACGCCGGGCTCGGTGGCGAGCGCCTCGACGTCGGTGGCGTTGCTGATCCGGGGCAGCCGGATGACGGCCACGTCCAGCCAGTCCGTGCCGTACGGAGCGCCCGGTCGTCCGAGCACCCGGCCGTAGGCGAGCGAGTCCTCGGCGTCCAGCCAGAGGTCCAGCTCCCAGGGGAGCACCCCGTACGTCGGCCGACCGGTGACCCGGTGCAGCATGTCCAGCCCCGGCTGGAGCAGCCCGAGGTCGCCGCGGAACTTGTTGATCACGAAGCCGGCGATCAGCGCCTGGTCGGCCGGATCGAGCAGGGCCACCGTGCCGAACATCGAGGCGAAGACGCCACCCCGGTCGATGTCCCCGACCACGATGGTGGGCAGTCCGGCGTGCCGGGCGAGCCCCATGTTGACGTAGTCGCCGGCCCGCAGGTTGACCTCCGCCGGGCTGCCGGCTCCCTCGCAGATCACCACGTCGTACGCCGCCCGCAGTTCGGCGAGCGCGGCGAAGGCGGTCCCGGCGAGCCGGGGACGCAGTTCCCGATAGTTGCCGGCGGTGACCGTGTCGACGGCCTCGCCGAGCAGCACCACCTGGCTGGCGTGGTCGCTGCCGGGCTTGAGCAGCACCGGGTTGAATCGCAGGTCCGGGGCGAGGCCGCAGGCGGCGGCCTGCATCGCCTGGGCGCGGCCGATCTCGCCGCCGCGCCCGTCCGGACCGACCACCACCGCCGAGTTGTTGGACATGTTCTGCGCCTTGAACGGCGCGACCTTCACGCCCTGCCGGTGCAGCCACCGGCAGATGCCGGCCGTGAGCACGCTCTTGCCGGCGTCCGAGGTGGTCCCGGCGACCAGCAGCCCGCCGCTCACCGTCCGCTCTCCCGCGTGGCCCCGGCCCGGCCCACGCCGCCCCGCACGGCGTGCAGCGCGGACCGCCCGACCGCGCCGACCAGCCGACCCGCCGCGAGCGGATAGGCCGCCGCGATCCCGAGCGCGGCCAACCCGACCGCGCCGGAGATCCGGGCGGCCCGTTTGAGGTGCCGCGCCTCGGGACGGGGGCCGTCGCCGAGGTACGGGCGCACCTCGGACCGGCCGAAGTAGACGTTGCGCCCGCCCAGCCGGACGCCGAGCGCGCCGGCCATGGCCGCCTCGCACTGGCCGGCGTTCGGGCTCGGATGGTCGTTGCGGTCCCGCCGCCAGACCTGCCAGGCCCGGCCAGGGTCGCCGTGCACGGTTGGCGCGACGGCGATGGTGAGCAGCCCGGTCAGCCGGGCGGGCACCAGGTTGAGCAGGTCGTCCAGGCGGGCGGCCGGAGTGCCGAACCGGGCGTAGCGGGGCGAGCGGTGCCCCACCATGGCGTCGAGCGTGTTCGCCGCGCGGTAGCCGAGCAGGCCGGGCAGCCCGGCGACCGCGCCCCAGACCAGGGGCGCGACGACCGCGTCGGAGGTGTTCTCGGCGACCGATTCGACGGTGGCCCGGGCCAGTTCCGACTCGTCCAGTGTGGACGGATCCCGGCCGCAGAGGTGGCCGAGCCGGCGGCGGGCGGCGGGCAGGTCGCCCCGGCGCAGCGCCCGGCCCATCACCCGCGACTCCTGACGCAGGGTGCGGCCGCCCAGGACCGTCCAGGTGCCGGCGGCCACCAGCGCCGCCCGCGCCACCGGGTGCCGCCGGGTGGCCAGGGTGGCCGCGACGCCGAGCAGCACCGGGGCGCCCACGGCCAGCGCGGTGAAGGCCGCCCCGGCCGCCCGGTCCGGCCGGTAGAGCCGCTGCTCCAGCGCGCCGGCCGCCCGGCCGAAGCCGGCCACCGGATGCCCGCGACGGGGATCGCCGAGGAGCGAGTCCAGGGCGTAGCCCGCCACCAGTCCTGCCGCGTTCGCCGTCGCGATCGCCTGCCGCACCCGTCACCACCTCCGGCCGGTCAGCCTAGCCGTACGGCGGGGTGACCACCCTCGCGTCGCCACCCCGCTCTCCCGTGCACGACCCCAGGGTTCAGGCGGGCACCGGCGTACGCCCCCGACCCCGCCGGCCCCGACCGGTCGGGCCGACGGTCGCGGTGTCGTCCACGACCGGGTCCAGCTCGTCGGGCGGCCCGGCGTCGTCGGGCTCAGCGGCCAGCTCGTCGGCGTCCTCGTCGTCGGCCCCGGCGCCGTCCGCCCGGTCGTCGAACGGGTCGGTCACCGCGCCGAACTCCCCGCCAGCGGGGCCGTCCAGGTCCAGGTCGGGCAGGCCGGGCCCGGCCTGCGCGGCGGTGAACCCAGGCAGCTCGACCTCATCGTCGAACGGCCGGTCGTCGAGGGAGGCCGGCGCCTGTGCGGACGGCACCGGCTCGGCGGCCTCGCCGTGCACCCGCCGCTCCGCCTCGGCGTCCTCCACCGTGCTGGTGGTCACGCTGGGCCGGTTGCGCAGGAACCGGCCCCGACCGCGGGACAGGTCGTGCCCGACCGCGACGGCCTCCAGCTCGTAGAGGGTGCGGTGGTTGCCGGCGTCGTCGGTCCAGTCGCGGGTGTAGAGCCGGCCGGCGACGACCACCGGGTCGCCGACCATCACCGAGGCGGCCACCCCCTCGGCCAGCTTGCGCCAGCAGTTGACCCGGACCCGCAGGCTGTTGCCGTCGACCCAGCGGCCGCTGTCCCGGTCGAGCCGACGAGCCGTCGAGGCGACCTTGAAGTTGGCCACCAGAGTCTTGCTCTGGGTGGTACGGCGCCACTCGGGCGCGGTCAGCACGTTGCCGACGATGGTGACGTACGTATCGAACATCGTCCCTCCAGGGGAGATTCGGGGCTTGCCGTGGCGAGTCGACTCGACGCCGAGCCTGGGCCAGCGGACTCGCCACCGTCACCCCCACCGGCTGGGGCTGTGGACGACGCGGCCGGCTGTGGACAACGGCCTGATCAAGGTCGGGTCTGCTAGGGCCGACCGACTCCCGCCGCCGACCCGCGCCGGGGCCGGGCGGAGACCGTCTGAGACCACCCCGCCCCGTCCGCGCGGCGCCGCCGGACGGCCCGGGGGCTACCGCCGGGTAGCTTCGCGGCGTACCGTCGCCATCGTGGAACCGGACGTGCTGGGACCGCCGTACGAGCGGCAGACGATCGACCTGGGCACCGACGACGAGGGGCCGGTCGTCGCGACCCTGATCCGCCGCCGGGCCGACCGCCCGACCGGGCGGGCGGTGCTCTACGTGCACGGCTTCGTCGACTACTTCTTCCAGACCCACATCGCCGACTTCTTCGCCGAGCGCGGCTGGGACTTCTACGCCCTCGACCTGCGAAAGTACGGCCGCAGCCTGCTGCCGCACCAGACCCCGAACTTCTGCCAGGACCTGAGCGAGTACTTCCCCGAGCTGGACGCCGCCGCGAAGATCATCCGCGAGGACGACGGGCACGAAACCCTGCTCGCCATGGGCCACTCCACCGGCGGCCTGATCATCTCGCTGTGGGCGCACGCCCGCCGCGCGGACGGCCTGGTCGACGGCCTCTTCCTGAACAGCCCCTTCTTCGACATCAACGCGCCCTGGCTGGTCCGTCGGCCCCTCGCGGCCGCCGTCTCCCGCCTGGGCCGCAGGGCGCCGCACCGCATCCTCCCGTTCGGGCTCGGCACCGTGTACGGCGAGAGCCTGCACGCCGACCACCGCGGCGAGTGGAGCTACGACCTGGCCTGGAAGCCGCTCGCCGGGTTCCCGGTCCGGGCCGGGTGGCTCAACGCGATCCGCACCGCCCAGCGCCAGCTCCGCGCCGGGCTGGAGATCCCGGTGCCGGTGCTGCTGGCCTGCTCGACCCGCAGCTTCCGCGGCACCAAGTGGCACGAGTCGGCCACCCTCGCCGACGCCGTGCTCGACGTGGAGCACATGGTCCGCTGGGCGCCCCGGCTCGGCCGGCACGTCACGCTGGCCCGCTTCGACGGCGGGCTGCACGACCTGACGCTCTCCAGCCCCGCCGTACGGAAAAAGGTCTTCACCGAGGCCGGGCGGTGGGCGGAGGCCTTCCTCGGCGCCGGCCCGACCCCGGCGGCGCCGGACGGGCCGCCGGCGGCCCGGCGGCCGGTCGACGACCGGGCCGGTGCGACCGCCGAGGGCTGACCCTCAGGCGCCCGGCGACACCGCGGCGAGCGCCGCCCGGATCCGGTCGAAGGTCGCGATCCGGTGGCCGCCGCCGTCGCCGGGCAGCACCAGACCCAGACAGTGCACCCCCAGGTCGCCGCCGGCGGTCTCCTCGACGCCGAAGACCGGGGCACCGACGTAACCGTCGGGCAGCTCCGTGGTGATGCGGATGTCGTCACCGTCGCGGACCAGCCGCTCGATGACCACCTCCAACGGCCGTGACCCGTCCGTGGCGACGCCGAGCGCGAGCACGAACGCCGACGCGGGGGCAGTGCCGATCCGGGCGACGGCGTCGGCGGGCGCCGCCACCGCGTCGGTCACCGGCTGCGTCCGCCACTGCCAGCCTCGGTCCCCGGCGTACTCGTGCAGATCCTTGGCGAGCATGGCGGCGAGCCCGACCTCCGGCCAGCGGACCCACTGCGCGGCGAAGTCCGCCAGCAGGATCCCGTCTGACGCCGCCCCCGGCGGCTCGGTCACGCTCGGCCGCACACCGATCTCCCCGTACGGTGCCCGGGTGATCGCGTCCGCGGTCAGCAGGTACTCGCGCACCAACTGCCTGCCGTCCGCGGCCGTGACCAGCTCGGTGAAGAAGAACGCCGTCCCGAAGCCCCGGGCGGCGGCACCCGGCCGGTCGAGCTGGCCGACCGGCAGGATGGCGCGGCCGAGGAGCTTGCAGAGCTCGGAGGCGATGTCGTTCTCGGTTTCCGGGTCGAGCAGCATGAGGCCGAGGGTACGGATCATGGCGGCCGCCCGTCTGCCGACCGGGGTAACCCGGGTGCCACCGAGGGGTGTGCCGTGCGACGCTGATCGGCGACGTGGCCGCGACCACCCGTTCCCCCGGTCGCCGGGGAGGCGGCGGTACCCTCGGCGCGACACCCACGACGCGCGCCCGTAGCTCAGCGGATAGAGCAGGGGACTTCTAATCCCAAGGCCGCAGGTTCGAATCCTGCCGGGCGCACCACCGTCACCTGCGGAAACGCCGATCAGCGTTGATCTTCGACCCTGGCGGGTACAACCCGGGTACAACTGCGTCACGCGTGGCCAGCCGCACCAAGCGCCGCAGCAGGTGCGCCGTGATGGTGGCCTGCCTGGTGCTCAGCGCCAGCAGGGCCAGCGGGTTCGGATCCTTGGCGGGGTCCTGGTCGAATCCCTCCACGCACAGCACCGGCAGGCCGGTGGACTGGTGCAGGGTGATCCGTAGGTACATCGCCTCACGGTCCTCCGGCCGCAGCAGCACCGGCCGCGAGCAGTGTGCGCCCGCCGGTCGGTCCGGGGTCACGGTGCAGGTCTGGCGGTCGCACCAATGAGGATGCGTCGGTACGTTGTTCATGGGCCGGGGCTCCTTCCCGGTCAAGGCCCCGCCCGGTGTCGCTAGCACCGCGTGCGGGGCCGACTACTTACCGTGACCGCACGGTAGTCGCGCCCGCCGAGGGCGAGCAAGGAAAGGCGACCCTGTCGCAGGCCGCACGTAGAGTCGCGTCCATGCGACCTGCCGCCGCCGTTGGCGAACTCGAGAAGCTAAAAGACGAGATCCACGTGACTGTGGCGGGTCCTCGTCTTGGCGATAGCCAGTTCTCGTCCTGGGAAACCCGGGTGAGGGCAGTGCTGAGCCGAGCCTTCGGGAAAGATAGCGATTACGTTTCCAGGTTCGACAAGATCAGCTACTCACCCTGGGTCTACTACGACGGCATGCCCCAGTCTGTCTACGACGAGTCCTACCAGTCCGGTGTCAGCTCGGCCATTGGCCTCTTGGAAGGGGCCATTTACGAGCTTCGTCTCGCGACCGGGGACGAGCCGGTGGACGAGCACGCGTACGACCCTGAGTTGTGGGCGCATGTCAAGACCGAGGTTGAGGACGGGGAGTGGGGCAAGGTCGCCAGCCAGACCGCGATCTTCGTCGAGAACCACATCCGGACGTGGGCGGGCAACCCGCAGGACCAGCGGGGTAACAACCTCGTCGGCAAGAACCTCTACCTGGAGGTGTTCGGCGACGCCAGCGACTACCGTCTCGGCCGGCAGGCCAGCGAGCGAGAGGGCTGGCGGTACCTCGGGATGGGCTTTGCCCAGGCGCTGAGCAACGTCGACCGGCACCGGATTCAGACCCGGGACGACGCCAAGCGCTATGCCCTCGGAGTGCTCGGGCTCGGGAGCCTGCTGCTGACGCAGCTTCGGTACGAGCACGGCGACATTCTCAAGACGGAGACGTAAGGGGCAGTGCCCGGGGCGGTCCAGCCACCAGGCAAACCGCCTCGATACCTTCGGTTCATCGTCCCCCGTGTGGACACCGCTGCTGTCGGGTTTTAGTCTCGACCTTTCGGTGGGTAGATCTACATGCGACGGAGGGTCACAATGATCGCTCCGGACTGTAGGGGGAGCCATGTCTGTCGCTGTCGACGACCCAACTCCACTTCGTGGGGACTTGGATCAAAGGCAGTGCATGGAGACGCTGCAGGAGGCATACCTGCACGCCGTGGCTGCGGCAGCCCGCTGCTCCCTTTCGAAGCCCAATAGGGATCGTGGGATCGACTGGAAAATCAGCCACCAGTCGACAGAGCATGTCCACGACTTCGAGGTGGATCTACGGGTCCAACTGAAGAGTACGTACCAGATTGCTCCGAGGGATGATCTGGATTTCGTCTCGATATCGCTGCCGAACAGTCAACTAGCCCGCCTGGCGCACTCGCCAGTCATCACTTCGACTATCTTGATCGTAATGCTGGTCCCTCGCGATATCGGCCAGTGGATCGAGATAGGCTCAAACCACATGATGCTCCGCCATTGTTGCTATTGGCGGAACCTTGAAGGGCATCCAATCACCGGCAAAGATGAGACGGTTGTTAAGGTGCCCACGTCCCAAGTATTCGACGAGTTCGCTCTGTGCGACATCATGCGACGCATCGGAGCGGGTGGTCGAGCATGACCATTCCATTGGACATGGTGTCGCTGGATGGTTCGTGGATTAGCCCGAGTCAAACAGTGGGATACCTTAAGCGTCACGGCTGGACGATCCGTGGGGGACGCGACGGGCTGTACCTACGACTTGCCGCTCCCACTGATGACGGCCGAAGCGTCGTCGTCCCACTGGATGCAGCACATGCGGACTTTCGAAACCTAATGAGCGACGCCGTCGCCACCGTCGGCGAAATGTCCGGTCTGGACTATCACCGGATGCTAACCAGGCTCGATATTGGCATCGGCGATCTGGTCCGGTTCCGAAAAGAAGTTCCGACGCCCTACGACTCCATCCAGTGGTTATCTGGGCAGTCTCTGATCGCCTCGTCCACTCGCATGCTGGAAGCGGCGGCCAAGGCGCAGCGGGAGAAGGTCCAATACTTCGGCAACAAGCACAGGACTTCGGCCAAGGCGTACATGAACAGCGTCCGAATGGGGCAGACGGAAGTCGGCAGCTACGTCGTCACCGCGCTCACTCCTGTGGGTGATATTGCCGGAGTAGCCGTTCCGCTACCGGGATTCGGTGAGGCGCTAACCGGCCGCGAGGTTACGCGGACGCTGGTATCAAGTCTGGAGGCGACGCGGGAGGCAACGGACCAATTCAACAGAACGTCGTCCAGTGCCGCCTTCGATGAAGCCGTGCAGTACGGAGTTTCGTACGAACTGACCGAGGCGCTGGTCCGGCTTGTTGCCCACTCAGACGGGGCTGAAGTGGGCGTGGAGTGGCGTGACTGGAGCGACGATGCACCCACTCCTACCTACGTCCAGTTCGAGCCGTCGGATGTGACCGCCCTGGAGAGCGCCAGCATACGGTTCGCCAGGACGGAGCCCTCGGTGGATGTGACGGTCCTAGGGACCGTGACCCTGCTGGACCGTCCGAGGCCGGGCTCAGCCGGCGTGATTCGCCTCAGCGTGATCGAGGGATCCCAAGCTAAGAAGATTCGGGTCCGGCTACCTGAGGAGCTGTACGACCAAGCGATCCAGGCTTTCAGGGACGGACTCGCAATGCGGCTGTCGGGCCGACAGGAGAAGGAAGGAAGGCTGTACTGGCTCTACCATCCGCGAGAGATCGACCTCGTCGAGATCCCGTCGGCGGTAGCACTTGAGCCGGCCGAGCGCGATAGCGACGACGACCTCGATCAACCCCTCTTTTAGGGGAGCGCCGTCCGCGTTCTACGGCAGCGGAAGGGCCGCTCACCGGCTAGGTAGGCGGCCCCGATGCCTGCGGTTCGCGCGCGAGCAGCATCTGACATGTCGCACCGCCTGGCTACGGTGTCGGTCATGGTGAATCCGACGTGGGAGGAACGCGACCTCCCTGTGCTGCGAGCTATCGTTGAGATGTCCGACGAGGGCGCCTGGATCATCGAACCGGACGAGATCGCGGAGCGTGTCGGCTTCGATGAGGCCAAAGTGAAGTCCGCCCTGTTCGCCTTGGCTGCTGAGTACCCGCCGTTCTTCAGTTACAAAGACCTGACCACCTACGGCGGTCGCGACATCGGATTCATCTCTCAGCCGACCGGACATGCCCGGCGGACCGTCGGCACCTGGCCCACGCCTGAGAGCTTGGCGGACCGGCTCGTGCAGGCGATGTCGGAGGCCGCCGACAAGGAGCCGGACGAGGAGAAGCGCGGCCGGCTCAAGACGGCGGCGTCATGGTTCGGAAACGCGGGCCGAGATGTGCTGGTGGACGTGACCGCCGCGGTGGTCAACCGACAGATGGGCGGGGCGTGACGATGGGGAACAGTGTCCTACCCGTCGGTTACCTTCCTGGCCATGACCGAGAACCTCTGGGACACCACGGACTTTCCCGTGCTCAAGGCTGCCGTTGAGATCTGCAACGAGGGCCGAGGCGCTGCGGCAGTGGGTGCGATCATCAAGCGCACCGGCTTCGACCAGCAGACGGTAATGGCCTCGCTCCGTCGCCTTGACACCGAGCAGCCGCCGTTCTTCACCAAGATGGAGAAGATGTTCGGTGGAGGCGTGTCCCACGTATTCGAGCCGACCGGCCACGCGCAGCGGGCGATCCAGGCGTGGCCGAAGGCTGAGGACAAGTTGGAAGAGCTGATCAAGGTGCTCGTGCCATCGCGCAGCAGGAGAACGACCCCGAGAAGGCGAGCCGCCTTGCCAGGGTCCGGGACTACCTGGCCGCCGGTGGTCGGGACCTGGCCATCAACGTCATCTCCGGTCTGATCACCGGAGCCTGATCGGCTTCGGGGCCGCCTCACCGGCAAGGCAGGCGGCCCCGATACGTCTATCAGCCCTGTGCTTCGGACTCTTCATCCTCAGGCTGTTCACTAACGGCCTGCCCGGTGACCTGAATGAAGACGTGTCCACCGCCAGCGCGGTTCAGTACCTCGCTCACCCGCAATGTCGTGTTGTAGGTCCCCACCTTCATGTAGGGCTTGTCCTTGTAAAGCAGCAGCCACACCTTCCCGCCGTCCGGCGCGAACCATTCGGGCAGTTCGATCCGTTCGTAGTCCGAGTGCTTAGGCATAGGGGCTCCCTCAAAGGTGGCTGTGCATTGACCGGGATGTAGAGCTACGACGTTACGGGTGGAGCTAGCAGGGGAGGAAGCCTGTTTCGGGTGCCGCTGTCCCCTCCGCCGTTATCGCAAGCCTCCGCTCGACCCGTAAACCGGCGGTTCGGGCTCACCGATCGCCCGGCAGGCATCGCGTTCAGCCCTGGCCTGGCGCTCGTACGGCGTGAGGCGGCGCGAGTCGTACTCGCTGGCGTACAGCGGGTCGTTCCGCCGCTCGGCCGCTGCCGCTAGCTGCTGGTCCCGATCCCGCTTGGTCAGCGCCTCGTACCGCTCGGGATCGCTGAGCTTCAGGGCTTCCAGTTCTTCGGGCGTCACGCCTTGACCGCCCAACGGCCCGGCTGACCGGCGGCGGTGCCCTGCGCCGCGTTCATGACGAAGTGCCGACCGGGGCCGCGCAGCAGGACCATCAGGTCCACCACGCCGTCGCCGTAGTCGTGGACGACGTCGGCCGGGTGGGTGTCGCCGGCCCGGGTCTCCGGGATGGGGAAGGCGAGCCCGCCGTTGGTGTTCCGCATGCGGACGTAGTGCGCCTGGGTCTCATCGAACGTGTAGAGGACCCGATCTCCAAGTGCCATTTCCTTCTCCGTCTCTTGTAGACGATTGCGCCCCCTGTGGGCACACATAGAAGGCTATGGATAAGGCGCCTTCTCCTGGCCGTCTTTCTGGGCAGCAAGAAGGCCGCTCCACCAGCGGCGGAACGGCCTCGATGCCAACCCTTCGGGTCAGAGCGCCTTGCGGCGAGCGCGCACCTGCTTCTGGAACTCGTGGACGGTCTGCGCCATCACACCGACGCCGGCCACCCACCCGTCCTCCTGCGGCAGGTCGCTCAGCGGAATCCCGTCGAGCTCCAAGATGCCGTTGTCGTAGGCCACCAGGCGCAGGGTCAGTACGAGCCCCTTGTCCTGGGCGGTCGGCTGAACCTTCATCGACTTGAGGATGCGGTCCCGGCTTGCTCCCATGATCTTCTCCTTGTTGTCGGAGGCCTGAAGACTATAGACGTTCGTCTCTGTTCTGGTCTTCCTTTTCTCAGCCTGTCTTACGCCTCCGGTACGACGCCAGGTCTACGACCCCACCCGCTGTGCCGGCCGCTGGCGGGCGAGCAGGGCTCGGGGTGACCGCTGCCACCTGTCGCCTGGCTTCTGACCGCAGCTCGGCGAACGCGGCCGATACGTCGCTGCCCTGGTGGTCGAGAACGTGCCCGTATGTCCGACCAGGCGAGCCCGAGCAGCTCCCCGCGACGGAGCCCGACCGTCAGGGCGCAGACGTACAAGGCTTCCAGACGGTGTCCCCGCAGCACATCGAGCAACCGCTTGGCCTCGTCCACGCCCAGGGCGCGACGCTCCACCTGCCTCATCGCAGGCGGACGAACCGACCTGGCTGCGTTGCGGTGCACCAGCTCCTCCCGCTCCGCGTCACCGAGCGAGTTCCGGATCAGCCCGTGAATGTGCCGGACCGTCGTTGCCGAGAGACCCGAGTCCGTCTTCTCAGCCAGCAGCCGGCGGATGACGGTCGGCGTCAGCTTGTCGAGCGCCAGCTGGCCGACCGCCGGGCGGACGTGGTTCTCGATGAGCTTCCGGTAGCCCTGCAACGTCGACGGCCGTGTCCCGTCACGTTCCTTCATCCGCAACCACTCGTCCAGCCACTCCCCGACCGTCCGAGGGGCGGCGGCGAGGTTTTGCCCCTGCTCTTGGCGGCGGCGAAGGTCGGCCAGCTTGCCGAGCACTTCCCGCTCCGTCTTTCCGTAGACCCACTTCCGGGACCGCTTGCCCTCACCCCAGCCCACATCAAGAGCGGCCCGCGAAGCGGGCCGCGCCGGCCCGGCCCCGGCCTGCTGGCGACCTCCGGCCGGCATCGGCCGGGCCGGCCGGCCACGCTGGCGGACTGCAAGAGCTGTTTGCCCTCCGGGCAGGGATCTACGACAGAGATGGGGAAGCCCGTCCGGACGGTGCGGTAGTAGATGGTTGCGCGAGTCGCCATCTCCACCATGAGTCCCAGGCAGAGCCGAGCAGACCAGGGGCCAGGGTGTGTGGGACTCACGGCGGAGATGGCTCTGAGGCCCCGCCGTGTGGCCGCAGGAGCGGATGACCGGTCCTGGTGGGGTGTGGTTGTGGAGGATGTCGACCCGGCGGCGGGCCGGGCAGATGATCGCGGCGTTGTCGGGTGGGAGGGGTTCGACCATACTGGTCCGCCATGGACCTGGACGAGTATCAGCGCGGCGCCCTCCGTACCGCCGCTCCACGTGACAAGAGGAACGAGCTGCTTCACCTGGTGCTCGGGCTGGTCGGCGAATCGGGTGAGATCGCCGAGAAGTTCAAGAAGTGGGTCCGCGACCTGGACAGCGACGAGTCGCGGATCGACCGGGCCGACATCGCCAAGGAACTCGGTGACGTGCTCTGGTACGTGGCCGTGCTCGCCGACTACCTCGACCTATCGCTGGACGACGTCGCGACGGCCAACCTGGCCAAGCTGGCCAGCCGCCAGGGCCGTGGCGTGCTGAGTGGCAGCGGCGACAACCGCTGAGCCAGGGGTTCGGCGGTACCCACAGCTCGGGCTGTGGATCAGGACGAGGCTTGTTGTCAGGCTTGGCCACGACAAGGCGCTGGTGCGGTCGGGAGAACAGTGGGCGTGCCATTAGCGTGCCATTGAGCCAGGCCAGCAGGGGCCAGCCGGGGCCGCGAGAGACCACCGCAACGAGGCGGCCAGGCCAGTAGGCAGCCGGAGATCGACAATTCGCAGGCTGACGCTTTGGGAGCCACACGTGGGAGCCACCGGCGCGGACTGGACCGGACGGGACCGAACCGATCGAGTTGCCGAGCGTTCGAGGACGAGGGCCAGGCGGACCGCACCGGACGGGCTAGACGTGGTCTTGGGAATCTACGGATCAGAAGGTCAGCTCCGGCCGGTCGTATCCGTATAGCCGCCTTCTCTCGGCGACAACTCAACGAGCGACGTCTGCCAGGATCACACGGTGAGCCAAAAGGACTGGGACAATCTAAGCCACGTCGAGCAGTGCTTCTTCATCAACGCGGCGGAGATGGACATCCTGCCGGGCGTGCGCGGGGACCTGGACGACGACGAACGAAGGCTGCCACTCGACGAACTTGCCCGGACCCTCCTCTCACTGGTCGACCGTGGGTGGATCGAGGTACGCAGGTACGAGCGGTGGATCTCGGAGAACGGCTCAGAGGGTCTCACCCCAGGCGATGTCGTACCTCGTGATGAACTGGCGCAAGTGCTCGCAGAGCCAACCAACTGGGAGTATCCAGACGACACGAGCTGGATCGGCGCTCTCACGCTTGTCCGTACCGAGACTGGCCTGGTCATCAGCCGCCTCTCGCCCGAGGACATGGCAGAGCGAGACCGGGCATGATCTCAACCGCGCGGCATGCCATTAGCGTGCCATTGGCCGAGGTGCACCAGTGGTAGACGAGGCCACCGAGGGCTACCCAGACCAACGGCCCAGCCTGCCGAACTGCAGTTGATCGGCAATTCCCAAGCTGTTTTCGGGTCCCTTCGGGGCGCCGCGCATGCGGGAAAATCGGGTGTGGTCGCCCGCCGACGTCGGTGACTTCATGGCGCAGGTGAGGCCGTCAAGCTGTTTGACGCTGGGAGCCGCTTTGAGGGGCTGCGCATTGTTGCTACGAACGCACGAGGGTCCGACTCTTCATCTCCCCGCCGGCTCCCGCGGGTGACCTTCCCCCGTCCCAACTCCTCACGGGAGAGCGTCGTGGAAGAGGTCGACGAGCAGGACTTACACGTTGAGCGGGTGGCCGCACTCGACCTGGGTAAGGCGGTGTTGGAGGCGTGCGTGCGGGTGCCGAACGAGTCCAGGCCGGGCCGGCGTATGCAGGAGGTGCGTGGCTTTGCCACCACCACCTCCGCCCTGTTGCAGATGGCCGGCTGGTTGCGCCGTTGGGGTGTCACCCGGGTTGTCATGGAATCGACCAGCGACTACTGGAAGGGCGTCTATTATCTGCTCGAGGCGGAGGGCTTCGAGTGCTGGCTGGTCAACGCGCGCGAGGTGAAGAACGTGCCCGGGCGGGCCAAGACCGATAAGGCCGACGCGGTGTGGTTGGCCAAGGTCGCCGAGCGGGGCATGTGCCGGCCGTCGCTGGTGCATCCCAAGCCCATCCGGGAGCTGCGTAACCTGACCCGCTATCGGCGTTCGCTCATCCGCGATCGCACCCGGGAGATGCAGCGGGTGGAGAAACTGCTCGAGGACGCCCAGATCAAGATCACGTCTGTGGTGAGCGACGTGTTTGGGGTGTCCTGGCGGCTGATACTCCAGGCGCTCATCGATGGACAGCGCGACCCGGCGGTCCTCGCTCAGATGGCCAGGGGCCGGCTGCGTGTGAAGATTGCGCAGCTGCAGGAGGCGCTGCGGGGCTTCTTCACCGATCACCACGCCACCATCCTTGCAATGATGCTGGACAACATCGACCGGCTCAGCGCGCAGATCACCGCGCTAGATACCACGATCGCCGAGGCGGTCGCCCCTTTCGCTCATCAGATGACGCAGTTGAGTGAGATCACCGCAGTCGGCCCCACCGCCGCTCAAGAACTGATCGCCGAGGTCGGCGTGGATATGACCCGCTTCCCGTCCGACGCGCACCTGGTGTCCTGGGCCAAGTTCTGCCCGCAGACCCACGAGTCCGCCGGAAAGAAGAAGAACAAGGGCCGAGCAAAAGGCAGTCCCTGGCTGGCCGCCACTCTGGGCAACATCGCCGGCAGCGCCTGCCGCACCGACACCTTCCTCGGCGCACGACACCGACGCATCGCCAGACGCCGCGGCAAACAGAAGGCCACCGTGGCCACCGGCAACGCGGTCCTGGTCATCGTCTACCACCTGCTGTCCGACCCTGCCGTCCGGTTCCGCGACCTCGGCGCCGACTACTTCGACACGCGCATCGACAAACAGCGCCGGGCCCGCAACCTGGCCACCCAACTCCAGGCCGTCACCGGTCAAAAGATCACCACCCGCGACGGCAAGGCCATCATCGCCGAACCCGAAGCCGCCTGACCCAGCCGCCCAAACCCGGCTCCGCTGCGCTACGCCGGGTGCTGCCGCCTGCCCACTCACCGTTGGATTTTCGGGTCTGACAGTGCTGGCTCCCGGCTGTACAGCCAAGACCACCGTCAGACGCCGACGATGCCCGACAACGACGGACGGGCTGACCAGGCGTGCAGTCACCTGGCCAGCCATCTGCGATCTTCTTCTAATCCCAAGGCCGCAGGTTCGAATCCTGCCGGGCGCACCACCGTCTCCTACCGGTCAGCGCTGCTTGCCTGCGGGCAGGGAAATCGCTGATCAACGAACAGGTGTGAGTTGGTTGCCCAACAGTGCCAGCAAGGCGGCGTGCGTCTGATGATCGGCCGCCACGACGAGCCCGCCCACGCCGGTGTGCAGCGGTTGCCCCTCGATGCCGGTCACCACGCATCCCGCGGCCCGGCACAAGGCGATCCCACTGGCGAAATGCACGCTGTCCCGTAGGTCGCCATCGGTGACGTATGCGGCTCGTCGGCCGGCTGCCACCCAGGCCACCGCCAGGGTGGTGGACACCACGCGTGGGCGGAACCGCTCGACGAACCCCGTGTCGGCGAGCAGCCGCACAACCCGGAAGCGGGGAGCGTTCGGAAACGGCGGATCGAGGTTGACATCCACCAACCGCGACTCGGCCGACGGCCTGAGCTGCTCGTCCACACCGTCGCGGCGCACGTGTGCGCGGGTGCCGTCAGTCCAGAACACCTCATCGGCGAACGGGTCAGCTGAGGCCGCCACGGTGACTGTCGAACCCGTCCGCAGCGCGACGTTCACCGCGACCAGCATGTTGCGCACGGCATAGTTCAGCGTGCCGCACAGGGGATCGACCAACCACATCCGCTCCGCGGCGCTGGCGCCCGTGCGTCCACTCTCCTCACCGGTCACGGCATCCTCCGGCCGCGCGGAGCGAAGAACGTCGAGGATCGCATTCTCCGCTTCGATATCGGCAGCAGTGGCGAAGTCACCCGCAGACTTCTCGAAGCGCGTCAGCGAGGCCCCGTACCTGGCCCGCACGACAGCAGCTCCCGCTTGCGCTGCCGCGATAGCCACGTCCTGGTCGGTGATCAGCATGCGCGCAGGATAGACGGCGGCCGCGAGGAGATCCGCCTCAGCGCCGCCAACCATGCCAGCCATCCATTGGTTCGCGGTTCAGTCACCTGGTGCTGGTCATCGACGCCGAACGAGCATCGCCCCGCCGCTTGTCGATCAGTTCCTCGACGTCGGAGGGCACGTTGATCGCGCGCGCACTCCCGTCAGCTCCGCAGGTCCCGGCCACTCCCGGCGTGCGTTCCCCGCAGGAAGTCGAGCAGCAGCGGATTCACCGCCTCAGGGCGCTCCAGGCTGGGCAGATGACCCGCCCAGTCGAGTTCGAGGTGCCGGGCGTCGGCCAGTTCCCTCGACAGGCGGAGCGCGATCTGGCGGAAGTCCGGCAGGTCGTGGTCGCCGGAGATCAGCAGGGTGGCGGCGGTGATGTCGGCGCGGTCGAACTCGGGCCGGAGCTGCGGGAACTCCTCGACGGCGGCCAGTTGCACGTCGAAGGCGCGCCGCTGCATCTCGCGTACCTTCTCCCGGGTCGCCTGGTCGGCGTGCGGGCCCAGCAGCGTGTCCACGTTGAGGTCGGTCGCTTCGCTGACGTCCCCGGCTTCCAGCAGTGCGTCCTCACGTTCGCCGAACGCCCGGAGTTCGGCGCTGGGCTCGTGCCCGGCCAGCGCGGTGCAGAGCAACGCCAGCCCCGTGACCCGGTACGGCCACCGGGCGGCGATCTCCAGCGCCACCCGGCCACCGCCGGACGACCCGACCAGCGCGAACTCCTCGGCGCCGAGCAGGTCCAGCAGCTCTACGACGTCCTGCGCGTTGTTGTACGGCCCGTCGGGGACGGGCGAGTCGCCGTAGCCCCGCATGTCGCTGCGTACCACTCGAAAACCGGCGTCGGCCAGGATCGGCAGCTGCGGGTCCCACATCCGCCGGTCGCAGGCCGTGGAATGCAGCAGGACCACGGTCGGGCCGCTCCCGGCCACGTCATGAGCAAGTGTCACCGGCTCACCCTAGGGGTGCGGCTCCCGGCGCACGCCCGCATTTCGCTCGCGCTCCGTTCGACGCAGCGACAGGTCCACGTCTGGTCCGACAACGGTCAAGGGTTTTCCGGCCCGGACCGCCCCGCCGGCGAGGCGGTCACGTCGGCCGGTGCGACTAGTCTCCGGCCATGGTGACAGAGCTGGATCTTCGGCTGGCCGACGGCCGCACGCTGCACGTCTACGACACCGGCGGGGAGGACCGGCTCGCCGTCGTCTGGCACCACGGCACCCCGAACCTCGGCGCGCCGCCCGCGCCCCTGTTCGCGGCGGCCGACCGGCTGGGCATCCGCTGGATCTCCCACGACCGTCCCGGGTACGGCGGCTCCACGCCCCTCCCCGACCGGGACGTCGCCTCGGCCGCCACCGACGTGGCCGCGGTCGCGGACGCCCTGGGCGTCGACCGGTTCGCGGTGCTCGGGCACTCCGGCGGGGGTCCGCATGCCCTGGCCTGCGGCGCGCTCCTGCCGGACCGCGTGCTCGCCGTGATCAGCAGCGCGGGCCTGGGCCCGTACGGCGCCGACGGGCTGGACTGGTTCGCCGGCATGGTCCCCTCCGGTGTGGCGTCGCTGCGTGCCGCCGCGGCCGGGCGCGCGGCGAAGGAGAAGTTCGAGGCCTCCGGCGTCGAGTACGACCCGGCGTTCACCCCGCCCGACCTGGCCGCCCTGGCCGGCGAGTGGTCCTGGTTCGACAGTGTCGTCGGTCCGGCGATCCAGGCCGGCCCGGGCGGGCTGATCGACGACGACCTGGCGTACGTGTCGTCGTGGGGATTCGACCCGGCGCGGATCACGGCGCCGGTGCTGCTGCTGCACGGCGGCCGGGACGGGGTCGTGCCGGCGGCGCACGGCGAGTGGCTGGCGCGGATCTGTCCCGGCGCGGAGCTGCGGCGGTACCCGGAGGACGGGCACATCTCCGTGCTCACCCACGCCGAGTCGGCCCTGGAGTGGCTGCGCGGCCGGGCCGACGCGGCGGGCGCCGCGGACCGTCGGTAGCAGGCGGACGATTTGTGGCGCGGCGGCGGCCGTGGGACCCGGCCGCCGCCGCGCCGCGCCCGGTGCGGACGCGGATCGCGACGCCGCACGGATGACCGGGGGGAGGGTCATCCGTGCGGACGCCGCGGTGCCGGCACCGGGCGGTGGAGGGGGGTGCCCGCCCGGTGCCGGAGGTCAGTTGGTGGGCGGGGCGGTCCGCTGGTGGCCGCCGGGCGCCTCGGGGCGTTCCGTCTTCGCCGGGGTCGGACGGGTCTGCGGCTGGCCGGTCGGGTGGCTCGGGGTGGCCGTGGGCCGGGCCTTGCCCTTCTCGGTCGCCAGCAGCGTGTCGCAGTACGCGGCCACCTGCTCCTTCGCGCCGGCGGTGGTGATCAGCACCCGGAACGCCGGGTTCTCCAGTGCCTTGCCCGGGTTGTCACCGGCGCCGGCCCGGTAGGCGCGGCAGAGGCCGGCCAGGTTCGGCGACGGGGAGCCCTTCGCCTCGGCCGGCGAGCCCTTGCCCTGGCCGGCCTTGTCGGCGGGTTTGCCGGTGGCGTGGGCCGCCGGCTTCGCGCTCGGCGCGGTGAGCGGGTCGGGCAGCGTGCCGGTCGCGGCGGCGAGCGCCACGCCACCGGTGGCGGCGACGGCGAGCGCCGTGGCGCCGACCTTCAGGGTGAGGAGTTTCGCGAGGGCGGTCTCAAGCATCGAGCAGCTCCGTCTGGGGGATGGAAGTACGGACGTGCCACCCGGCGTGCCCCCGGTGCAGCGGTGTCCCCGGCGGGAGTGCCGGGAACCGGGACGTACGCACGCGGTGACCCACGGCCGGGCGGGTGCGGCCGGCCGCTGCCGCGGACCGACGCCGACGCCGCTGAGTGATCAGTCGGCGACGCCGCAGGTCAGCTGGTCGAAGAGTTTGTGCGTTCATCTCGTGCCCCTCAGCGCCGGGCCTCCACCAGATGTCACACCGTCACGGTGGGATGGCCGCCCCACGACGGGCGGCGACGGAAGCCGGGGTGACGGCAGCACCGACGCCCTGGGAGGACGCGGTCATGACCAGGCCCAGCGACGTACGTCACCTCGTCGGCGGCGGGCGCGGAACCCCGGCCGGCCGGCGGACACGTATGCTGCCCGCGTTCACACGGGGGGCTGGGAGAGTGGCATGAAGCGGTGGCGCGGTGTGACGGCGTGGGCCGCCCTGGTCATGGTGGTGCTGGCGGGGTGCGGCACGCCGGCCGGCACGGACGGCGACCTGACCGACGACTGGCGTCCGGTCGGCAAGGTCGAGCAGTTCACCCCGAAGGTGGGCGACTGCCACCTGATCGCCGAGCCGAGCAGCTACCTGACCAGCTACCAGCCGGTGGAGTGCGGCCGGGCGCACCTGGTGGAGACCATCCACCTCGGCACCTTCACCGGTGCACTCGCCGAGCGCCCGACCCCGCCACCGGTCGGCTCCGCCGCGATCCGTCCCGCGTTCGCCGACTGTGACGCGAAGGCGACGGCGTTCGTCGGTGGCGACTGGCGGGGGGCCCGGCTGTCGGTGCAGGTGGTGCCGCCGTCGCCCCTCGGCTGGACGGGTGGCAGTCGGTGGTACCGCTGTGACCTTTTCGAACTGGACACCGTGGACGGCGGCACGTTCCGGGATCACCCGAACGACCATGCGATCCAGCACACCGGCAGCCTGCGCGACGCGCTGAAGCGCCCGTCGCCGCTGGCGTTCGGTTGCCTGACCGAGGACCGGTGGGGCAACTTCCAGCAGGTCGGCTGCGCCACGGCCCACCAGTTCGAGTACGTCGGCGCGTGGACCGTACCGGACGGCCGCTACGCGGACGCCGGCCGGCACCAGGAGTCCATTCACGCCGGGTGCCGCACCGTCGTCGCCCGGTACGCCAAGGTCCCGGTCGACCGGATGCTGCGGTACCGGACGGGGACGTCGTATCAGTTGCCGTCGGAGGAGGCTTGGGCGCGCGGTGACCGGGGGGTGCGCTGCTTCTACTGGTCGAGCGGGAAGAAGGTCACCCGGTCGATCAAGAGCGGCGGCACGAAGGCGCTCCCGGTCAACTGACCGGCACGGTGGCCGGAAACGGGGTCAATCCGAACGCGGCGAACACCGCCCGGTCCTGGAAGACGACGTTCCGGCTGATCCGGCCGCGGTCGACGGTGAGGACCTGCAGGGTGTGCGGGACGTACGCGTTCCCGTCGCGCACGTACGCGGCCAGCGCGGGTTGGCCGTTGGCGGCGGTGGGCAGCATCCGCCAGTCGGTGCCGCGCATGGCGAAGACCCGGGCGATGAACCGGCCATAGCGCTCCCGGCCGGCATACCAGTTGAGCACCGGGGGCATCTCCAGCACGGCGTCGGCGGTGAGCAGCCGGGTCAGCGCCGCCACGTCGGCCCGCTCGAACGCCGCCACGTACCGGTCCACCAGCGCTCGCCGGTCCGGGTCGGCCGGTTCGGCGACCTGTTCCTCCCGTACGGCGACCGCGCCCAGCCGGGCGCGGCCCGTTGCAGCCCGCTGTTGACCGCGGCCGGCGTGGTGGCGAGGGTCTCGGCGACCTCGGCGGCCGACTGGCCGAGCACGTCGCGCAGGATCAGGATGGCCCGCTGCCGGGCTGGCAGGAGTTGCAGGGCGGCGACCAGCGCGAGCCGCAGGCTGCCCCGGGCGGCGACCACGGTGGCCGGGTCGAGCAGCGCGTCGGGGACGGGCTGCAACCAGGGCACCTCCCCCACCACCAGGTGACCGTCCGGGTCGGGGTTCGGCGCGACGAGGTCCGACGGCAGCGGCCGCCGGGCCCGGCCGCGCAGCGCGGTGAGGCAGGCGTTGGTCGCGATCCGGTGCAGCCAGGTCCGCAGCGAGGCCCGGTCCGGGTCGTACCGGTCGAAGGCCCGCCAGGCCCGCAGCAGCGTCTCCTGCACCAGGTCCTCCGCCTCGTGCACCGAGCCGAGCATCCGGTAGCAGTGCGCCAGCAGCTCCCGCCGGTACGGGCGGGTCCGCCGGTCGAAGTCCTCGCTGATCACGGTCACCGGTCCGTCCCTTCCGGTCTGCCCTGCACATACCTACCGGCCCGGTCGCCGGAAGTCATCGCCGGCGGACCGATGAGTTGCCGCCCGACGCCGAGTAGGTACCGGCGAGGTCCACACCACGGAAGGACGACCATGACGAACACCGGAACCATGCACCTTCGCGACGACCGGGCGGTACGCGAGGTGCTGCACGCCCTCGTCGCCGCCTGGGCGGCCAACGACGCCGATGCCGTCGCCGACCGCTACGCCGACGACGCCACGGTGGTGCTGCCCGGCGGGGTGTTCCACCAGGGCCGGGAGGAGGTCCGCCGGTACCTGGCGGGCGCCTTCGCCGGCCCGCTGCGGGGCTCCACCTCGGTGGACGAGCCGGAGAACGTCCGGCTCGTCGGGGACGACGCGGCGGTGGTGGTCAGCCGCAGCGGCTTCCTGCTCCCCGGCGAGGAGACGCTCCCCGCCGACCGGCTCCGCCGCGCCACCTGGGTGCTGACCCGACGCGACGACGGGTGGCGGGTCGCGGCGTACCACAACTGCCCGGCCTGACCGAGCCTCCGGCCGCCCACCTCGAGGCGGGCGGCCGGAAACCGGATGACGGGCGCGCCGCCGCCGTCCACCATCGACGGATGCCACATCATCGACCGGCCGAGCCGGACATCCGGCGGTACTACACCGAGGTCTACGCCGAGGCGGAGCGGCTGCACCGCGCCCCGCAGGGACGGCTGGAGTCGGCGCGTACCCGGGACCTGCTGTCCCGGCTGCTGCCCGCGCCACCGGCCTCGGTGCTCGACGTCGGCGGGGGCCCCGGCGCGTACGCGGGATGGCTCGCGGCGGCCGGCCACCGGGTGCATCTGGTCGACCTGGTGCCGGCGCACGTGGCCGCCGCCCGGGACGCCCACCCGGAGATCGTCGCCAGCGTGGGTGACGCCCGGGACCTGCCGCTGCCCGACGACTCGGTCGACGCGACCCTGCTGCTGGGTCCGCTCTACCACCTCACCGACCGGGCGGACCGGGTGACCGCGCTGCGCGAGGCGGCCCGGCTGACCCGGCCCGGCGGGCCGGTGATCGCGGCGGTGATCAGCCGCAACGCCGCGCTGATGGATCTGAGCCGGCAGGGTGTGGTGGACGAGCGCACCCGGCCGAGCCTGCTCGCCACGTACGCCGGCGGGGTGAACGACCCGGAGACCGGCTTCACCACCGCCTACTTCCACCGCCCGGAGCAGGTGGTGGACGAGTTCACCGCGGCCGGCCTGCCGACCCCCGACCTGTACGGGGTGGAGGTCGAGGGTGGCGGCCAGCCGCAGCGCGTCGCCGATCCCGGCGAGGGCGAGGCCCAGGGTGGGGCTGCGGACCAGCTTGGCGGCGGGCGGCATTGCGCACCGACCCGGCGACGTCGGAACGCGCCGGCGACGCGCCGCGTACCGAAGGTGACCAGTTGCCGCACAACATGTTATTCTCCGGCGTCGATTTACGCCGTGCGGACCCGACCGGGTCGCTGCCGGAAGGACACCTCCCCCGATGCCGGTCGCTGCCGCCCCGACCTCGCCGCCGTCCTTGTGGGACCGGCCGGCGGGCGGCGCGTTCGACCTCGTCTTCACCACCCTGCCGGCGCTGCTCCGGCTGACCTGCGGTCTGGTCGGCGCGGTGGCCGCCCTCGCGGTCCGGACGCCGCCCGTGCGGGTGGCCCTGCTGGTCCCGGTGGTCGCCACGCTCACCGCCTGGTCGGTCTGGTACGCCGTCCGGGCCCTGCGGCCCGGCGTGACCGGGCCGCTGGCGGCCGGCGACGTCGCGCTCACCACCGCGACCTGCCTGCTCATCCCGTGGCTGGTGGCGCCGGACGTGCTGCCCGGTGAGGGGAGCTGGATCGCGGTGCTGGCCAGCACCACCGTGATCAACGCCCAGGCCACCGCCCCGGCCCACTGGTCCATTCCGGCCGGGCTGCTGGTCACCGCCGCGTACGTGGCCGGCGCGGCGGACGCCGGCAACGTCGTCGAGGCGCGCGCGCACCCCGCCACGCTGCTGGTGCAGACCGGCTGCGCGGCGGTGATGACGGCGGTGATGCGGCGGCGGATCGGTCACGCCGACCGGGCCTTCGCCGACCACCAGCGGCTGGCCCGGGCGGCGGTGGTGGCCCGGACGGCCCGGGAGGCGGAGCGACGGCAGAACCGGGACCTGCACGACACCGTGCTGGCCACGCTGACCATGGTCGGGCTCGGTGCGGTCGCCGGCCCGTCGGCCGCGCTGCGCGACCGGTGCGCGGCCGACCTGCGTACCCTCGCCGCCCTGGCCGACGCCCGGTCGGCGCCGGCGGCGGGACCGACCGGGCTGGACGACCGGCTGCGGGCGGTCCTCGCGCGGCTGCCCGAGCTGTCGGTGAGCGCGACGCTGGCGCCGTGCGCGGTCCCGGCGGAGGTCGCCGAGGCGCTCGCCGAGAGCGCCGCCGCCGCGCTGTCCAATGTGGCCCGCCACGCGCCGGGCGCGACCGTCACGCTGTGCCTGGCCCGCGACGCCGACGCCGTCGTGGTCGAGGTCGCCGACGACGGTCCCGGCTTCGACCCGGCCACGGTCCCGCCCCACCGGTACGGGGTGCGCGAGTCGATCCGCGGCCGGATGACGACCGTCGGCGGGCGGGCCGAGGTGGTGTCCGCCCCCGGGGCGGGCACCCGGATCCGGCTGGAGTGGCCCGGTGTCGGCTGACCTGGGCACCTCGGTCGGCGCGCCGGAGGACGTCGCCCGCCGCCCGCGGCTCCCCGGCGGACCGGCCGGGGCGGCGGGCGAGCGGGTGGCCGCGGGGGCCGCGGCGAGCGCGGTCGCGAGCGCGTCCGACCGGGGCGCCCGGGCCGCGGCGGTGACCATCGCGCTGGCCTGGCACGTGGCGATCGCGCTGCCGGCGGTGCTGGTCGCCTGGCCGGACCTGGCCGCGCCCGCGGTGGTGGGCGTGGGTTGGCTGGTCACCGCGGCGGTCGGCGGGCTGGCCGGCGTTCGGCTGCTGCGGGGCGCCCCGCTGCCCGCCCGGCGGCTGGCGGCGGTGCTGCTGCTCGTTGACGCGGCGGTCTTCGCCGCGGCCGGCGAGCGGTACCTGTTCACCACGGCGAACTGGGTGTGGAGCGGGCTCGCCTGGTTCTTCGTGCTGGTGCTCTGGCGCCGCCCGGTCCGCTGGCTGCTCGCGCTGCTGGGCGCGCACGCGGTGATCGCGCTGGGCGAGCTGCTCGGGCACGGCGCGACCGACCCCGCCGACCTCACCCGCTACGCGATGTACGTCTACGGCACCTCGTCGCTGCCGGTGGCGGTCTTCGTCGGGGCCGCCGCGATCGCCGCCCTCGCCCGGGACCGGGCCGTCATCGCCGCGGCCGCCGGAGCGGTGGCGGCGGAACGGGTGGCCGCGGAGCGGGCCCGGGAGGACCGTCGGAGCCGACTGGCCCTGGTCAGCGGCACCGCCGAGGAGGTGCTGGCGGATCTCGCGGCCGGCCACGCCGACCCGGCCGACCCGGAGGTGCGGCGGCGCTGCGTGCTGGCGGCCGCCCGGCTGCGGCGGCTGATCGCCGAATCGGACGACGTGCCCGACCCGCTGCTGCACGAGCTGCGGGCCGCCGCCGACCTGGCCGACCGCAACGGCCTTCCGATCGAGTTCATCGCCATCGGCGTGCCGCCGGAGCTGCCGGTGGCGGTACGCCGCCGGCTCGCCGACCCGCTCACCGCGGCGCTCGCCGACGCCCGGCGGTGGGCCCGGCTGACCGTCGTCGCCGGGCCGGACGAGGTGGTGGTCAGCCTGGTCACCCCGGACCACGACCGGCCGCACGCCACCGGTCCACCCGCCGCCCACGACGAGGCGGGTCCGGTGGAGCAGGTGCACGAGCGGGACGGGGAGATCAGATGGACGCAGACGCGCTGGCAGAGGACGTGACCGGCGCTCCGCCGATCGGGGTGGCGATCGTGGACGACCACCCGGTGGTGATCGACGGGGTGCGGGCCTGGCTGGCCGCCGAGCCGCGGCTGCGGGTGCTCGCCACCGGGGACGATCCGGACATGGTGCTCCGGGCCGCCCCGGAGGCCGAGGTGGTCCTGCTGGACCTGCGGCTGCACGGGCGGATGGTTCTCGACAAGCTGGCCGAGCTGAGCGCCGCCGGCCGGCGGGTGGTGGTCTACTCCGAGCACACCGACCCGGACACCATGCTCGCCGCGCTCGACGCGGGGGCGGTGGCCTTCCTGGCCAAGCACGAGGGACGCGAGCACTGCCTCGCCACCGTGCTCGCCGCGGCCGACGACCGCCCGTACGTGCCGCCGGCGCTGGCCGGGGCGATGGTGGGCGACCCCCGGCCGGACCGGCCGTCCCTGTCGGACAAGGAGCGCGAGGCGCTGCTGCTGTGGTTCCAGTCGATGTCGAAGGCATCGGTGGCGCGCCGGATGCGGATCAGCGAGCACACCGTCAAGCAGTACGTGGACCGGGCGCGGATCAAATACACCCGGGCGGGTCGACCGGCCGCCACCAAGGCGGCCCTGCTCGCCCGGGCGATCGAGGACGGACTCGTCCGGCCGGAAGAGATCGGCATCTACCGGTCACAGGCGGCGACCGACCGGCCGACCCCCTAACGGGTGTCATGACACAGAGCGTGTCGTCGGCGACGCTCGACGTACCGCCAACCGCCCGGGAGGTCGTGCCAGTGCAGGAGGACGCCGCACCCTTCTTCGTCGGGCCGCACCGCTTCGACGGCGACGACGACCCCGCCCGTCCCGTGCTCGACCGGCGGCACACGCTGGTCCCGGAGCCCGGCGAGCGGGTGCTCGCGCTGCACCGGCTCCGGGTGGCCGGTCACCTGCTCGGCCCCACCGAGACCGCCCGCAGCTGGGTGCTCCCCGCCGCCGCGACGGTCACCGTCACCGACCGTAGGGTCGCGTACGTCTGTGGCGGGTCCGAGCTGGCCCTGGTCGCCGGGCGGGGCGACTCGACCGGCGCCCGCCACCGGCGTTCGGCCCGGCTGTCCCGCCTGGCCAGCGGGCAGGTCCGCTGGCAGTGGCCGTCCCGGCTGGAGCTGCGGGCCGACGACCCGGACGGCGGCGCCGAGCTGCTGGTCGTCTGCGACGCGCTGCGCACCATCCGACAGCCGGCGCTCGCCCTCGGCGGCCCCGGCCCGCTGGTCGCCGAGCTGGCCCGGCAGGTACGCCGGTCGGTGGCCGCCTTCCGGCTGATGCACCCGGAGCTGGTGGAACTCTCCCCGCCGGAGCGGGACGTGCTGGCCACCCGGGTCGGCGCTACGTCCGTCCCGGCGGCGGGCCGGGTCACCCTGCCCGGCTCGCTCCCGGTCGAGTTCCTCTCCCGCGAGGACTACTACCGTCCGCACGCCCAGCCGGGCCCGCTCTGGCCCCGCCAGTCGACGCCCGTCCCGCCGGCCCTCCCCCACCGCCCCGGCTCCGCCTGCTGAGCCCCGACGATCCTGCCGGGGTCAACCGGCCAGCGGAAGGGGCTCGCGGGTGGCGCGGGTGCGGGTGCGGAGGCGGAGGCGGCGGAGCATCCGGGCGTCGGTGAAGCCGACGGCCCGGGCGGCGGACTCCACCGTGGCGCCGTGCCCGATCAGGTGCTCGGCCCGCTCCGCCCGCAGCAGTTGCTGGTAGCCGAGCGGAGTCAGCCCGGTGGCCTGCCGGAACAGCCGGCTCAGGGTGCGCTCGGACACCCCGCAGGCGGCGGCCAGCCCGGCCAGCGGGAGCGGCTCCGAGTAGTGGACGTCGATCAGGTCCTGCGCCCGGTGCACCGCGTCCGAGAGGTGCGAACGGTGTCGCATCATCGCGCTGGCCTGCGGTTCGTGGCCGTTGCGGCGGGCGTACACGACCAGGGTGCGGGCGATCCGGGCGGCCGCCGACGGGCCGTGCCGGGTGGCCACCAGGTGCAGCGCCACGTCGATGCCGCTGGCGATGCCGGCCGAGGTGACCACCCGGTCGTCGACCACGTAGAGCACGTCGCGGACCACCCGGGCCGCCCGGTGCCGCCGGGCCAGCTCGTCCTGCACCTCGTGGTGGGTGGTGCACCGCCGCCCGTTCAGCAGGCCGGCCCGGCCGAGCGCGAAGGCTCCGGCGCAGATGCTCGCCACGGTGCCGCCGCGCGCGTGGTGGTCGGCCAGCCGCCGCAGGTCGTCCGCTCCGACCGGCCCTGCCAGCCCGTGCCCGGCGAGCGCGTACTCGGTGCGGGTCACGATCTCCCCGGCCGACAGGGTGCGCGGGTCGGCGAGGATCTGCTCCGGCGTGGCAGTCGCCGGGAGATCCCGTTGGGGTGGGGAAGTGAATGTGGCATCGATCACGAAGATCATCTCTTGACGCTCTCTCTGCCCTAAAGCTAAAGACGGAGACTCCCTCCACGCTGCGCGCGGAACAGTGCGCAGCGTGCGGGCGGATTCCTGCTTCTCGGCGTGGTGCCGGCACGGGTGCCGGTCTTACCTGCGCTCCACAGGCGTTTAGGCTCTCGGCGCGTCCCGCCGCGAGGATGTTGATCGCCGCGTTGACGTCCCGGTCGTGGACCGCCCCGCACGGGCAGGTCCACGACCGGACGGACAGCGGTTTGGGTCCGTCGAGCCGCCCGCACGTAGAGCAGGTCTGCGATGTGGGCGCGAACCGGCCGATCCGGCGGAAGCTGCGCCCGTACCGTGCGGCCTTGTACTCCAACATGTGCGTGAACTGCGCCCAGCCTGCGTCGTGCACCGACTTCGCCAACCGGGTGCGGGCGAGACCGGTGACGCACAGGTCCTCGACGTACACCGCTTGGTTGTCGCGGATGATCCGTGTCGAGAGCTTGTGCTGCCAGTCCCGCCTGCTGTCGGCGACCCGGGCGTGCGCCTGGGCGACGTTGACGACGGCCTTGGTGCGGTTGTTGCTGCCCCGCTGCTTGCGGGACAGGTCCTGCTGCAACCGCTTGAGTTTGCGGGCCGCCCGGCGCAGGAACTTCGGCGCGGTGATCTTCGTGCCGTTGGACAGGACCGCGAAGTGCGTCAGCCCGAGGTCGATACCCACCTCGCCGTCGACCGGCGGCAGCGGCTCGTCCGCGGTCTGCACGACGAATGAGGCGAAGTACCGTCCGGCCGCGTCCCGGATGACCGTGACCGAGGTCGGCGCCGCCGGCAGGTGCCGGGACCAGCGCACCGGCACGTCACCAACCTTCGCCAGCCGAAGTCGGCCTTGTCGAGCACCTTGAACCGGGCGTTCGCGATGAAGCGGATCGCCTGCCGGTTGTCCTTGCGGGAGCGGAACCTCGGCGGCGCCACCCTGCGGCCCTTGCGCTTGCCGCTGACCGAGGTGAAGAAGTTGCGGTACGCGTTGTTCAGGTCCGCGAGGGCCTGCTGGAGCACCACCGCCGACACCTCGCCCAGCCACGCCCGTTCCGGCGTCCGCTTCGCTTGGGTGATGACCCGCTTCGACAGCTCACCGTCCGACAGGTACGCCTCGCCCGCCTCGCGGGCTTCCCGGCGTGCGCGCAGCCCGTCGTTGAACACCACCCGCGCGCACCCGAACGCCCGCCCCAGCGCTGCCTGCTGTGCGGGCGTGGGTAGACGCGATAGTTGTACCGGAGCTGCACATCGGACAGTCTGGCATCAGCATCTGACACAAATGAACGCGGCGAGCGACCCGCACCTGGACCGCCTGGAGGAGATCAGGACGTGGTGGTGCGCCGGCCCCGGCGGTCCAGCACGGCGGCCTCCTCGAGGGTCGGTGCGCTGCCGCCCAGGTGCACCGGCTGCCACCAGGTGTCGTCGGCGCCGGCCGGGGCGTCCGGGTACTCCCGCTGAGCCCGGTCCACGAGCGCGCTCAGCCGGCTCTTCAGCTCCGCCGTCATGGTGCCGGCGTCCGGGTACCCGGCCGGGTCCATCGGCTCGCCGATCAGGATGGTGATCGGGGTGTGCCGCCGGGTCAGGGTGCGCGGCCGGCCCTTGGTCCAGAGCCGCTGGGTACCCCAGAGCGCGACCGGGAGCAGCGGCACGCCGGCCTCCTGCGACATCCGGGCGGCGCCGTTCTTGAGCTCCTTGACCAGGAACGACCGGCTGATCGTGGCCTCCGGGAAGACGCCGACCACCTCCCCGCGCCGCAGCGCGTCCACCGCCGTGTTGTACGACCCGGCGCCGGCCGCCCGGTTCACCGGGATGTGCTTCATGCCGCGCATCAGCGGACCGGAGACCTTGTGCGTGAAGACGTCGTGCTTGGCCATGAACCGGACCAGCCGGCGGGACTCGTGCGCGCCGTAGCCGCAGAAGATGAAGTCCAGGTAGCTGACGTGGTTGCTGGCCAGGACCGCGCCACCCGTGCGCGGCACGTGGTGGCTGCCCTGCACGGTCAGGCGCAGGTCGAGGACCCGGAACATCGTCCTGGCGGCGGCGATCACGGGCGGGTACACGAGTTCCGACATCCGGCAACTTTACCCCGCGTAGGTTACGGAACCGTAGGGGCGGAGCGTGCCGAACGGACACCCGGACCGGCCCGCCCTTCTGCCGTCGGCAGAGACCGCTGCGGGCGGCGGCGAAGCCGGACACCATGGCGGGATGACCGAACGCGCGGTGCTGCTCTGGATCCACGGCGGCGGCTGGCGAGGCCGGTACCACGAGGACGGCGCCGCGCTGGCCCCGCTCGGGCTGCGGGTGGTCGCGGCGACCTACCGCTTCGTGGCCGAGGCGCACTGGCCGGCCCAACTCGACGACGTACGGGCGGCCGCCCGGTCGACCCGGGCCTCGGCCGACGGGCTGCCGCTGCTGGTCGGTGGCGACTCGGCGGGGGCCACCCTCGCCCTGCACCTGGCCCTGCGCGGGGTCGACCGGCCCGGCGACGTGGCGGCCGGGCTGGCGTACTGGCCGGCGGCCGACCCGCTCGACGCGGAATGGCGGCGGCTGCGCGCCCACGACGATCCGTGGGCCGGCCTGCTCGGTCACCCGCCGGCCGCCGGCGACCCGGCCACCGTCGACGCGACCGTCGCCACCCACCTCGGTTCCGGCGTGCCGGTGCTGCTCGTACACGGGCGCGACGACCGGTCCGTGCCGGTCGGCCAGACGGTGGGACTCACCGGCCGGCTGCTCGCCGCGGGGCACCCGGTGCACGCCTGGATCACCCACGGCGGGCACGCCCTCGACCTGGACCGTCCGGACATCCGGGCGGTCACCGCCACGTTCCTGGACAGCGTCCTGCCGACCGGGTGACGCGGCTACCGTCAGGGCATGCCCGACCTCGCCGCCATCGTCATCCACTGCCGCGACCCGTACCTGCTCGCGCCGTTCTGGAGCGCGGTCACCGGGCTGCCGGTGGCCGAGGTGGATCGGGTCCGGCTCGCCGACCGCTCGCTCGGGCCGACCGAGGCGGTGCTGCTGCGCGACCCGTCGGGGCACCGGCCCGACGTCTGGATCAGCCCGGCGGACGACCTGCCCGTCCCCGGCCGCATCCACCTCGACCTGGTCGGCGACGCCGAGGAGCGGGCGGCGGTGCTGGAGGCCGGGGCCACGGTGGTCCGCGAGTTGCCGCGGTGGACGGTGCTGGCCGACCCGGAGGGCAACGAGTTCTGCCTGCTCCCCCGGGCGGAGGCGCACGGCGACCAGACGCCGCCGGGGCACTGAACGCCGTGGCGCGGCCGGCCAGGGGCCGGCGGCGCCGTCACCGGGCGGCTACGAGGCGGCCAGTTCGTGCATGTCCATCCGGCCCCGGGCGAAGGCGTCCACCCGGCCCCACCGGCCCGGGATGTCCAGCACCTCGATCCGGCCCATGCCGATCGGCAGTCGCGGGTCGACCGCGAGGTGCCCCTCGTGCGGCTCCAGCCCGAGCATCGTGCGGAGCAGCAGCAGCGGCGTACCCGTCGACCAGGCCTGCGGGCTGCACGCCGTCGGGTACTCCACCGGGAACTTGGTCAGGTCCCGCGGGTAGCCGCCGAACGCCTCGGGCAGCCGCCCGTCGAAGTAGGTGGCCGCGTCCAGGATGCCGCTGGCGATGGTGGCCGCTTCCTCGGCGAAGCCGTACCGGCGCAGCCCCCAGGCGATGAACGAGTTGTCGAACGGCCAGATCGTGCCGTTGTGATAGCCGATCGGGTTGTAGCGGACCTCGCCCTCGGCCAGGGTCCGCACCCCCCACCCGGAGAAGAGCCGCGGGCCGACCAGGTGCCCGGCGATCTTCGCCGCCCGGTCGTGGTCGACGATGCCGCTCCAGAGCAGGTGACCGATGTTCGAGCTGAGCACGTCCATCTGCCGACCGGTCGGGTCCAGGCCGAGGGCGAAGTACTCGCCGTCCTCCACCCACCAGTCCCGGTTGAACCGCTGCTTCAGCTCGGCCGCCTCACGTTCCAGCTGGTCGGCGTACGCCGGGTCGCCCCAGAACTCCCGGGCCAGCCGGGCGGCCCGCATCTTCGCGTCGTACGCGTATCCCTGCACCTCGCAGGTGGCCCGCGGGAACGGCGGCAGCTTCCCGTCCCGGTACGAGATCGAGTCCCAGGAGTCCTTCCAGCACTGGTTCTCCAGGCCGGTGTCGGTGTTGCGCCGCTCGTACCAGATGTAGCCGTTGCCGACCAGGTCGGCGTAGTCGTCGACCCACTTCAGCGCGGCCCGGCACTCCCGCTCCAGCTCCTTGACCAGCGCCACGTCGCCGGTCCACTTCTCGTACTCGTCGAGCAGCACCACGAACAGCGGAGTGGCGTCCACCGAGCCGTAGTACGGCGAGTGCGGCTGCTCCTCGAAGGCGGCCGTCTCGCCGTACCGCATCTCGTGCAGGATCCGGCCCGGGTCCTCGTCCCGGAAGTCGTCGAAGCGGGTGCCCTGCAGGGCGCCCAGGATCCGCAGCGTCGTCTTCGACAGGTCCGGGGCGAACGGCAGCACCTGGAGGCAGGTCAGGATGCTGTCCCGGCCGAACATGGTCATGAACCAGGGCAGGCCGGCCGCCGGCAGCGTCTGCCCGCCCAGCGAGAGCGGCGAGAAGCGCAGCGCGGCGAGGTCGATCAGGCTGCGCCGGTACGTCGAGGACACCCGGCCGTGCTCGCTGTTCACCTTGGGTGCCCGGGCGATCCACTGCTCCAGGTCGTGCTGGAGGGCGAGCCGCTCGGTGCCATGCGCCCGCAGCCCCATCCGCAGGTCCCGGCCGCCCGGGCCGACCGCGAACGTCTGCACGTCGATCGCGGCGTTCCACTGCTCGTTCGGTTCCAGGTGGACGCTGTACGCGAAGCCGTTGCGGTCGTAGCGGGCCGGCATGGAGGAGGTCATCACCGTCTCCCGCCGGAAGTTCCCGCGTCGGTAGCCCAGCCGCAGCCGGTCCGGCTCGGCCTCGGCGTAGGTCTCCCCCTTCTTGTTCAGGATCTCGTCCTTGACCTGGAACAGGTCGGCGAAGTCGGAGCCGGCGTCCATCCGGATCTCCAGATCGACCGCCTTCTCGTCGTGGTTGAGGATGGTCAGGGTCTCCCGGAAGCTGCCGCCGACCGTCCGCTCCCGGATGATCGACAGCTTCGCGTCAATGTAGTGCGTCGCCATCCCCGGCACCAGGAAGAACCGCGCCTCGTAGTACTGGAGGTCGTCGTAGGAGAGCGCGTTGAGCCGCTCACCGTTGACGGTCAGCACCCACTTGGACAGGAAGCGGGTGTCGAGGGAGAACAGGCCGGTCGGTTCGCTCGGGGTGGCCTCGATGTCGCCGGTGTCCTCGGAGACCACGAAGGTGTTGCCGTCCAGGATCCGGATGGTGTTGGTGCCCGGCATCAGGGGACCCTCCTCTGGAATGCGTGGTGGGGCCCGCGGGCGTCCGGCGGACCAGGAAAGATCCGTTCGACCTGAAGCACCAGGCGCAGGTCACCCGAGACGGTCATGTCGCCCCGGATCAGCGCGGCGATGGCGTTCTCACTGCCGGTAACCAACTCGCCGAAGAGGCGCGGCGCGGTACCCACGACCGTGTCGGCTTCCCGGTCCTCCTGGCTCACGTGCAGGTTTCCCCGCTCGATCCGGAGCAGCCAGTGGGTGGTCTGCGCCCCTTCGTGCAGGTCGAAGCGCAGGGTTCCGGAGGTCTTCTGCAACAGGGGTTCGAACCCCCGCCGGTCCAGGTCCTCGAAGAACCTCGTGGTCGCGTCCAGCATCCGGTCCACTCCTCCCGCGGTCCGCGGCGTTCGACGTCCGAGGAGGGGTCCCCGTCGGGTACGACGTCAATCTCGCCCGGTTCGGGTGAGTCGCGCACGCGGCGGTGTCGGCGAACGGCGGTAACCTGCGACGGGAGGGGACAGGGAGGGCGAGTGGCGGGCCAACCGGAAATCGACCGGGAGCGGGTGCTGGCGTACCGGGTCGCGGCGCAGCAGATCGACCGTCCCGGGCTGCGCCCCGCCGACCTCGACGTGCTGGCCCTGGGCGCGCAGGACACCCCGTACGGCTCGGCCCGGCTGGCGCTGGCCGCCCGCGTTCCCGCCGCCGGCGGGCTGGACGACGACCGGTTGGAGCTGGTCTGGTCGTTCCGCGGCGCGCCGCACCTGCACCGCCGGGCGGAGCTGCCGGCGCTGGCCGCCGCGCTCTGGCCGCTCAGCGACACCGACGCCACCCGTCGCATTCCCGGGCAGATCCGGGAGGGGGCGAAGCTGGGGCTGGTCGCGTTCCGGGCCGCCGCCGACGCGTTCCGGGCCGTGGTGACCGCGCCGATGGACCGGGGCGAGGTGAGCCGGGCGGTCACCGAGCGGATCCCGGCCGAGCTGAGCTACGAGTGCCGGCCGTGCGCCGCCCGGCACGTCTCCGGCGCGCTGTTCCAGCAGGCCGGCCTTGCCGGCGGCGTACGCCTGGCGGTGTCCGGGCGGACCGCGCGGCTCGCGCCGCTGGCCGAGCGCCCGGGGCCGCCCGAGGTGGCCGCCGGCACGGACGCGCTGGTCCTGGCCTACCTGCGGCTGCTCGGCCCGGCCACCATCGGCGACGTGGCCGCCTTCCTCGGCACGAGCGCCACCGAGCTGCGCCGGGTGTGGCCGGCGGACGCGTTGACGGAAGTCCGCGTCGACGGTCGCCCGGCCTGGGTGTCGGCGGACCGGCTCGACGCGCTCCGGGCGGCCGAGCCGGCGGAACTGGTGCGGCTGCTGCCGCCCGGCGATCCCTACCTCCAGGCCCGCGACCGGGCCGTGCTGGTGCCGGAGAAGGCTCACCAGCAGCAGCTCTGGCGGATGCTGGGCAACCCGGGCGCGCTGCTGGTCGACGGCGAGGTCACCGGCACCTGGCGGGCCAAGCAGGCGGCCAAGGGGCGAGTGGACCTCATGGTCACCCCGTTCAGCGCGCTGCCCGCCCGGGTCGACCGGGAGGTGCGGGCCGAAGCCGAGGTGGTGGGCGCCACCCGCGGCGCGTCCGAGGTGCGGGTGGTGGTCGAGAAGCCCTGACCGGGTCGGCGGGGACACCCGGCCCCGCTCGGCACCAACGACGCCGGCCCCCGGATCGGGGGCCGGCGTCACCGCGGCGGACGGGTCAGTTGTTCGGTTCGTCGGCGCTGATGTCCGCGAGCACCGACTGGGGCTCCCGCTCGACGGCGAGGTCGCCCATCGAGATCAGCCCGACCAGGCGGCCGTCGTCAATCACCGGGAGCCGGCGGACGGCGTACGTCCGCATGAGGTCGGCGGCGGCCACCGCGTCGTCGTACTGGCTGACGGTGACCACGTCCTTGCTGGTGATCTGGTCGAGCCGGGTCGTGTTCGGGTCCATGTTCTCGGCGACGCCGCGGACCGTGATGTCACGGTCCGTGACGATGCCGACCACGTTGCCGCCATCGGTCACCACCACGTCGCCGATGGCACTGTCGCGCATCTCCTGCGCCGCGGCGGTGAGCGTGTCGCTGCCGTCCATCGTCACCAACCGGGTCGTCATGAACTCTCCGACCGTTGTCATGGTGCTCCCCTCTCGGTGTCGGCATGGTCGTCTACCCGCCCCCGCCGAGCGGTAACGCCCGCCGGTCGGCACGCGGTCAGCCGCGTGGGGGCATGCCGTAGACCCGCTCCACGTGCAACCGCAGCACGAGGCGGCGCTCGGCGACCATGGCGGCCCGGAAGTCGTCCCAGTCCGGGTGCTCGCCCTGCACCGCCCGGTAGAGCCCGATCAATTCCTCCACGGTCGCGTCGTCCGGCCGCTCGGCCACCGGGGTCAGCTCCGCCCGCGCCTCCGCCACCGCGTACGTCCACCCGTCGTCGCTGCTGACGTGGAAGCTCGCCCGGGGGTCGCGGCGCAGGTTGGCGGTCTTGGCCCGGCCGTCGGTGATCGAGACGCGGATCAGGCCCCGGTCGCGGTCGAAGGAGTAGACCACGTTGGACAGTTGCGGCCGGCCGTCCCGCTTGATGGTGGCCAGCACGCCCAGCCACCGGCCGGCGATCAGGTCGGTCAGGGCCCGCTGGGTCTTGTCGTCCGCCATGGCGTCCTCCGCGTCGAGTCGCTTGTTGCCGACTCCATCTCAGCGCACATTCGCGTCCACCGCGACGGTTCCCGCCCTGCGACTCCGGTCCCGGGCGGCGCCGTCTCGGCAAACCGGTCCGGCGAAGGCATATGCCCGACGAGCGATATGCCTGACAGTCATAAATATGACGCTCAGGCATATCGCTCGCGGGAACATCAGGTGGCGGCGTCCGACCAGCCGGCCGAGGCAGCCACCGGATGCGGCCGACACCGGCTGGTCGAGCCGCAGGCGGCGGGGGCCAGCGGCGGCGGGGGTCAGCGGCGCTCGGCGGCGACCAGCTCGGCGAGCTGCACGGCGTTGAGCGCGGCACCCTTGCGCAGGTTGTCGTTCGAGCAGAACAGAGCCAGACCGTGCTCGACGGTCTCGTCGGCCCGGATCCGCCCGACGTACGTCGGGTCCTGGCCGGCGGCCTGCAACGGGGTGGGCACGTCGGACAGCGCCACGCCGGGCGCGCCGTCGAGCAGCTGGCGGGCGCGGGCCGGGGTGATCGGGCGGGCGAAGCGCGCGTTGATCTGGAGCGAGTGGCCGGTGAAGACGGGCACCCGGACGCAGGTGCCGGAGACCTTCAGCCCGGGAATCTCCAGGATCTTGCGGCTCTCGTTCCGCAGCTTCTGCTCCTCATCGGTCTCGAACGAGCCGTCGTCGACGATCGAGCCGGCGAGCGGCAGCACGTTGAAGGCGATCGGGCGGGCGAAGGACCGCGGCGCCGGGAACTCCACGGCGGCACCGTCGAAGGCCAGGCCGCTGGCGTGCTCGGCGACCTTGCGGACCTGCTCGTCCAGCTCGGCGACGCCGGCCAGCCCGGCGCCGGAGACCGCCTGGTACGTCGAGACGACCAGGCCGGCCAGCTCCGCCTCCTCGTGCAGCGGGCGCAGCACCGGCATCGCGGCCATGGTGGTGCAGTTCGGGTTGGCGATGATGCCCTTCGGCCGGTTCGCGGCGGCGTGCGGGTTGACCTCGGCGACCACCAGCGGCACCTCCGGATCCATCCGGAAGGCCGAGGAGTTGTCGATGACGACCGCGCCGGTCGCGGCGACCCGGGGGGCCAGCTCCTTCGCGGTGCCCTTGCCCGCGGAGAAGAGCACGATGTCCAGCCCGCGGTAGTCCGCGGTGGCCGCGTCCTCGACGGCGACCTCGCCGTCCCGCCACGGCAGGGTGCGCCCGGCCGACCGCGCCGAGGCGAACAACCGCACCTGCTCCGCCGGGAACGCGCGCTCCGCCAGCACCTGCCGCATCACGCCACCGACCTGGCCGGTGGCCCCCACAATGCCGATCCTCATGCCCGCGAGGCTACCCACGTCCCCGCCCCGGCGGGGAAGGCTTTCCCACCGCCCGGGCCGGCGACCGGCCTGCTCACCGGCCGGCAACGGGCACCGGTCCGACCCGGGGCCCGGAACGACGCCGCCGGACGGCCCGTTGGCCCGGAAGATCCCGCGCCACCGGGCCCCAGCGCCGAAGCATTCGCCGCCGATCCCGGAACGCCCCGGCCGGCGGCACCGCGACCGACGTCACACCGCGCGGTCAGCCGGCGTGGTCGACGACCTCGCCGAGGTCGGCCGCCACGAGTTCGTCCCGGATCACCGCCGAGTCCCCCTCGACGACCAGGGTCAGCGCGTGCGGGTGCAGGTGCGTCGCGGCCGCCGCGGAGACCTGCTCGACGTCGGCGGCGAGCAGCGCCTCGCGCAGCCGGGCGTGGTAGTCGTCCGGCAGGTCGTGCACCACCAGCGTGGTCAGCGCGGCGGCGATCGCGCGCGGGCTCTGCAGCTCCACCGAGAGCTGACCGGCCCGCCAGGACCGGGCCACCGCCAGCTCGTCCTCGGTCACCCCGGTCAGCTGGGTCCGGGTGATCTCGCCGACCGCCTCGACCAGCGCCGGGGCGGTCACCGCGGTCTGCACCCCGGAGCTGACCGCGAACCGGCCGAACCGGCGGGACGAGGCGAAGTCGCCCCGGATGCCGTACGTGTAGCCGCGCACCTCGCGGATCAGGTGGTTGAGCCGGGAGGTGAACGCCCCGCCGAGCACCGTGCCGGCCAGCGTCATCGGCACATGGTCGGGGTGGGCCCGGTGCGGGGACGGGTGACCCAGACGCAGCGTGGACTGCACCGACCCGGGCCGGTCCACCAGGATGATCCGCCGCCGGTCGTGCAGCGTCACCTCGATCGGGCCACGCTTCTCCACCGGACCGCCGCCGGCGCCGGCGAACGCCGCCGCGGCGAGCGCGTCCAGGTCGATCCGTTCCAGGTCACCGGCGACGATCAGCGTCCCCGGGCGGATGAACCACTCGGAGTGGAAGACCGTGACGTCGTCCACGTCGAGCCCGGCCACGGTATCCGGGTCGCCGTACATCGGCCGCCCCCACCGGTTGCCGGCGCCGAACAGGTCGGCCCGGAGCGCGGCGTCCGCCCGCGGGCCCGGGTTGGCCCAGTCCATCCGCAGCGCGGTCGCCTCGTCGTCGCGGACCCGCCGCACGTCGGCCGGGTCGAGCCGGGGCGTCCGGACGGCCTCGGCGAGCAGTTCCACGGCGGCGCCCAGCCGCTCCACCGGCACCTGCACGCTCACCTGGAAGGAGTCCCAGTCCAGCCCGGTCACCAACTCGGTGCCGAGCGCCTCGATCGCCAGGGCGTACGCGGTGGCGTCCCGCTGCGCGGTCCCCTCCTCCAGGGCCTTGGCGAGCACCCCGCCGACGCCGTCCTTGCCGACCGGCTCCCGCCCGGCGCCCGCGTCGAGCAGCAGCAGCGCCACGGCGAGGTTCTGCCCGGGCAGGTGCGCGGCGACGACCTGCCCGCCGGCGACGGTACGGCGGACCACCTGCGGGAACCGGTACGGGCGGGCGGCGCCCGGGCCGGGACGGGCGGCGATCAGCGTCATGAGGTCTCCTCGGGCAGGTAGGTCAGGGTGGCCCGGTCGGCGGCGCCGAGCAGCTCGGCGGCCTGTTCGGCGATCTGCTCGGCGGTGACCGCGAGCCAGGCGGGCAGGCGCTCACCGATCTTCGCCGGGTCGCCGAACTGGGTGGCGTACCGGCCGAGGACGTCGGCGCGCCCGTCCACCGTGGACATGTGCCGCCACCACTGGGTGCTCAGCAGCGCCTTGGCCCGGTCCAGCTCGGCCGCGGTCACCGGCACGGTGGCCAGCTCGTCGACCACGTCGGCGAGTCCGGCGGCCAACCGGTCGGCGGTGACGCCGGGGCGGGCGGTGGCGGTGGCGATCAGCGGGGCGGGCCCGTGCGCGAGGTCGACGCCGTACGCCCCGACCAGGTCCGGCTGGGCGATCCGCTCGCCGTCGGCGAGGCGCTGGTAGAGCCGGCTGCCCCGGCCGGTGCCGAGGACGGTGGCGAGCACGGTGGTCACGTCGTACCCGGGGGTGCCGTAGGGGTGGGTGCGGTGCGCGACATAGACCCGGGGCGCGGGCACGTCGGCGGTGACCGTCTCCACCGCCGGGCGCCCGGTCGCCGGCACCGTACGCCCGTCCGGCGCGACCGGGATGTCCTCGCGGGCCGGGATCGCGCCGAAGTACTTGTCGGCCAGCGCGAAGACCTCGGCGGTGTCGGCGTCCCCCACCACGGTGAGCACCCCGTTGTTCGGGGCGTAGTACGTGGTGTGGAAGGCCTGGAAGGTGGCCAGCTCGGCGGCGTTCAGGTCGGCCATCGAGCCGATCGTGGCGTGGTGGTACGGGTGACCGGGCGGGTAGAGCAGCGGCAGCAGCCGCAACCAGGCGTCGCCGTACGGGACGTTCTCGTAGCGCTGGCGCCGCTCGTTCTTGACCACCTCGCGCTGGTTGTCCAGCGTCTCCTGGGTCAGCGCCGGCACCAGGCCGCCCATCCGGTCGGCCTCCAGCCAGAGCGCCAGCTCCAGGTGCTCGGCGGGGACGGTCTCGAAATAGTTCGTCCGGTCCGGGTTGGTGGTGGCGTTGAGCGAGCCGCCGGCACCCTGGACGAGCTTCATGTGTTCGGTCTTCGCCACGTTCACCGAGCCCTCGAACATCAGGTGCTCGAAGAGGTGGGCGAAGCCGGTCTGCCCGTCCGGCTCGTGCCGCGACCCCACGTCGTACCAGAGGTTCACGGCGACCGCCGGCGCGGTGCGGTCCTCGCTCACCACCACGCGCAGGCCGTTGTCCAGTCGGGTCGTCTCGATGGGCCAGGGGTAACCGCTGTCGGGCATGGCACGACGCTATCCGATCTCGCGGGCGGAAAGGTGACGAGCGGGGCCCATCGACGGTCCGGGCCGGGGTACTCGCGGAGCATGCCCAGCCTTCCCCCCGCCGCCGCCGAACGCGCGGCCGCCGCCCTGGCCCGCCGGCGGCACGCCCGGCTGCTGCATCCGACCGGCCGGACCTTCTCCGCCGAGGCGATGATCTGGGGTACGTCGGGGCCGCAGACGGGCGTTCCGCTGCTGGACCTGCCCGGCCGCTACCCGGCGACGGTCCGCCTGTCCAAGGGGGTGCCGACCCCGTCGGGCTGGCCGGACGTGCTGGGCCTGGGGGTGCGGCTCCACCGGGACCCGGAGCCGCCGGTGGACCTGGTGGTCTCGTCCAGCGGGGCGGCGCCGGTACTGCGGAACCTGCCGCTGCCCCGGCGGCGCTTCACCGGGACGTACAGCTCGATCATGTCCTTCCGGGCGGGCCGGCGGCGGCTCTTCCTGGCCGCGCTGGCCGACCCGGACTCCCCCGACCTGGGCCGCAGCCTCGCCGACGTCTCCGCGGCGGCGGCCCGGGTGGACGCGCCGCGGCTGGTGCTGGCGGTGGCCTCGGCGGTCGGGCCGTGGCGGCCGTTCGGGCAGGTCTGCCTGGTCGACCAGCGCGGCGCCCGGGAGGACGCCGCGCTGGCCTTCGATCCGATCGGCAACGTGCCGCCGGGGCTGCGGGTGGTGGGTCCGATCGCGCGGTTGCGCGACCGGACCTACCGGGGTTCCCGCCTGGCCCGCGGCGCGTCGGCTCAGTCCGGCGGCTCGCTCGGGGTCACCGTCTGATCCGACGTACGGTGCTCCAGAACGGTGTCGGGGGCGATCTTCTGGTCCTCCCGGATGTCCGATTCGGTGAGGATGGCGCCGGCCTGGGCCTCCGGGTCGTCGCTGCCCACCGTCGCCTCCTCGGGCAGCAGGTGGGCCCGGGACTCGACCCGGTCCTGGTCGTTCTGCTCGTGACTCATGCCGACCCACTTACCCGGCGCGGGGCTCAGCGGAACGGGCCGCGCACCTCATAGGTGATCCCGCCGCCGTCCCGCCCTGCAGGTACGTCCGGCTGGTGAACCCGGCGGGGAGCTGGATGCCGTTGGCGTCGGCGCTGCCCAGCGGCCCGTACGGCCCGACGCCGGGCTGGGCCGGGGCGGCATGCGCGGCGCCGGCCCAGAGGCTGCCGGAGAAGGCGGCGGCACCGGCGACGGTGGCGCGCAGGACGGTACGTCGGTCCATCAGGAACCTCCACGAATTCGCGTTCGGTGCCGCCGAAACTACCGGGGGTCGAATCGAAGGAGGTGAACGTGAGGCGAGGCTTTCCCGACGACCTGGTGAGCCCGTCCGTCCCGTCGGGTACGCTGGCGGACGTGACGCGGTCGTATCGATGGTTTAGGCAGCCGGCTGGAGGAGCCGGTGACTTCACCATGATCTGACGTCACTCCTCTTCGAGCCGGCTGGGCAGGGATCGCTTCCCTGCCCTTTTGCGTACGAGCAGCCGGCTCGACCTCGGGCGCCGGCCCCGGGGCACGGTCGGCGGAAGGAACCCCACCGTGACGACCCCGGACGCCCATCGGGTCATCGACCAGCGGATCGACCGTGTCGTGCCGCTGACCACCCCGGCCCTGCTCCACCACCACCTGCCGCTGGACGCGACGCTCGCCGAGGCCGTGCTGGCCGGTCGGCGCGCGGTCGGCCGGGTGCTGGACCGTGCCGACGACCGCCTGCTGGTGGTCGTCGGCCCGTGCTCGGTGCACGACCCGGCCGCCGCCCTGGAGTACGCGGGCCGGCTGCGCGAGGTGGCCGACCGGCTCTCCGACGACCTGCTGGTGGTGATGCGGGTCTACTTCGAGAAGCCGCGCTCGACGGTGGGTTGGAAGGGCCTGATCAACGATCCCGGGCTGGACGGCTCCGGCGACGTCAACACCGGCCTGCGGACCGCCCGCGCGCTCCTGCTGGACGTGCTGCGCCTCGGCCTCCCGGTGGGCTGCGAGTTCCTCGACCCGATCACCCCGCAGTACATCGCCGACACCGTGTCCTGGGGCGCGATCGGCGCCCGGACGGTCGAGAGCCAGGTGCACCGGCAGCTCGCCTCCGGGCTGTCCATGCCGATCGGCATGAAGAACCGGCCCGACGGCAGCATCTCCACCGCGGTCGACGCGATCCGGGCGGCCGGCGTGCCGCATGTCTTCCCCGGCATCGACTTCTCCGGTACCCCGGCGATCATGCACACCCGGGGCAACGCCGACGGCCACCTGGTGCTGCGCGGCGGGGGCGGGCGCCCGAACTACGACGCCGAGTCGGTGGCCGGGGCGCTGGACCTGCTCCGCGCGGCCGGGCTGCCGGAGCGGGTGGTGGTGGACGCCAGCCACGCCAACAGCGGCAAGGACCACCGCAACCAGCCGAAGGTGGCCGCGGACGTCGCCGCCCAGCTCGCCGCCGGCCAGCGCGGCATCGTCGGCATCATGCTGGAGAGCTTCCTCCAGCCCGGCCGCCAGGACCTCGATCCCACCCGCGAGCTGGAGTACGGCAAGTCGGTCACCGACGCCTGCCTCGGCTGGGGCACCACGGCCGAGGTCCTGACGGACCTGGCCACCGCCGTCCGCACCCGCCGCGCCACCCTCCCCACCCCCGCCTGACCACCCCACCCGCCCCCGCCGGACGGCCCCGTGTTGCCGGCCGGCACGGCGGGTCGCGGCAACAACTTCATGATCAACGCAACGGGTGGGGTACGAAAGCGCCGCCCCGGCCGGGGGGCCGGGGCGGCGCTGGGTGTCGGTGTGCAGGTCGCCTCTCGGCGAGTGGCACGACGCGGCTCCAGCCGAACGGTATTCCGCGAAGGCAATTTAGGTGAGGCCCGGGGACACTGGGCACACCGACGCTCTGCACAACGACCCGACCAGCCCCGGTGTTCCGGGCCGGGCCGTGTCCGCCGTCACCCCGCCCCCGGCGCCACGACCGGGGACGTTTGACCGATTCGGGCCCGGGTAGCTGATCGGCGTGACCGATGACGCACCCGTGACGGACCAGCCGGACACCCGGCAGGTCGACGAACTGCTCGACGACATCTACCACGGTCAGGAGCGGATCACTCAGGCGGTCATCTACCGCCGGGCGGTCGCCGCGGAACTCCCGGCGGAGCTGCTCTCCCGGATCGCCGCTCTTCCACAGGGCGAGTACTCGGTCGACGAGGCAGCCGACCTGCTCGGCGGCACCGTGGCGTGAGGACCGGCCGGCGACGGACCGGTACGGCGGCGGACAGCGTGCTGCGGCCCGGACGCCGCCGGAACCGCGCCGAGGACCCGGACGACGGAGAGGACAGTGCGATGACCGACCGCGACGCGGGGCACGAGCACATCGAGGCGCTCGGCCAGCCGCCGAAGGGACCGGATCCGGACACGGATCCCGACTTCTCGGGCGAGCACCAGGACACCGCGGTGGATGACGAGATCATCACCGGCGCGGACGAGGACGAGCGGGAGCCGGAGGCGGCACGCGGCTGGGCCGGCGAGGACCACGGGACCACCCCCACCTGATCGGGACGAGCGAAAGGGGCCGGCACCGACGCCGGCCCCTTTCGTCGTACGTCACTTCTCGTCGTGACCGCCCTCGGCCGCCTGCTGGGCGACCGCGTACCCCATCTGGAGGAAGTCGGAGGCGGCCACGGCGGTCAGCGCGGTGGCCACCAGCCGGGTGAGCCGGGGGGCCAGCACGAGTCCGCCGGTGAGCGCGGTGGCCACCCACACCGCCAGGCAGAACGGGCAGCTCAGCAGCTCGCCGATGGCGTGCCGGGTGGGGCTGCCCTGGTCGCGGACCTGCTCCATCACCTCGCCGCTGCCGATCGGGTGGTCGTAGCGGGTGAACGGGGCCCGCACCGGGCTGGTGACCGCGTCCTTGGCGAGCAGCCGGCTGAGCTTGTGGGTGGCGATCGAGAGCAGCACCACGTCGGCGGGGGCGGGTCGCTCCGGCACCGGCCGCCCGGTCGCCCGGACGACGCCGGCCAGGGCCGCGGTGACGGCGCCGTAGGTGCCCATCGCCATCAGGTACCCGCCCAGCGGCCGGTGCTCGTGCGGCGCGTACGCCTGGCGCAGCCGCCCCACCTTCTGCCTCAGACCGCTGGTGGTCACCCGGTCTCCTCGGTTCGTCATCGCCCGGCTCAGCCGGCGGTCAGGTTGTCGGCCACCTCGCGGGCGAGGTTGGTCAGGGTCTCGTCGGCCAGCTCGTCGGTGTCCCCGCCGGCCAGGTCCAGCCGGACCCGGGCGCCGCCGGCGTCGGCCGCCTCCACCTGGATCTCGGCCGACCAGCCGGGCGCGGAGTCGCTGCACCACCGGGCCCGCATCTGCTCGATGCTGATCACCTCCGGCCGCCGGTCGCCGTCCTGCCGCAGCGGCTCGGGCAGCCAGGCGGCGGCACGGTCCGGGTCGATGGCCGTGTTGAAGACCACCTCGGGCGGCGCGGACATGCCGCGTTCGACGTGCGCCCCCATCAGACGTCCCGCAGCCGGCTCGGGTCGACCTCGCGGCCCGGGTGCCGGGCGAGGTACTCGGTCTCCAGCTCCGCCGTGCGGCGCAGGTGGTGGGCGAGGGCGGAGTCGGCCGCGTGCCGCAGGGTGTCCAGCCGGGTGCGGTGCAGGCTCTGCATCTCCCGGATCAGGTCCTCATCGCCCAGCTCGGAGGGGTCCACCCCGAGCAACTCGCCGTCGACGTCGGCGGTCGCCGCGTTCCTGACGTGGTCGCCGTCCCACTCCGGCAGCCGCTGCTCCGGGCTGGCGTCACCGGTCCGGCGTACTGATTCGGTCATCGTCGCCCCCTCGTCTCGTTCGGGCTGGCGTCTAGACGGATGCCCAGCCGGGATGCCACCAAACCCCACCGACTACGACACCGCGTCGGAGAGGGCGGGTGGCCCCGGTACGCTCGGGGGCATGAAGCGGCTCTGGACACCGGCGTGGATCGCCCGCCACGTGGCCATGGTCGTGCTGGTGGTGGGCTTTCTCGGCCTGGGCTGGTGGCAGGTCACCCGGGCCGCCTCGGGCAACACGCTCAGCTTCGGGTACGCGATCGAGTGGCCGGTCTTCGCCGGCTTCGTGGTCTTCCTCTGGTGGCGTGAGGTGCGGCACACGCTGCGGGGCACCGATGCCGACCGGCCGACCGCGCCGCCGGCGACCGCCGGCTCCGACCCGGCCGCGGCCACCCCGGGGGTACGCCGGCCGGTGCGGGTGAGCCGGGTGCCGGTGCCCGCCGACGGGGCCGAGGACGGCGAGCTCGCCGAGTACAACCACTACCTGTCATGGTTGAACGCCAACCCGGGCGCGCGGCCCGGTGACTATCCCGGCTGAGGCCGGCGTGGAAGGACGGACGACGGTGGGCGGAGCCCTTACCCGGTACCGCGTGATCGCCTGGATCGTGGGCGTGGCGCTGGCGGTGCTGGTCCTGATCGGCATGCCGCTGAAGTACGGCTTCGACAACCCGACCGTGGTGGCGGTGGTCGGCACCGCGCACGGCTGGCTGTACATGCTCTATCTGGCCGCCACGTTCGACCTGTCCCGCCGGGCCGACTGGCCGCTGAAGCGAATGCTGCTGGTGATGCTCGCCGGCACGGTGCCGTTCGTCTCGTTCTACGCGGAGCGCCGGGTCAGCCGCTGGCTGACCGCCGAGCGGCCCCGGACGCCGGAGCCGGTCGCCGGCTGACCACCGGGCCGGGGGGGTCGGCGGCCGGCCCGGCGGTCAGCGGTTCGGGCGTGGCGGTCAGCGGTTCGGCCGCCACGGGTCGGCGGCGGCGAGCGGATCGCTCCACCCGCCGTGGCGGGCGCCCTCGCGGGCCCGTTGCAGCGCCCGGGTCACCTGGCCGAACTGCCGCTCGTCGTCGCTGCTGAACAGCAGCACCTCGGTGCCGCGGTGTCGGCCCCACAGCTCGTACGCGGGCGGCCGCCAGCGGTCGCCGAGCAGCACCAGCGCCAGCGGCAGCAGGCCGACGGTCCCCAACGTCAGGTACGCCCCGGCGGTGAGCCGCTGCAGCCCGCCGGTGAAGCCGAGCAGCACCCCGACGCCGCCGATCATGGCCGCGGTGACGACGACGGCGCGGACGGCGAGCCGGTCGTGCGGGCCGCGACTGGTCCGGAGCTGGGTCAGTTCGGCGATCGGCCAGCTGTTCCGGCCGACGGTGAAGCGCTCGCCGGTGACGACGATGCCGGGTCGCGCGTAGAGCAGGGTCGGGGTGACGCCCGTCGGCTTGGGCGAGCGGGGCGGGTGGGTGGCGGAGCCATCGGTCTGCACGGCGTCCTCCCAGGGCTGGCGCGCCGGGCTGTCTGCGCCGCCGGTGAGCTGTGCCGATGCCGTCCGACGGGATTCCCGGCTCCGCGCTTCATTGTGTTGCGGCCGCGCCACCCGGACCTGCTGTTTTCCGCGTCCTCGGGGCGCCACGGCGGGCGGGGGATGCCGACAAACAGGATCCATTTCGGTCTTTGTCATGATTTTGCGGAGCGGCCCCTGACGACATCCGCCCAGAACGACGAATCACCCGAACCGCGCGGAGCACGCGGACCGGTACGGGATGGCGACGGCTGGCGGGCGAAGCGGTCACGAAGCGTAACCCGACCCAGCAGTACTTCCTGACACTTTGCCAACATTCGCCCCTGCTTCAACTGCGGGTGACTCCCGTCCCGGGTTAGGTTGTCCGGGCCGGACCGGTCGACCGCCATCCACCCGGATGGCCCCGGGCCGGTGTCGTCCGGGCGCAACGCCGGCCCGGCGACCGTGGGAGAGGAGCCTTCCGCTCTTGTCGTCCTTACGGATCCTGCTGCGCTCGTTGGCGGTCGCCGGCCTCTCGGCCGCGCTCATCGCCCCGGCGTCGGTGGCTCGGGCCGAGCCCACCCCCGCCGAGCTGACGAAGCAGATCGAGAAGTCCTCGACTGAGCTGGAGCGAATCGTCGAGTCCTACAACAAGCTCAACGAGGAGATCAAGGCCAACAAGGCCACCGCGGCCGGCCTGCAGGCCAGGATCGGCCCGTTGCAGGCGCGGGCCGAGCGGAGCCGCGCCGACGTCGGCGAGATCGCCGTCACCGCGTACAAGACCGGTGGGCTGCGGACGGCCCAGGCCCTGCTGGACCGGGGCTCGGTCAGCTCGCTGCCGGACCGGCTGGGCACGCTGGACCAGTTGACCCGGCAGCACCAGGCGACGATCGCCGGCTTCACCGCCAACCAACGCAAGCTGATCGACGAGAAGACCCGACTGGACGCCACGCTGGCCCGGGAGGCCGCCCAGGCGAAGCAGCTCGCCGCGGGCAAGAAGAAGATCCAGGCCGACCTGGACCGCCTCTACGAGCTGCGCCGGCAGGCGTACGGGCGGGCCACCGAGGCGCCTACCAGATCGACCTCTGCGGCGAGCGCGCCGGCGATCTCCGGCTCGGCCGGGGTGGCGGTGCGATACGCGTACGGGGCGATCGGCAAGCCGTACGTCTGGGGGGCCGACGGCCCCGACGGGTACGACTGCTCCGGGCTGACGCTGGCCTCGTGGCGGGCGGCCGGGAAGTCGCTGCCGCACAACGCGGCGATGCAGTGGGACGCCACCTCGCGCATCAGCCGCAGCTCACTGCAACCCGGCGACCTGATCTTCTACGAGGGATTGGGCCACGTCTCCCTCTACGTCGGCGGCGGCCAGGCGATCGACGCGCCGAGCGCCGGCCGCAACGTCCTCAAGCGGGACATGAACATGATGCCCATCCAGGGATACGGTCGGGTGCGCTGACCCGACGCGCACCGACTTACGAGACGGCGAACGGCCGGCGTCCCCCTATCGGACGCCGGCCGTTCGTGTTGTCCGTTACTACCAGGTCAGGCCGCCTGCAGCCCCTCGGCCCGAGCCAGCTCACGGAGCCGGCCGAGGGCCTGGATCTCCAGCTGGCGGATCCGCTCCCGGGAGAGCGAGAAGCGCGACGCCACCTCGGTCAGCGAGTGCTCGCGACCGTCCTCGAGGCCGTACCGGGCCCGCATGATGCCGGCCGACCGGTCGTCGAGGTGGTTGAGCAGCCCCTCGATCCGCTGCCGCTCCAGGCCGCTGAGGACGATGTCCTCCGGCGACGGGGCGTCACTGTCGGCGACCAGGTCGCCGAGGTTGGTGTCGCCGTCGTCGCCGACCGGGGTGTCCAGCGAGACGGTGTCCTGCGACCAGCGGCGCAGCTCGTTGACCCGCTCGACGGTGACGCCGAGGGCGGCCGCGATCTGCTCCGGCTCCGGGTCGCTGCCCAGCTCGCGGGTGAGCTGCCGGGCCACGTTACGCATCCGGTTGACGTCCTCCACCAGGTGCACGGGCAGCCGCACGGTGCGCTCCTGCTGGGCGATCGCCCGGCTGATCGCCTGGCGGATCCACCAGGTGGCGTAGGTGGAGAACTTGTAGCCGCGCTCGTAGTCGAACTTCTCGACCGCCCGGACCAGACCGGTGTTGCCCTCCTGGATCAGGTCCAGCATGGGCATCCCGGACCGCACGTAGCGTCGGGCGATCGACACGACCAGTCGCAGGTTCGCGCGGATGAAGAGGTCCTTCGCCCGCTCACCGTCGGCGACCAGCCGCTCCAGGTCCTCCCGGTCGACGCCGTCCGGTACGCGGTCCTCCCCGAGCAGGTGCTCGGCGTAGAGGCCGGCCTCGATCGCCTTCGAGAGGTCGACCTCCTTGGCGGCGTCCAGCAGCGGCGTACGGGAGATCTCGTGCAGGTAGACGCCGACCAGGTCGCGCTCCTCGGCAACCTCGTCGGTTCGCATGCCGATGTTCTTGTCCACGGTGCCCACGGTCCCCTCGCTCGCGCCGGTTGCCCGGTTCCTTGCCATCCCCACGTCCATCAGCCCTCCCCCGTAACTTCCGCTGTGCCCACCGGCGCTGACACCTACACAACAGATGAGACGTGTCGGGGATTCCATGTCGTGAGTCGAAAGTGTCACGAATGCCTGAGTAGTAGCTGAGAGCCCGGTCCATGTTTGCTGTCAGGACCCGGTCGATCGGCTCGGTCGCCGCTCCGGGAACGAAGCGACGGATCAGCGGAATCGTCGTGCGTCCACGAAATCGCACCATTGCGAATTCCATGAACACAGCGACCCGCGTCACCGCCTTGATGCGATCCTGGTCACTGCCGGACACGCGTCGGTGGACCGGTCGGTTCAACCACGGGTGAGGATTACCCCACCCCTCGATGAACAATCCGCAGCGCGAAAGACGTCCCGGAACGCGGCGTGACGCGCGTCGCACCGGGAGCGGGCCGGGTGGGCCGGGGGCGGGGCGCGGGCCGGGTCAGGAGGCGAGCAGGGCCAGCGCGCCGCGGACCTGGTCGGCGGAGCGGGCCAGGGCGGCCCGGGCGGCGGAGACCTCGGCGCCGGAGACGAGGGAGACGAGGGCGGTCTTCAGGTCGCCGTCGGCCTCGTGCAGCGCCCGCCGGCAGACCTCCTCGGCGCAGCCGGTGGCCTCCATCAGGATCGAGATCATCCGGCCGCGGAGTTTGGCGTTGGTGGCCACCATGTCGATCATCAGGTTGGAGTAGACCCGGCCGAGTCGCACCATCACGGCGGTGGAGAACGTGTTGAGCACCAACTTCTGCGCGGTGCCCGCCTTCATCCGGGTCGACCCGGTGACGACCTCCGGTCCGGTGTCCACGCCGATGAAGACGTCCACCGACGAGGCGGCCTCGGCCTCCGGATTGGCGCAGAGCAGCACGGTCCCGGCCCCCTGCGCCCGGGACGCGGCGAGCGCCCCGAGGACGTACGGGGTGCGCCCGCTGGCGGCAAGTCCGACCACCAGGTCGCCGGGGCGTACGCACTCGGCGGCCTCGGCGGCGCCGGCCCGGTCGTCGTCCTCGGCGTCCTCGACGGCACGCCACATCGCGTCCGGGCCGCCGGCCAGGTGGGAGCAGAACCAGTGCTGCGGCGAGTTGAAGGTGGGGGCCAGCTCGGCCGCGTCCAGGACGCCCAGCCGCCCGGAGGTGCCGGCGCCGAAGTAGTGCACCCGGTGCCCGCCGCGCAGCGCCGCGACCGCCAGGTCGACGGTCTCCGCGATCTCGTCGAGGACGGCGGCCACCGCGGCCGGGACCCGGCGGTCCGCGTCGTTGATGACGGTGAGCACGTCCCGGGTCGACATCAGGTCGAGGTCGACGCTGTGCGGGTTGCGTCGCTCGGTCGGTGCGCCGACGCGCACCACCGGCCGGACCGCGGACAACTCGTCGCGCTCCACCCGGCCGGCGGTCATCCGCGCCTCCGCGTCGCGCCCACCCGGTGCGACTTGACCGCCTCCGCGGTCGCCTCCAGGGCCTTCTTCGCCCGGGCCCGGTTGCGCGCCGCCACCCCGACGAAGAGGCAGTCGACCACGGTGAGCTGGGCCAGTCGACTGGCCATCGCGCCGGAGCGGTAGGTGGTCTCCCGGGCCGCGGTGGTGAGCACGAAGTCGGCCACCTCGGTGATCGGTGACCGGGGGAAGTTGGTCAGGGCCACCGTGGTGGCGCCCCGCGCCCGCGCCTGCTCCAGCACCTCGATCACATCGGAGGTGGTGCCGGTGTGCGAGATGCCGACCGCGACGTCGCCCCGGCCGAGCAGGGCCGCCGAGGTGAGGGCGGTGTGCACGTCGGGGAAGTAGAAGGCGGTCCGGCCGATGCGGTGCAGCTTCTGCTGGAAGTCGGAGGCGACGAAGCCGCTGGCGCCGGCGCCGTACACGTCGATCCGGCCGGCTCCGCCGATCGCCTCGACGACCTGCTCGCAGATGGCCGGGTCGAGCTGTTCGGCGGTTTCCTCGACGGCCCGTGCGTCGTTGAACGCGATGGTCGCGATGATCTGCGCGAGGTCGGCGCCGGGCGGGATGTCGCCGCCGACCACCCGGGCGTCCGGCGGCTCGATCCGGCGGGCCGCCTCGGCGGCGAGCCGGATCCGCAGCTGCGGGTAGCCGTCCATGCCCACCGACCGGCAGAACCGGATGACGGTCGCCTCGGAGGTCTCGGCGGCGGTGGCGAGGTCGGTGATGGTGCGCCGGGCGGCGTCCGCCGGGTCGGCGACGACCAGCCGGGCGACCCGCTGTTCGGCCGGGGACAGCGACGGGAGCAGGCCACTGATGTGGACGATCAGTCCACCTGGCTCGTGACTCGCAGAAATCTTCGGACTCTTCGCCACGGATGAAACTTACTTTCATGAGGCGTGAGCGTCAACCATCACCACGCGTATCCGGAAAAGTACCGCGCTCGTCGTGGCGGCCCCGCGGCAAGGGTGCCATTCCCCCAGCCCCGCCGCCTCCTCCGGACCGGCCGACTCCACCGTGCCGGCCGGTCGGCGGGCCGCCATGGCGACCCGGCGCAGGTCACGGAGTGGGGCGCCCGGCCCACCCGGATCGCGACGCGACGGCCCACCGGCCGGCGCGCGGGCCGGTCGGAACCCGCCCGCCCCGGGCCCCGGCCGGACGCGGCAGACGGCTAGCGTGTGGCCATGGCGGAGCGCAGTGTGCTGGTCACCGGAGGCACGGGTGGGCTGGGCGGGGCGGTCACCGCCGCCTTCCTCCGGGCCGGCTGGCGAGTGGTCGTACCGGAGCGTGAGGGCGCGGCGACGGAGCCGGCGGGGGCCGGACCGGTCCGGCTCACCGCGGACCTGCTCGAACCCGCCGGGGCCGCCCGGGCCGTCGAGCTGGCCGCGGCCGACCCCGCCGCGCCGCTGCGCGCCGTGGTCAATCTCGTCGGCGGGTACGCCAGCGGCGGGCTGGTGCACGAGACCCCGGTCGAGGAGTTCGACCGGATGCTCCGGATCAACCTGCGCCCGACGTACCTGGTCACCCAGGCGGCGCTGCCGCACCTGGTCGCGGCCGGCGGCGGCGCGGTGGTCTGTGTCTCGGCCCGGGCCGCCGTGGCCCCCTTCCCCGGCGCGGCGGGCTACGCCACCGCCAAGGCCGCCGTGCTGGCCTTCGCCAACGCGGTGGCGGTGGAGTACCGGCCGCGCGGGGTCCGCTGCAACACGGTGCTGCCCAGCGTGATCGACACCCCGGCGAATCGCGCCGCTCAGCCCGACGCCGACCACCGGCGCTGGGTCTCCCCGGCCGAGATCGCCGCGGTGATCCGCTTCCTGGCCTCCGACGAGTCGGCGCCGACCAGCGGCGCGAGCATCCCGGTCTACGGCCGGGCCTGAGCCCTCACCGGACCGGCCGGCGCCGCGCCGTTCGACGGCGGGCCGGCCGGCGGCGCGGTGCCGGGGTCGGCCGGCGGGGTCGCCGGCAGCCACTCGGTGAGGTGGGCCCGGATCCGACGGGAGACCTCCTCCGGGGAGCCGCCCGCGTCGACCACCACGAAGCTCGGATACTCGGGCAACGTCCGGTACGCGATGGCGGCGGCGGTGAGCCAGCGCATGCTCTCGTGGTCGGTGCCCCGCCGTTCGATCCGCCGGTACGCCTCGGCCGGGTCCACGGTCAGCAGGAAGGTCACCCGCGGGGCCGGGAAGAGCCGGTAGCCGGCCCGGGCCAACCGCTCCCACCGCTGACCACCGTGCGCCCGGATGCTCGCGTACTGGCAGGCGGAGTAGCGGTCCATCACCGCGGTTCGGCCGGTGATCAGGCAGCTCAACAGGGCGAGGGCGATGGCGAGCCAGCGGAGCGCGGACTCGATCGCGAGCATCCCGTTCCGCCCGACGAGCCGCTGGGCGTCCGGACGCCCGACCCGGTGGGCGAGCCGGCCGAGCCACCGCCGGCCGCCGGCGTTGCGATGGTAGGTGGCCGGGTGGCCGGCCGCGCTGAGCGCCTCCGCGAGCCGGTGCGCCTGGGTGGTCTTGCCCGACCCATCGATGCCGATCAGGGCGACCGTACGGAGTCGGGCCCTGCCGCGCCACGCCCGCAGTGATCCGCCCACCTTCCCGAGGCTATCCGACCCGCGCTCGCCCCTCGGTGATTTGTCCCTTCCCGTGCCCGTCGACGCCACACCGTGTCACGGCCAGGTGTGGCCGACCGGATTGCCGGGTACGCAACTTCATTCCCACGCCGAGACGACGACGGGAGACCCAGATGGCCGAGCGCGGGGACGAGACCCTGGTCCACACGCTGAAGAAGGTCGCCGCCGTGCTCAAGCAGTCCGAGATCCCGTTCGCCCTGGGCGGCAGCTTCGCCGTGTACGCCCACGGCGGCCACTCCAGCGACCACGACGTCGACTTCCTGCTCCGAGAGCAGGACGTGGACCGGGCCCTGGAGGCCCTGGTCGCGGCCGGCTTTACCGCCGAGCGCCCGCCCGAGGACTGGCTGGTCAAGGTCTACGACGAGGGTCGGATGGTGGACCTCATCCACCGGCCGATCGAGACCCCGGTCACCGAGGAGACGTTCGCCGACACCATCGTGCGCCCGGTCGACGCGATCCACATGCCGGTGCTCTCCGCGAGCCAGCTCATGGTGCACAAGCTGCTCAGCTTCTCGCAGCACTACTGCGACTTCGCCCGGGCCCTGCCGCTCGCCCGCTCGCTGCGGGAACAGATCGACTGGGAGCGGGTACGGAAGGAGACGCAGCACTCGCCGTACGCGGAGGCGTTCCTGGTGCTGCTCGACCGGCTGGACGTGCTGCCGCACGACGGCACACCCGGAGGAAGGGAGACACCGTGACCGAGGAGCACGGCGGCGCGCCGCCCGACGAGTACGTCGAGGCGGAGATCCACCGGCTGCTGGCCGAGGATCCGGCCGTCGCCGAGCAGGGGATCACCGTGGTCCACCGCGAGCGGGGCCTGGTCCTCTACGGCGAGGTGGAGAGCCCGCACCGGCGCGAGGAGATCCTGCGCCGGGTGGCCGAGCGGTTTCCCGACCTCCCGATCACCAGCGACATCGGGGTGATCCGGGCGCAGGCGCCCACCCAGGCCGAAGAGCTGCCGTGAGGGAGGTGGGATCGTGATCCGGATCGCCGCCGTCGGCGACGTGCACCTGGACGAGGACGTGGTCGGTCGGTTCCGGCCGGCCCTGGAGGAGTTGCCCGGCTGCGCCGACGTGCTGCTGCTCGCCGGCGATCTGACCCGGCACGGGACCGAGTCCGAGGCGCGTTGCGTGGCGCAGGAGTTCGGCAATCTCGGGGTGCCGGTGATCACCGTGCTCGGCAACCACGACCACCAGTGCGACCAGGTGCCGCAGGTGGTGAAGGTGCTGGAGGACGTCGGAATCACCGTGCTGGAGGGGACCGGGACGGTGGTGGAGTGTGCCGGCGGGCGGCTCGGCGTGGCCGGGGTGAAGGGCTTCGGCGGGGGCTTCGCCGGGCGGTGCGCCAGCGACTTCGGCGAGCCCGAGATGAAGTCGTTCGTCCGGACCACCAACGAGAGCGCGGAGGCGCTCGCCGAGGCGCTGCGCGGGCTGGAGTGCGACCTGCTGGTCGCGCTCACCCACTACTCCCCCGTGCCGGACACGCTAGCCGGCGAGCCGCTGGAGATCTACCCGTTCCTCGGCTGCTACCAGCTGGGCCAGGCGATCGACTCGGCGCCGACCGCGCTGGCCCTGCACGGGCACGCCCACCACGGCACGGAGCGGGGCACCACCCCGGGCGGGGTGCGGGTCCGCAACGTCGCCCACCCCGTGATCAAACAGGCGTACAGCATCTTCCACCTGGGAGATCATCTGGTCGGGTGACCCAGGTTTCCTGGGTCGGATGGCCGGGTATTCAGCGGCCATGGAGCTGATTCTCTGGATTATCGCAGTCGTACTCGTGGTCGCCGGCATCCTCGCGCTGTTCCGCCGGCAGATCCTGTGGGGCATCGTCCTCATCGTGGTCGGCCTGCTGGTCGGCCCGGGTGGCGTCAGCATCTTCAACAATTAGACGCCGGTTCCGCACCATCCCTGACCCGCCGGGGTCGTCGGGTCCGGTGCTCCGTCCTCCCAGACCGGAGCAACCGGGCACGACGACCCCGGCGTCGTGCGGTCCGGCGGGCTGTCCCGGATCCGGCCCGAGCCCGGGTCCGGCCGGCCCGCAGGTCAGCAGCGGGGGACGTTCGGAATGTAGCCGTCGTAGCCGGTCTGCACGTACGCGTCGGAGACGTACCGGCCGGTGCCGATCCGGTCCCAGATCGAGCTGGTGCCGTACGTGCCGGTGACCGTGGTGCCGGAGGTCTGGCAGTAGATGGTCACCGTGGTGCCGTCGGCGACCGAGCCGACCGCGCTGTAGCCGGTGCCCGGCCCGGAGCGGACGGTCAGGTCCGCGCCGGCGGTGTTCACCGTCCCGGTGGCGGTGGTCGAGGAGCAGTTGTTGTCGCTGGTGTACGTCTTGGTGCCCCAGTAGAGCGCGAGCGTGCCGTTGAACCGGGCCTGGATGTCGTTGCCGTTGAGCCGCTGCTCGTAGTGCAGGTGCGGGCCGGTGGAGCCGCCGGTGCTGCCCACCCAGCCGATGACCTTGCCGTAGCCGATGCTCTGGCCGACCGAGACGTTGAAGCCGTTGAGGTGGGCGTAGTACGTGGTGTACCCACCGCCGTGGTCGATCCGGATGTACTTGCCATAGCTGGTGCCGCCGAGGTCGGTGACCCGGTCGACCGTGCCCGGCGCGCTGGCCACCACGGGGTCGCCCAGGTCGTCGGTGCGGTTGAAGTCGATCGCGTACGCCGGGCTGTGGTCGGAGCGGGTCTGCCCAGACCAGGACTGGCCGCAGGGGAAGGGCACCTTGAAGGTGGGCGCGGCCATCGCCGGGGCCGCGGGCAGCAGGGTCGCCGCGACCAACAGGCCGGCCGCCACGAGGCTGAACCACCGTCTACGCATCCAGCACCTCCTATGTCGAAATCCTTCGATCCGATCGGTTCAGCGTGACAGAAACTTGCATCGATGGGAAGGGGCCGGAGCGGGCCGGAAAGTGCGGTTGGTGGGAGCGCGCCCACGGCCGGTGAGCGGGTTTCGGGATTGTTACCGGGCCGTGTCCGGCAGGGGGTGGACTCGGGCTGATGCAAGCGCTTACATGTGGGGACGACCATCGGACCGGCGCGGGTTCGGTTCCCCCACGCGCCGGCAAGGAAGGAGATCGGCATGGCGTTTGCCAGATCACGCCAGGCTCTCGCGATCGCCGGCGTACTGGGGCTGGCGCTCGGCGCCACCGCCTGCGGCACCGGCAACGACAAGAAGAGCGACAAGGCGAGCTCCCCCGAGTGCGCCGCATACGAGAAGTACCAGGGCCACGACGGCAAGAAGGTGACGATCTACTCGTCGATCCGGGACATCGAGGCCGACCGCCTCGATCAGTCCTGGAAGCAGTTCGAGGACTGCACCGGCATCGATATCGACCACGAGGGCAGCGGCGAGTTCGAGGCCCAGCTGGGTGTCCGGGTCGACGGCGGCAACGCCCCCGACCTGGCCTTCATCCCGCAGCCGGGTCTGCTCAAGCGGTTCGTCGACTCGGGCAAGATCAAGGCGGTCGGCGCCGACACCAAGGCGTTGGCCGAGCAGAACTTCACCCCCGACTGGCTGAAGTACAGCACCGTGGACGGCAAGCTCTACGGCGTTCCGCTGGGCTCCAACGTGAAGTCCTACGTGTGGTACTCGCCGAAGACCTTCAAGGAGAAGGGCTGGCAGGTCCCCACCACCTGGGACGACCTGATCAAGCTCAGCGACCAGATCGCGGCGAGCGGCACCAAGCCGTGGTGCGCGGGCATCGAGTCCGGTGACGCCACCGGCTGGCCGGCCACCGACTGGATCGAAGACCTGATGCTGCGGACGCAGACCCCCGAGGTCTACGACCAGTGGACCACCCACGGCATCCCGTTCAACGACCCGAAGGTCGCCGAGGCGCTCGACAAGGCCGGCACCATCCTCAAGAACGAGAAGTACGTCAACGGCGGCTTCGGCGGCGTGAAGAGCATCGCCACCACCTCCTTCCAGGAGGCCGGCACGCCGATCACCACCGGCAAGTGCGCCCTGCACCGCCAGGCGTCCTTCTACGCCAACCAGTGGCCGCAGGGCACCAAGGTGGCCGAGGACGGCGACGTCTTCGCGTTCTACTTCCCGGCCGTCGACCCCGCCAAGGGCAAGCCGGTGCTGGGTGCCGGCGAGTTCGTCTCGGCGTTCGCCGACCGTCCCGAGGTCCAGGCGGTGCAGACCTACCTGGCCTCCGGCGAGTACGTCAACAGCCGCGCCAAGATCGGCGACTGGCTGTCGGCGAACAACAAGCTCGACATCAACAACGTGCCGAACCCGGTGGACAAGCTCTCCGTCCAGATCCTGCAGGACCCGAAGACCGTCTTCCGCTTCGACGGCTCGGACCTGATGCCGGCCGCGGTCGGCGCGGGCACCTTCTGGAAGGGCATGGTCGACTGGATCAACGGCAAGGACACCGCCACGGTGCTCCAGGGCATCGAAAGCAGCTGGCCGAAGTGATCTGAGACGGTGGTCCGGCCCGCTCGCGCGGGCCGGACCACCGTCCCCGACCGAACCCTTGAAGGAGGGTCGATGGAGTTCGACTTCGCGGAGGAACAGCCCAAGTTCCTCATGCTGATGTACGGGCTGATCGCTTTCGTCGCGGTGGTGGGCGGCCTGCTCCTGCTCCTCGACGCGGTGCCGGCCTGGTTCGCCCGCCGTCGCGAGGCTCAGCTGATCGCCGCCTCGGCGAGCGGCACCCCGCTGCCCCGCCGGCGCAAGGAGCGGGAGGGGCTCTTCGCGCTCTTCTTCCTGCTGCCGACGCTGCTGCTGCTCACGATCGGGCTGGTGGTGCCGGCGATCCGCACCACGCTGCTCTCCTTCATGGATAGAGGCAGCAACGACTGGGTGGGCCTGCGCAACTACGGCTGGATGTTCTCCGAGGGCTCGATCATCCGGGTCCTGGTGAACACCCTGATCTGGGTGCTCCTGGTCCCGCTGGTGGCCACCGCCTTCGGCCTGCTCTACGCCGTGCTGGTGGACAAGGCCCGGTTCGAGGCGGTCGCCAAGTCCCTGATCTTCCTGCCGATGGCCATCTCGTTCGTCGGCGCCACCATCATCTGGAAGTTCGTCTACGCCTACCGAGGCGACGGTCAGGAGCAGATCGGTCTGCTCAACCAGATCGTCGTCGGCCTCGGCGGAGAGCCCAAGCAGTGGCTGCTCGAATCGCCGCTGAACACCTTTCTGCTCATCGTGATCATGGTCTGGATCCAGGCCGGCTTCGCCATGGTGGTGCTCTCCGCCGCGATCAAGGCCATCCCGGCGGACATCGTCGAGGCCGCCAGGCTCGACGGGGTCACCCCGTGGCAGATGTTCTGGCGGATCACCATGCCGAGCATCCGGCCGGCGCTGATCGTGGTGGTGGTGACGCTCTCGATCGCCACGCTCAAGGTCTTCGACATCGTCCGGACCGCGACCAACGGCAACTACGACACCAGCGTCATCGCGACCGAGATGTACAACCACGCGTTCCGGTACGGCGAGAACGGCCAGGGTTCGGCCCTGGCGGTCTTCCTCTTCGTCCTGGTCATCCCGATCGTGATCTACCAGATCCGCAACCTGCGTCAGCAGCGGGAGGGCTGAGATGACCACCGCCACGCCCACCGTTCCGGCCGGCACCCAGGCCACCGAGAAGACCACCCGCGCCGCCCGCGTCCGCAAGCGGCTGAACAGCCGTACGGCCACGCTCGTCTCGATCGTCATCGCGCTGGTCTGGACCATCCCCACCTTCGGCCTGCTGATCTCGTCGGTCCGGCCGGAGAACGAGATCAAGACCACCGGCTGGTGGACGTTCTTCACCAACCCGCAGTTCACTCTGGACAACTACCAGCAGGTGCTCTTCAGCACCTCCTCCTCGTCCGGCCAGCTCGCCAGCTACTTCATCAACTCGCTGGCGATCACCATCCCGTCGGTGCTCTTCCCGCTCGCCTTCGCGTCGCTGGCCGCGTACGCGCTGGCCTGGATCAACTTCAAGGGTCGGGACTGGCTCTACATCGCGATCTTCGCGTTGCAGATCGTGCCGCTGCAGATGGCCCTGGTGCCGCTGCTGAAGTTCTTCTCCACCGGCGTCACCGTCGCGGGGGTCACCGTGCTCCCCGCCTGGGGCTTGGTCGACGAGCAGAAGTTCGCCCAGGTGTGGTTCGCGCACACCTGCTTCGCGCTCCCGTTCGCCGTCTTCCTGCTGCACAACTTCATCTCGCAGCTGCCCAGGGACCTGATGGAGGCGGCCCGGGTCGACGGGGCCACCCACCCCAAGATCTTCCGCACCATCGTCCTGCCGCTGGTCACCCCGGCCCTGGCGGCCTTCGGCATCTTCCAGTTCCTCTGGGTCTGGAACGACCTGCTGGTCGCGCTGATCTTCGCCGGGGGCGGCGACGAGACCGCCCCGCTCACCGTCCGGCTGGCCGAGATGGCCGGCACCCGGGGCAACGAGTGGCAGCGGCTGACGGCCGGCGCGTTCGTGTCGATCGTCGTACCGCTGACCGTCTTCCTGTCCCTCCAGCGCTACTTCGTGCGCGGCCTGCTCGCCGGCAGCGTCAAGGGCTGACCCGTCGGTCCGCCGCCGCCGGTCCCCGGCGGCGGCGGGCGCGGATGGAGCGGGGGAACGATGACCAAGATTGACGACGTCGCCCGCCTGGCCGGGGTCTCCACGGCCACCGTCTCGCGGGCGCTGCGCGGTCTCCCGACCGTCTCGGCCGCGACCCGGCGCCGGGTCCTCGCCGCCGCCGAGCAGCTCCAGTACGCGGTCTCCCCGAACGCGTCCCGGTTGGCCGGCGGGAAGACCGGCACCGTGGCCGTGGTGGTCCCCCGGATCACCCGGTGGTTCTTCGGCACGGTCGTCGAGGCGGTCGAGGAATTCCTCCACGAGTCCGGCTACGACCTGCTGCTCTACAACCTCGGCGGCCGGGAGCAGACCCGGCAGCGGGTGCTGCGCACGGCCAGCCTGCACAAGCGGGTGGACGCGGTCATCCTGGTCGCCACGCCATTGCGCCCGCCGGAGGTGACCGCGCTGGCCGCGCTGAACCTGCCCGGCGTCACCATCAGCTCCGGCACGGTGATGCCCGGCTGGCCCTGCGTACGCATCGACGACGTGGCCGCCGCGCGGACCGCCACCCGGCACCTGCTCGACCTCGGCCACACCCGGATCGCGCACATCTCCGGCGACCCGGACGACGAGCTGGCCTTCACCACCCACCTGGACCGGCGGCTGGGCTACCAGGCGGCGCTGCGCGCGGCCGGGATCCGCCCCGACCCCAGTCTGGACGTGGAGTCGCAGTTCACCATCGACGGCGGCAACCGGGCCACCGCCGAGCTGCTGGCCCGGGGCGAACCGCCGACCGCCATCTTCGCGGCCTGCGACGAGATGGCGATGGGCGCGATGACCGCCCTGCGGGACGCCGGGCTCCGGGTGCCGCAGGACGTCAGCGTGATCGGCATCGACGACCACGACCTGGCCAAGGTGCTCGGGCTGAGCACCATCGCGCAGCCGGCGGCGGAGCAGGGCCTGCTCGCCGCGCGGATCCTGCTCGACCCGCTCGGCGCCCGCACCGTCGAGCCGTACGCCGGGCGCCTGCCGGCGCCGCGCGGCGGCGACGCCCCCGGCAACTCGCCGGCGCCGCCAGTGATCCTGCCCACTCGGCTGGTCGTGCGGGAGTCGACCGCCCCGCCCGGGGCAAACTGAAGAATTCGGCCGTCCCGCGGACGGCAGGGCAGCAACCGTCCGACCACCGGGCGGCACGGTTCGACACAAGGGGAGAAGGCTCTGAACACCGACGTGACGCAGCAGGAAACGGCCGGCGGCCCGGCCACCGGCTGGTGGACCGAGGCCGTCATCTACCAGATCTACCCGCGTTCCTTCGCCGACTCCGACGGCGACGGCATCGGCGACCTCCCCGGCATCACCGCCCGCCTCGGTCACCTCGCCGAGCTGGGCGTCGACGCGGTCTGGCTGTCGCCGTTCTACCCGTCCCCGCAGGCCGACGCCGGGTACGACGTGGCCGACTACCGGGACGTCGACCCGCTCTTCGGCACCCTCGCCGACGCGGACAAGATGATCGCCGAGGCGAAGGCACACGGCCTGCGGGTCATCGTCGACCTGGTGCCGAACCACACCTCGTCCGCACACCGCTGGTTCCAGGCGGCGCTGGCCGCCGGGCCGGGCAGTCCGGAGCGGCAGCGGTACGTCTTCCGGGACGGCAAGGGACCGCAGGGCGCCGAGCCGCCGAACGACTGGCAGAGCGTCTTCGGCGGGCCGGCGTGGACCCGGGTGCCCGACGGGCAGTGGTACCTGCACCTCTTCGACACCGGCCAGCCCGACCTCAACTGGGACAGCCCGGACGTCCGCGCCGAGTTCCTGGACATCCTCCGGTTCTGGCTGGACCGGGGCGTCGACGGCTTCCGGGTGGACGTGGCCCACGGGCTGATCAAGCAAGCCGACCTGGCCGACTGGCAGGAGCCGCACGAGATCCTCTCCGGCCAGGAGGTGGACAAGCCCCGCCCGCCGATGTGGGACCAGGACGGCGTGCACGAGATCTACCGGGAGTGGCGGCGGCTGCTCGACTCGTACGGCGGGGAGCGGATCCTGGTCGCCGAGGCGTGGGTGGAGCCGGCCGAGCGGCTGGCCCACTACGTCCGTCCGGACGAGATGCACCAGGCGTTCAACTTCGAGTACCTGCTCGCCGCCTGGACCGCCCCGGCCCAGTACGCGGTGATCACCCGCTCGCTGGAGGCCACCGACGCGGTCGGCGCCCCCACCACCTGGGTGCTCTCCAACCACGACGTGGTGCGGCACGCCTCCCGGCTCGCGCTGCCGATCGGCGCGCCGCGGCCGAACGGCATCGGCATCGGCGACCCGCAGCCCGACGCCGCGCTCGGCCTGCGCCGGGCCCGGGCGGCCAGTCTGCTGATGCTCGCCCTGCCCGGCTCCGCCTACCTCTACCAGGGCGAGGAGCTGGGGCTGCCGGAGCACACCACGCTCCCCGACGAGGCCCGGCAGGACCCGACCTGGGAGCGCAGCGGGCACACCGAGCGCGGCCGGGACGGCTGCCGGGTGCCGATCCCGTGGGAGGCCGACGCCCCGTCGTACGGCTTCGGACCGACCGACGCGAGCTGGCTGCCACAGCCCCCGAGCTGGGCCGAGTACGCCTTGGACCGGCAGCGCGGGGTGCCCGGCTCGACGTACGAGCTGTACCGGACCGCGCTGCGGCTGCGGCGCGAGCACGGGCTGGCCCGGGGCCCGCTGAAGTGGCTCTCCACCGGCGACGAGGTGCTCGCCTTCCGCAACGGCGCCCTGACCGTGCTGACCAACTTCGGCCCGGCCGCCGTCCCGGCCCCGGCCGGCGAGGTGCTCCACTGCAGCGCCCCGCTGGACGACGACGGGCGGGTCCCGACCGACGCGACGGTCTGGGTCCGCGCCTGACCACCACCCGGCCCGTCGGCCGCCGCCTCACAGCGGCGCCGGCGGGCCGGTCCGTTCCTGGACGCACCGCCTCGTTTCGTCTGGCGGTCAGAGGCGGTCGGCGCGGGCGTGCAGGAGGCCGTGCACCGACTCGATGTCGCCGGGTGAGGTGCGCGCGGCGAGCCAGTACATGACGCCGGTGGGGATGAAGAAGAGCTGGAAGGCGGCCAGCCCGACGGCGTAGTTCAGCGGCGGCGGGAAGGCCGCGCGCAGCCCGGCGAAGGCCACCCCGACCAGCCCGTTGCCGGCCGCCCGCCCGACCCCGTTGACCAGGTTGCCCAGGCTGTAGACGGTGCCCCGGTGCTCGGGCGGGTTGACGTCGGCGATCAGCGCGAACCAGTTCGGCGAGTTGGCCGAGGTGAGCGCGAGCGCGACCACCGCGGTCAGCAGGCTCAGCCCGACCGTGGGCTCGGTGACCACGCTGGCCAGCACGGCGGCGACCACCGCGCCGGAGCCGGCGCCGTCCGGCACGTCGATCCGGATCGGCACGAAGAACAGGACCAGGTAGAACGGCACGGCCGCGAGGATGCCGACCGCCGCGACCAGGGCCCGGCCGCTCGGCGTACGCCGTTGCAGCGCGTCGCCGACCAGGCCGCCCACGATGGAGAGGACCCCGCCGAGCTGGAACAGGGTGGCGAAGACGCTGCCCACCACCACGGCGGTGGCCGTCGAATAGCCCTGCGCCTCGGCCCGCTGGGCGAAGAGCACCGGCAGCCAGACCAGCGAACCGAACGCGGCCTGCGCGGTGAGCCCCTGCAGGATCAGCCACCGGTTGGTCCGCCGGGCCAGGATCCGCGGCAGGTCGGCCCGGGTGATCCGGTAGTCGTAGTCGGCGCCGGCCTCGAGCGCCTCGGCCAGCTCCGGCTCGCTCTGCCCGCGCCGGATGTCGTACGTGAACAGGTAGGCGACGGTGGCGGCCAGCCCGACCACCGTGAGCACCAGGAACGGCCGCCGCCAGTCGGTGGCGCCGAGGATCCCGCCGGTCAGCGTGCCGGCCAGGGTGCCGACGCCCTGGGACAGTCCCCAGAAGCTCATCACCAGGCCCCGGCGGCGGGGCGAGATCAGGTCGGTGACCACGGAGAAGCCGACCGAGCCGACCGCCCCCAGCCCGACCGCGGCGACGAGTTGAGCGGCGAGGAACGTCGGGTAGTTCTGCGCCAGCGCGCCGCCGCCGGTGCCGGCCGCCCAGATCAGCGTGCCGACCATGAGCAGCGGCTTGCGGTTGGTCCGGTCCCCGACGTACGCCCAGCCGACCGCGGCCACCGCGCTGACCAGGAAGCTCACCGCGGTGACCAGGCCGAGCAGCCGTTGCGGGACCCCGAGCGCGCCGGAGATCGGCCCGTACAGCGGCGGCACCAGCCCGATCGCCACGTTGTCCAGCGAGGCGAGGACCACGAAGACCACCACGCTGTAGAGGCGGTGGGCCGCGTTCCCGCGCCGGGCGATCTTTGTGCCGCTCACGTCGGGCAGCAAACCAGGAGCAGATCACGGCCCGGTGACGACCCCCACCGGGGCGGCGGGCGGGTCACTCCTCCGGTCCGCCGAGCCGGTCGACGGTGCGTTCGCGGGCCTGCGCGTAGCGGGCACGGACGGCGGGCACCGGGTCGGCGGCGTACTCCCGGGTGTCGGCGAACGGCCACTCGGGTGGCGCCGCGCCGCCCAGGGCGATCCAGGCGGCCTGGCGGGCGGCGCCGTCGGCGACGTACTCCCCGGGCGGCGGCACGACCACCGGGCAGCCGAAGACCTGCGGCGCGATCCGGCGGACCGCCGCCGACCGGGCGCCGCCGCCCACCAGGACGACCCGGTCGGCCCGCGCGCCCTGGGCGGTCAGCGCGTCGAGGCCGTCGGCGAGCGCGCAGAGCATCCCCTCGACCGCGGCCCGGGCCAGGTGGCCGGCGGTGGCGTTGGGCAGGGTCAGCCCGTGCACCGAGCCGGTGGCCAGCGGCCGGTTCGGGGTCCGCTCCCCCTCCAGGTAAGGCACCATGACCAGCCCGTCCGCGCCCGGCGGGGCGGCCAGCGCCAGCTCGGCCAGCTCGTCCAGCCCGACCCGGAGCATCCCGGCGGCGGCGTCCAGCACCCGGGCCGCGTTGAGCGTGCAGACCAGCGGCAGGAACCGTCCGGTGGCGTCGGCGAACCCGGCCACCGCGCCCGTCGGGTCGGCGGCCGGGGCGTCGGCCACCGCGAAGACCGTGCCGGAGGTGCCGACGGACACCACGATGTCGCCCGGGCCGGCCCCGACGCCGAGGGCCGCGGCGGCGTTGTCCCCGGTGCCCGGCCCGAGCAGCACGCCGGCGGCGCCGGCCCCCGCGCCGCCGCCCAGCGCCGCCGGGTCGAGCACCCCCGCCGGGTCCGCCGGCCCGAGCACGGCCGGCACCCGCACGCGCCGGCCGAAGGCCCGTTCCAGCAGGTCGAGGCGGTACTCACCGGTCCGTGGCGACCAGTAGCCGGTGCCGCTGGCGTCGCCCCGGTCGGTGCGCAGGGCGGTCAGCTCGGGGGCGCCGGCCAGCCGCCAGGTGAGCCAGTCGTGCGGCAGGCAGACCGCCGCCACCCGGTCCGCGTTCGCCGGCTCGTGCCGGGCCAGCCACCGCAGTTTCGTGGCGGTGAAGCTGGCCACCGGCACGCTGCCCGTCGCCTCGGCCCAGAACCGGCGGCCGGTCCCGTCGCCGCCGGCCTCCTCGACCAGGTCCCGGGCGGCGTCGGCGGACCGGGTGTCGTTCCACAGCAGCGCCGGCCGGACCACCTCCCCCGCCTCGTCCAGGCAGACCATGCCGTGCTGCTGGCCGGCGACCGAGACGGCGGCGACGTCGGCCAGCCCGCCGGCGGCCTCGACGGCCGCGCGCAGGGCGTCCCACCAGGCCCGCGGGTCGACCTCGGTGCCGTCCGGGTGCGGCGCGCGGCCCTGCCGGACCAGCGCGCCGGTCTCCGCGTCCCGGATGACGACCTTGCAGGACTGGGTGGACGAGTCGACCCCGGCGACGAGCGGCATGCCGGCCCGCCTCAGCGCGCGCCGAGCACGTGCTCGACGGCGAGCTGGTTGAGCCGGACGAAGCCGAAGCCCTTCGCGGCCGTGGCGTCCACGTCGAACTCCTCGAACGCGGCGCGGTCGGCGAGCAGGTCGGCGTGGCCCTCGCCCGGGTTCAGCGTCGGCGTGGCCAGGTCGCCGACCTTGCTGGCCGCGAGGGCCTCGGCCACCTCGGGGTCGGCCCGGAACGCCGCGGCCCGTTCCTTGAGCAGCAGGTACGTCCGCATGTTCGCCGCCGCCGAGGCCCACACCCCGGTCATGTCCTCCGTGCGGGAGGGCTTGTAGTCGAAGTGCCGCGGCCCGTCGTACGCCGGACCCCCGTCGGGACCGCCGTGCTCCAGCAGGTCCACCAGGGCGAACGCGTTGAGCAGGTCGCCGTGGCCGAAGACCAGGTCCTGGTCGTACTTGATGCCGCGCTGGCCGTTGAGGTCGATGTGGAACAGTTTGCCCTGCCAGAGCGCCTGGGCGATGCCGTGCGCGAAGTTCAGCCCGGCCATCTGCTCGTGGCCGACCTCGGGGTTGAGCCCGACGAGGTCGGGGCGGGCCAGGGTGGAGATGAACGCCAGCGCGTGCCCCACGGTGGGGAGCAGGATGTCGCCGCGCGGCTCGTTCGGCTTGGGTTCGAGGGCGAAGCGCAGCTGGTAGCCGTTGTCGACGACGTACTGGCAGAGCAGGTCGACCGCCTCGCGGTAGCGGTCCAGCGCCGAGCGGACGTCCTTGGCCAGGTCGTACTCGGCGCCCTCCCGGCCGCCCCACATCACGAAGGTGCGGGCGCCCAGCTCGGCCGCGAGGTCGACGTTGCGCAGCACCTTGCGCAGCGCGTATCGGCGGACGTCGCGGTCGTTGCTGGTGAAGCCGCCGTCCTTGAAGACCGGGTGGGTGAAGAGGTTGGTGGTGACCATCGGGACCACCAGGCCGGTCTCGTCGAGCGCCTTGCGGAACCGGGTCAGCCGGGCGTCGCGGGTGGCCGCGTCCGCGCCGAAGGGGACCAGGTCGTCGTCGTGGAAGGTGATCCCGTACGCCCCGAGCTCGGCGAGCCGGTGGACCGCCTCGACCGCGTCCAGCTCGGGCCGAGTGGCGTCGCCGAACGGGTCGCGGGCCTGCCAGCCCACCGTCCAGAGACCGAAGGAGAACTTGTCGGCGGGGGTGGGACGGGGTGCCATGGCAGACCTCCGATGGTGTCGCCGCAATTTGTTCAACGGTTGAATTAAATGATCGCCGTGTGGCACTGTCAAGGGGTGACCAGCCCCAGCACCGCCGGCGCCGTCCGGCAGGGCAGCCTCCGCGAGCTCAACCTCGCGGTCGTGCTCCGCCGGATCGCCACCGCCGACCGGCCGCCCTCCCGGGCCGAGATCGCGGCCGAGACCGGCCTCACCCGGGCCACCGTCTCCGCGGTGGTCGACGACCTGATCGGCGGCCGGCTGGTGGCCGAGGCCGACCCCGCGCCGCGTACCGGCGCCGGCCGGCCCGCCCGCGGCCTGGTGCTGGCCGGGAACGGGCCGGCCGGGCTCGGCCTGGAGGTCAACGTCGACTATCTCGCGGCCTGTGTGGTGGACCTGGCCGGCACGGTCCGGCACCACGTCGTGCGCCGCGCCGACCTGCGGCCGGTCTCCCCCGCAGACGCGCTGGCCCGGCTCGCCGCGCTCGCCGCCGACGCCCGCGCCGCGGCCGCGCGGCAGGGGCTGACCCTGGCCGGCGCGGCCCTCGCCGTGCCGGGCCTGGTCGACGCCGGCGGCCTGGTCCGGCTCGCCCCCAACCTGGGCTGGCGGGACGTGGACGTGCCCGCGCTGCTCGCCGGGCACCGGCTGACCGAGCCGGTCGACGGGGTGCCGCCGCTGGTGGTGGAGAACGAGGCCAACCTGGCCGCCCTCGGCGAGCTGCACGCCGGTCCGCCCGGGTCGGCGAGCTTCCTGCACATCTCCGGCGAGATCGGGATCGGCGCCGGGATCGTCCTCGACGGACGGCTGTACCGGGGCGCGCGCGGCTGGAGCGGCGAGATCGGTCACATCCCCGTGCATCCCGAGGGACGGCCCTGCCGCTGCGGCGGCCGCGGCTGCCTGGAGCGGTACGCGGGACAGGAGGTCGTCCTGGCCGCGGCCGGACTGGCCGGCGCGGACCTGCCCGCGGACACCGCCGCGACCCGGCTGGCGGAGCTCGCCGCGGCCGGCGACCCGGCCACCCGCACCGCGCTGGCGGACGCCGGGACCGCGCTCGGGGTGGCCGTCGCCGGTGTGGTGAACCTGCTGGACCTGGACACCGTGGTACTCGGCGGCGGGTACGCCCCGCTCGCCCCCTGGCTCCAGCCGCCGGTGGTCGCGGAGCTCTCCCGCCGCGTGCTCACCGCGGCCTGGTCCCCGGTGACCGTACGGCCGGCGGCCCTCGGCGCGCGGTCCGCGGCCGTCGGCGGGGCCGCGTCGGTGGTCCGCCGGATCGTGGACCGGCCGGTCGGCTGGCTGGCCCACAGCGGCTGAGACCACCGAGGGCGACCACCTGGCGCCCGCCTGACCCGGGCCGCGGGGCTCGGCGGATCAGGCCGTCCGGGCCACCGGTGGCTCACCGGCCGGGTCGCCCGCCCACTCCGCCGCCGGCTCTTCGCGGCGGGACCCCTGCGCCACCGGCCAGCCGGCCTCCGAGACCGCCGTGGGCTCCTGGCGCCGGGCGCTCTCGTCGAACTCGCGCATGCCGCGCAGCAGCGCCTCCCGCCCGTCCGGAGTCATCGCGGTGAGGACCCGGTCCAGCCGCTGCCAGCGGTCGGAGCGCAGCTCAGCGAGGAGCCGGACCGCCTCCGGGGTGAGGTGCAGGGAGATCTCCCGCCGGTCGAAGCGACCCGGCTCCCGCTCCAGCATCCCGGCCGCGACCAGCCGGTCGCAGAGCCGGCTGGCCGAGGAGAGCAGCATGTCCGTCAGCGTGGCGAGCCGGCGGAGATTGATCCCGTCGTGCTGCTCGACGACCATGACCGCACGCAACTGGGCGCTGGAGAGCCGGCTCGTGGTCCGTTCCCGGGCCGCCTCCCAGACGGCCAGCAGGGTGCCCGCCGCCTCGTCCAGGGCGGCGGCCATACTCGCATCTGGTCCGTAGGGACCGGTTTCTTCGGCCATGGTGGGCCCGAGACTACCCGCCCCACCAGGGCATCGACCTGTGCAAAGGAGCAAAGATGAGCGGACCGGAGGATCTGGCCCGCCGGACCCTGACCGAGGCTCCGGCCGACCTCCTGATCGACCGGCTGGCCGGCGAGCTCAAAGGGGCGTACCAGATCACCCGGGTGGAGCTCTACCAGGTCGACTACCGGTTGGCGGAACTGCTGCCGCTGGCCGGCGGCGAGCCGATCGCCAGCCCGGGCCACCCGGCCTGGCGGTGCTTCGACCACCAGGAGCCGATCGTCGCCGACGGGGTCGGCTGGTTCCCGGTGGGCATGCGGGGCGAGCGACGGGGTGTGTTGCGTCTCTCCCCGGTGCCGGACGACCCGGCCGCCGTCCATGAGCTCGACGCGATCGCCACCGCGCTCGGGCACGAACTGGCCGCCGTCTCGCCCAGCACGGACATCTACCTGATCGCGCGGCGCAGCCGGCGACTCACCCTCGCCGCCGAGATGCAGTGGGAGCTGCTGCCCGGGCGCAGCCGGATCCGCCCGTCGTTCAGGCTGGCCGGGCAGCTCGAACCGGCGTACGCGGTGCGGGGCGACAGCTTCGACTGGTCCGACGACGGCCACCGGCTCCTGCTCTCGGTGATCAACGGCTCGGGCGAGGGGGTGGCCGCCGCCATGCTGACCTCGCTGGGCACCCACGCGCTGCGCAACGCCCGCCGGGCCGAGCTGGGCCTGGCCGACCAGGCCGCCCTGGCCGACCAGGCGATCTACGCCCTGCACCGGGGCGCCCAGCACCTCTCCGCACTGCTGCTCGAGCTGGACCTGGCGTCCGGACTGCTCACCGTGGTCGACGCCGGATCGCCGCGCCTGGTGCTGCTGCGCGACGGCGAGGTCAGCGAGCAGGTCCTGGAGAAGCAGTTCCCGCTGGGCATGTTCGAGGGCACGGACTACCGGGAGCAGAAGTTCCAGCTGCGCCGCGGCGACCGGCTCTTCGTGGTCAGCGACGGCGTCGTCGACGCGACCGGGCAGCAGGTCCGGTACGGCGAGACGGCGCTGGACCGCTTCCTGCGGCGTACCGGGCCGATGGAGCCGCTGGACGCGGTCCGGTCGTTGCTCGGCGACCTGCGGGCGTTCGTCGCCGGCGACCTCGTGGACGACGCCGTGGTGGTCTGCCTCGACTGGCTCGGGCCGCAGCCCTGACCGGAGCGCCGGCCCCGGCATCGACTCGCCGGGGCCCGTGGCTCAGTACGCGCCGCGGCTGTTGACCACCGCGCCGAACGTCTTCCAGAGGATGGTCAGGTCGGCGGCGAGCGACCAGTTCTCCACGTAGTAGAGGTCGAGCCGGATGCCGTCCTCCCAGCTCAGGTCGGACCGGCCGCTGACCTGCCAGAGACCGGTCATGCCGGGCTTCACCAGCAGCCGCCGGGCCACGTCGCCGTCGTACCGGGCCACCTCGGAGGGCAGCGGCGGGCGCGGGCCGACCAGGCTCATCTGGCCGAGCAGCACGTTCACCAGCTGGGGCAGCTCGTCCAGGGACCACTTGCGCAGCAGCCGGCCGATCCGGGTGACCCGGGGGTCGTCGCGCATCTTGAACATCAGGCCGTCGGTCTCGTTGCGCGCGGCCAGCTCGGCCAGCAGGGCGTCGGCGTTCACCACCATGGTGCGGAACTTGAAGACGCCGAACTCCTCGCCGCCCTGACCGACCCGGGTCTGACGGAACAGCACCGGCCCCCGGCTGCCCAGCTTGATGGCCAGCGCGATCACCACCAGCAGCGGCAGCAGCAGGGTCAGCGCCACGAACGACAGGGACCGGTCGACCAGACCCTTGACCAGCTTGCGGGCGCCCCGGAACTCGGGGGCCTCCACGTGGATCAGCGGCAGGCCGGCAACCGGCCGGGTGTGGATGCGGGGACCGGCGACGTCGGTGAGCGCCGGGGCGACGACGAGGTCCACCCCGGTCCCCTCGAGCTGCCAGCCGAGCCGGCGCAGCCGGGTCGCGGTCAGCTCGCCGGAGGCGGTGACCGCCACGGTGTCCGCGCCGATGGCGGTGGCCGCCTCGGGGATGCCCCGGAACGAGCCGACCACCGGCACGTCGCCCAGCCGCTGCGGCACCGGGGCGAGCAGCGCGTCGGGGATGCACGCCCCGACCACGTGGTAGCCGGCGTACGGCTCCCGGCGCAGGGTGTGCACCAGCTCCAGCACGTGTGCGGTGTCGCCGACGACCAGCACCTTGCGGCTCCAGCCGGCGCCCCGGTCGCGGGCGCGGTGCAGCCGCTTGCGGGCGGCGAAGCGGGCCACCTCCAGCCCGACCGTGCCGACCGCGAAGGAGATCGCCAGGAAGCCGCGGGAGACGCCGACATCGGCGATGTAGCCGGTGATGGCGATGCCACCGGCCAGGCGCAGGCTCGCCGAGCTGACCCGCCGGTACTCGTCGGCCCCGTAGCCGAGCACCCGGTCGTCGTAGCAGCGCAGCACACGCAGTGAGATCAGCCAGGCCAGCAGCAGGCCGGGGGCGACCACGACGTACGGGATCTCCGAACCGCTGGGTTCCTCGTCGCCGAAGCGAGCGACGTACCCGACGAGGATGGCCACCGCCAGAACGGCGGTGTCCAGCACCGCCAGGAGTCGGATGTAGGCCCGCTCGTCGGCACGCGCCGCCGGCCCGGGGCGGTCGCCCCTCGGCCGCGACGGGGTCCTGGCGGGGGTCAACAGTGTCGCCGAGGTCACCGGCCCTCCCCGTTTCGCTCAGGACGGCTCCGGCCGGTCGGTCCCGATCGGGACCGGCGGCGGAGCACTCCGACATCTTGCCTGGATAACTATGGACGCCGATTGCTTCGGACGTATTGCCGTCAGTTTTCCCGGCCCACGTGGGCCGGGAAGGGTTCCGCCGTACCGGTTCTCCCGGTACGGCGGAACCCTCTCGCTGACTGGCGGATCAGCGGGGCGCGGGCGGGCGCGCCGCGATCGCCTGCAGGAAGATCTCACCGATCTTGGTCGGGTCCGTGGCGACGAAGGCGACGCCATCGGCCTCCTTCGCGATCGTCTCGAGCTCGGACCTGCTGACTTCGGTACCGATACCGATGATGATCACCCGCACTGGCTGCTCCGGGTCCTTGATCTTCTTCAGCTGCTGAAGCAGGTCCGCCCGGGAGATGCCGTTCTTGTCGTCGTTCTGGCCGTCAGTGAAGAGCACCACGGAGTTGACCTTGCCCGGCTCCCACTCCTTCTGGACCTCCTTGTAGGCGGCCAGCATGGTGTCGTAGAGGCCGGTGTCGCCGCTCGACGGCTTGATCCCGGCCAGCCCCCGCGCCAGGGCGCCCCGGTTGCTCGACAGTGGCTTGATCGGGACCACGGGTCGCCAGTCCTGTGAACCGACCAGCTCGGTGGAGAACGTCCACAGCCCGATCGCCCAGGAGTCGTCGAAGAGGTTCAGGCCCTGGCTGGCCGCGGCCACGGTGACCTGTTCCCGGGTGGCGCCGTTCGCGGTCGCCACCGGCTTCTTCATCGAGCCGGAGACGTCGACGACGGCCAGCATGCGGCCGGACTGGGTGGCGGCCGCCCAGGTGGTGGTGGCCTTCGCGATGGCGACCGGATCCAGGCCGGCCGCCGCGCCCTGACCGGTCGGCGCGCCGGTGGCCCCGCCGCCCGCCGGGCTCGGCGCGCCCTGCGGTGCCTTGAACCCCGCACCCCAGTTGCCGTCCGGCGAGCGCAGCGCCTGCGCGGCCAGCCGGTTGCGGAAGCCGGGGGTGGTGAGCACCTCGAAGAGCACCTTCGCGGCCGACCCCTTGGCCGGCTCGATACCCGGCAGCACCGCGAACGGGTAGTCCAGCGGCATCGGGGGCGGATCGAGGTAAAGGGCCGCGAGCGGGATCGGCGGCTTGGTCTGGTTGTACGCGATGACGTCCTCTTCGGAGAGCGCAGCGGCGCCCAGTCCGTTGGCGATCGCGGTCGGGTCGGAGGAACGCGGGAACCGCGCGAGGAGGTCCTGCCTTATCGACGACCGGTTGGTGGCCAGCGCCCGCAGCGCGCCCACCATCGCCTCCTGCGCGTCCGGCGACCCCGGGGAGCCGGTGGAGCTGGCGGCGGCGGTCAGCGAGAGCAGGCCGGAGAGGCCGGCCGCGTCCTGGGTCGGCTCCACGATGCCGGCGTGCAGCGGCGACTTGCCGGTGGTGACCTGCGCGAGCAGGTCGGTCCATTTGAACTTCTTCTCCGGCCAGCCGGCCCGGGTGGCTACCGGCTCGGGCATGGCGACCACCACGGGGCTGCGGGCGATCGAGGCGCCGTTGGCCGGGGCGAAGGCGGTGGCGCCGCCGTTCTTCAGCCGCAGCAGCCAGGTGGATGAGTCCGGCACCCAGACGTCGGGGGTGACCGCCGTGCCGCTGGCCTGCCCGACACCCGCCAGCGTCGCGCCGTGCTTGCTCGCCACGGCGGCGGCCACGTCGACCGGCTCGGAGGAGGAGACGTTCACGCCGATGCAGGTGCCCCCCACCGCCGCCCCGTCGGCGACCCACTGGTCGGCGGCCGCCTTGACGGCGGGTTCGATCTCCGGGGCGGCCGCGACGGACAGCTGGATCCGTCCGGAGCAGGACGGCCCCGCCAGTTGCTGGTAACCGAACCAGGAACCGACGACGACGACGAGCACGGTTGCCGCAACGGCGGCACCTGCCCCACGAAGGCTTGAACGCATGCGATGGCGGCCAGACACGGTGACCATCTTGCGTATCTCGTGGGGTTACTGCCACAACCGTTCGGTTGAAAGTTACGCAGAAGAAACAGTTGATCGCAAAACCGCAACCATGAGTGAGCAGTCAGTCATCCGGTGTGGCGGAAATCCACTACGGACAGTCAGTTGAGTCGCTTCGGTGAGCGTCCGACTACGGCCGGACACAGGTCGGGCTCGCCACCGGCACCGGTTCCCCCACCGCCGTCGGCACCCCGGTGTCCGGGTCCACCCGGAAGATCCTGATCATGTCCGCCCGCTCGTCGGCAACGTAGAGGTGCTCCCCGGTCAGTGCGAAGTGCCGGGGCCACTCCCCGCCGGTGTCGACCTCGGCCAACAGCCGCGGCGACCCGTCGGCCACCGAGAAGACCGCGATCGTGCCGACCCCGCGGTTGCCGACGTAGAGGAAGCGGCCGTCCGGCCCGACGGCGACCTCGCTGGGCTGCACGTACCCGGTCCGCCCGCTGGCGTCCAGGCGCTCGCGCTGGTGCAGCGCGCCGTCGACGGTGAGGTCGTACCCGGTGACCGTCGCGGCCAGCTCGCCGACCAGCCAGCAGCGCCGTCCGTCGGGGTGCCGGGCCAGGTGCCGGGGCCCGGTCCCGGCCGGCGTACGCAGCCGCGGGGCCCGGGGCACCAGCCGGCCCGAAGCGACGTCGAGGTCGTACCGGTAGACCGAGTCGGTGCCCAGGTCGACGGCGAGCAGCGGCCCGGCGCCCGGGTCCGGCGAGACCATGTGGCAGTGCGCCTTCTCCTGCCGCTCCGGGTCCGGCCCGTGCCCCTCGTGGTGGACCAGGTCGCTGCGCTCCCCCGGCACGCCGTCAGCGTCGAGCGGGAAGACCGCCACGCTACCGCCGCCGTAGTTGGCCACGAAGAGGTGCCGCCCGCTCGGGGCGACCGCCAGGTGGCAGGGCTCGGCGCCCCCGGTCGGCTGGACCCCGAGCGGACTCAGGTCACCGTCCGGGGCGGCGCGGAACGCGCTGACCTGCCCCTCCGCCAGCTCGTTGACCGCGTACAGCACGGGCAGCGCCGGGTGCCGGACCAGGAACGACGGCGACGCGGTGACCACGGCGGTGCCCAGCGGGGTCAGCTCCCCCGACGCCGGATCGCGCCGGGCGGCGACGATCCCGGCCGCCCGGCCGCCGCTCTCCGCCGTGTAGCCACCGATGTGGACGATCGTCGCCTGCCCGGTCACCAAGCCCACCTTCCGCCGCTTCCTCCGTCGATCCAACCAGAGGCTTCCCGGGAAGCCGGCGGTTCAGCCCTGATTCCCGGGACCAAATCGGCGGCCGGGCGCGGCCCGCCGGGTCAGGCCACCGGCACCGGCTCGCCGCGCTGCCGGGCGACGTGCTCGACCAACGAGATCAGCACCAGCTTCCCGGACTGCCGGTCCCGGACGTCGCAGAGCACCAGCGGCACGTCCGGGTCGAGGTCGAGGGCGTCGCGCACCGACTCCAGGCTGAACCGGCGGGCCCCGTCGAAACAGTTCACCCCCACCACGAACGGGATGCCGCGCTGCTCGAAATAGTCGATCGACGGGAAGCAGTCGGCCAGCCGACGGGTGTCCGCGAGCACCACGGCGCCGAGGGCCCCGAAGGCCAGCTCGTCCCAGAGGAACCAGAACCGGTCCTGGCCGGGGGTGCCGAAGAGGTAGACCTGCAGGTCCTCGTTGATGGTGATCCGGCCGAAGTCCATCGCCACCGTGGTGGTCGACTTCTGCTCCACACCGGAGACGTCGTCGGTGCCGATGCCGGCCCCGGTCAGCACCTCCTCGGTCTGCAGCGGCCGGACCTCGCTCAACGCGCTCACCAGCGTCGTCTTGCCGGCCCCGAAGCCACCCGCGATGAGGATCTTCAGGGCCAACGGGATCCGCTGACCGGACCCCTCCCGGTCATAGGGCACGGAGTCCATTGACCACCGCCTTGAGGATGTTGTCGTCGGGCAGGTGTGCGGCGGTCGGCGGCCGGTGCACCGCGACCAGGCCGCGGGCGAGGAGGTCGCCGAGCAGCACCCGGACCACGCCGACGGCGAGGTCCAGGTCCGCGGCGAGGTCGGCCACGGCGACCGGCCGGCGGGCCAGCTCGACGAGCCGTCGGTGCTCCGGCTGCAGCCCGGGGTGCCCGGCGGCGTCGGCCGTCGGCGCGGCCAGCACGAACGCCACCAGGTCGAAGCCCTCGACCGCGGGTCGGACCCGGCCGCCGGTGAGGGTGTACGGGCGGACCACCGGACCCGCGGCGGCGTCCAGCCACTCGTGCTGCGGCCCCGGCGACTCAGCCCGCATCGGCCGCACCCAACGCCGTCCGGGGCGGGGCGGTGAGGTTCTCGCCGACCCGGATGACCAGCATCGCCATCTCGTACGCCACCAGGCCGATATCGGCGTCGGCGTCACTGACCACCGCCAGGCAGGCGCCCTGCCCGGCGGCGGTGACGAACAGGTACGCGGACTCCATCTCCACCACGGTCTGCCGCACCGCGCCGCCCGCCAGGTGCCGGGTGGCCCCCTTGGCCAGGCTGGAGAAGCCGGAGGCCAGGGCGCAGAGGTGCTCGGCGTCACTGCGGCTCAGCTCGGCCGAGGCGCCGAGCAGGAGCCCGTCCGCCGACAGCACCACCGCCTGGCGGGCGGCGGGCACCCGCCCCACCAGCTTGTCGAGCAACCAGTCGAGATCGACGTTCTGCCTCGTCGTGTGCACCACTAGGCGTCCCTCTCCGTTGCGGTAGGCGGTTCCGGAGCCGGCGTCGGCGGGGCGGCGCCGGCCGCCGGATCGGAAGCGGTGTCGGCGGTCGGCGCGGCCGGATTCGCGGTCGCCCGCGCGCCGTCCCGGCGACCGCGGGCCGTGCCGGCCTGGAGCGCGGACATCGTCCGGCCGGCCTCCTCCGGCGGTCGGTGGGCCGGGGCGTCGGCGACCGCCGGCCGGGGACGCGCCGCCGGCCCGCGGCGACGGACCCGTCGGGGCAGGCCGTCGCCGTCCGGGGCGGCCTCGACCGAGGAGCCGCGGCCGGCGATGAAGGGCACCACCGGGGTGGCCGACTCGGGCCGTTCCCGGCCGGGCCGGGTGGACCTCGGCCGGGGCAGGGAGTTCAGCCGGGTCACCTTGGCCATCCGGCGGTCGTCGCCGGTCGCCGCCCCGGCCTCCGGGCCGGCCGGTCCCACGGCCGGCTCGTCCGTGACCAGGTCGGCCGGGATGAGCACCACCGCCGTGGTGCCGGCCGGGGTGGCCGGCCGGAGCTGGACCCGTACGCCGTGCCGGGCGGCGAGCCGGCTCACCACGAAGTGGCCGAGCCGGGCGCTGTCGGCCGGGTCGAACTCCGGCGACCGGGCCAGCTTGCGGTTGACGTCCTCGAGGACCCGCGGGGACATGCCCAGTCCCCGGTCGGTGATCTCGACGGCGTACCCGTTCGGCACGACCTGCCCGGAGACGTCGACCCGGGTGCCGGGCGGGGAGAAGACGGTGGCGTTCTCGATCAGCTCGGCGAGCAGGTGGATCACGTCACCGACGGCCCGGCCCAGCACGCCGGCCGGCTGCACCACACCGACGTCCACCCGGTCGTACGACTCGACCTCGGAGATCGCGCCGCGGATCACGTCGACCGCGGCGACCGGGTTGCGCCAACCCCGGCCGGGCGCCGCGCCGGCGAGGATGACCAGGTCCTCGGCGTGCCGCCGGAGCCGGGTGGCGAGGTGGTCGACCTGGAAGAGGCCGGCCAGCTCGTCCGGGTCCTCGGTGCGCCGCTCCAGCCGGTCCAGCAGCGCCAGCTGCCGGTGCACCAGCCCCTGGCTGCGGCGGGCGAGGTTGAGGAAGACCTCGTTGAGGCCCCGGCGCAGGGTGACCTCGTCGACCGCGGCCTGGACGGCGGTCCGGCGCACCTCGTTGAAGGCGTGCCCCACCTGGCCGATCTCGTCGCCGCCGTGGTCCAGCTCGGGCGCCTCCCGGGCGACGTCGACCTCCTCGCCGCGGCGCAGCCGGGCGACCACGTCGGGCAGCCGGTGCTCGGCCATCTCCAGGGCGGCGGTACGGACGCCGGTCAGCCGGCCGGCCAGCGACCGGCCGACGCGGAGCGCGACCAGCACGCAGGCCACGACGGCGAGCAGACCGAGCACCCCGGCGGCGGCCAGCCGGACCAGGATGCCGATCGCCATCGGCACCGAGCGTTCGGCCAGCTTGTCGGCCCCGCTCAGCTCGAAGGCCCGCAGCCCCTGCTGCACTGCGGCCTGGCTGGACTCCCAGCTGCGGACGTCGAGCCGGGGCGGCAGGCCGTCGGCGCGGATCAGCGCGTCCTGCAGGGCGCTCAGCCGGACGAAGGCCTCTCCCTCGGTCAGCCGCCGGTACGCGGCCCGTTCCGGCGCGGGCAGGTCGGCCACTGCGGCCTCGGCCAGGAACCGCTGGTTGTCGATGGTCCGGACGAGCTGGTCGTGCTCGCCCTCGGCGAACCGGCCGGCGGTCAGCGCGCCGGCCAGCAGCGCGTCGCCCTGGCCGAGCAGTTCCCGGGAGCGGCCGAGCGCGGTGAGCGCCAGCGCCTGCCGGTTGAGTTCGGTGTCCGGCAGCATGGCCATGGCGGAGAACGCCTGGAAGGCCGAGGAGATCATCCCGCTGTAGAGGCCGACCGCGCCGGACCGGTCCACCTTCCGGCCGTCGATGAAGCCCCGGCCGGCGGGCAGCGCGTCCAGCGCGGCGACCAGTTGGTCGAGCCGGGTGTCGAGCAGGTCGTCGGCGGCGTCGCGCAGGTCGTCCCCGGCCACCCGGCGGCGCAGCTCGGCGACGGCCCGGTCGGTGCGCAGCCGCTGCTCGGCCAGGGCGGGCAGCGTGGTGTCGCCGGCGAGTTGGACCACCGAGAGCCGGCGTTCCCGTTGCAGCTCGGCGACGACGGCCTCGCCGGGGCGGCCGAGATCGTAGAGAAGGGTGCGGGCGGCGAGCAGGTCGAGGGCGGGGCCGAAGGTCAGCGTGGTGGCGAAGATCCAGAGCGCCAGCAGCGCGGTCACCGGGCCGATGACCAGCGCGGTCAACTTGGCGCGGATCGGCCAGTCGCGGGTGTTCAATCAGACCTCGCCCGGAAGGTGTCGCAGGGGTGGCGCCGGCGCCGGCCGGGCGTGCCACCCGGCGACGGCGCCGGGCCCCGGCTCGGGCACCTTCGGCAGGATACGTAATCCCCGGCGGATGCACTACCGGCCGTCTCGCCGATCACTACTGTCCGGGATGCTCCGCTGTGGACACCGTTCGCAGGCGAGCGCCCCGCCGGACGGACCGGCGGGGCGCTCGTGGCCGGCGTGGGGGTCAGGCGTTGACCGAGATGCCGAGGCCGTCGGCGACCCGGCGGCCGTACGCCCCCCGGTAGGAATCGTCGGCCTCGCGCAGGCCCGCCACTGAGGACGGCTCAAAGTTGATGCGCGGGCCGCCGCCCCGATTGTCCACGTGGTACGACATCTGGCCACCGTCCTGGTTGGTGCTGACCTGGACGTCCTCCCGCGGTGCGTTGATCGGCAGCCGGAGGTGGTTCGGGCCGACCCGGTAGCGCTGGGTGTCCGAGTAGGAGAACGTCGGGCCGACCAGCATCTTGTCGTCGGAGAGGTCCAGCCCGTCCACCAGCACGCCGGTGCCGAGAGCGATCTGCTCGTTCTCGTTGTGGAAGTTGGTGCCGTTGCGGTTGAGCGTCGTCACGCCGACCGGGCGCAGCGGGAAGACGTCCTCCGGCCAGGTCTTGGTGTCGTCCAGCGGGTCGAAGTCCAGCTCCGGGGATGCGCTCGCGGTCGAAGTGGCTGATCTTCTCCAGGGAGTGGTAGTGCTCCAGCGTCGCCGGGCCGCGTGAGCCGACCGTCCGCTGCTGCTGGTTGTTGTGGACCGGGTGGCCCTGACGGGTGGTGAGGATCGGCTTCCCGGCCTGGTCGCTCATCGCTCTCCTCCTGATCGGCCGCCCGGCTCGAACCGGGCGGGGCCGCCGGCCGGGGCGATCCGGCGCAGCAGTCGGCGTCACGCGCAGCCTGGGCGCACGGAGGCGTTCGGCGTCGGACTCGACCGGCATCACCCCCAAGGGCGTTTTTTGGAATGAGTCAAGTTTGTGGGACGGGTGGTCGGGTGGGCCTCGCCATACCCGGCGAGGGCCCGGGCGGGCGATCGGCCAGGAAAGTCCCCCGGATCGGGATTGGCGATCAGTGGGCGGAGGGAATACCAGCGGGCGAAGGAGGAGCCATGTCGCCCACGCAGGTAGTCGTCACAGTCATCGTCGTGTTGGTGCTCGCGGCGCTGGCCGCGGTCGCCGTGCTGGCGGCCCGCCGCCGCTCGCTCCGGCAGCGCTTCGGCCCCGAGTACGACCGGGTGGTCGCCGAGCGGGACAGCCGCAGCGCGGCCGAGCGGGAGCTGCGGGACCGGGAGCGCCGGCACGCCGAACTCGAACTCACCCCGCTGGAGCCCGAGTCCCGGGCCCGGTACGCGGCCGCCTGGGAGGAGCTCCAGGTCCGCTTCGTCGATTCCCCGGCCGAGACCGTGGGCGACGCCGACGAGCTGGTCAGCCGGCTGATCGCCGAGCGTGGGTACCCCACCGGGGACTTCTCCGACCAGATCGCCCATCTCTCCGTCGAGCACGCCCGCACCCTGACCCACTACCGGGACGCCCACGAGATCCGGCTGCGCACCGAGCGCGGCGAGACCAGCACCGAGGAGCTCCGCCAGGCGGTCGTGCACTACCGGGCCCTCTTCGCCGATCTGCTCGGCGAGGACCCGGTCGGGCACCAGCCGCCGGCGCAGCGCCGCCCCGACCACCCGCACGACGCCACGAGCCGCTGAGGAGGCTGCCGCGATGCGCCAGGAAGAGCAGCAGGTCACGAACGACCACCCCGAGGCCGTACGATCCGCGCCGGTCGCGGTGCCGCCGCCGGGCGATGACGCCCCGCACGGCGACCGGCCCGACCGGGCAGGGCGGGCCGACGTACCCGAGGACGCGCTGGACGACCGGGGCACCTTCGACGACCCGGCCGTGGCCGGCGCCCGGGACCCGGACGGCGAGGCGGCCGACACCGACCGGGCCGGCCGACCCGAGTTCCACGAGCCGGCGCCGCTGCCCACCGCCTTCGGGGCGACCACCGTCAGTGACGCGGTGGCCGCCTCGGCGATGGCCAGCGGCCGGCCGGAGGACGAACGGGACCCGCGCGGCGAGGACACCGCCCGGCCGGGCGACGGCGCCCCGGGGCGGACCGACGCGTTCGACGACGAGCGGGCCGACCCGACGGCCGGCGACCGGCTGCACGACCCAGACCGGTGGGCGGCCGCGCATCCGAGCGACCGGGACGACGCGGTGGCCGCCGGCGCGGCGGGCTACGGCCGCGCCGAGCCGACGATGGTCGACCCGGACAGCGGCACCGCGGCGGCCGGCGCCGCCGCCGGGGCGGGCCTCGCCGGGGCGGTCCGGCCGGCCCCGGGCGCCGTGCCGGCGGACGCCGCCACGCTCTTCGAACCGGAGACCGCCGAGGGCTTCCGGACCCGCTGGCGGGACGTCCAGCTCCGCTTCGTGGACGACCCGCGGGCCGCGGTCGGCGAGGCGCAGTCGCTGGTCGAGGAGGCCATCGAAGCCCTCTCCGCGGCGCTGCAAGCGCAGAAGACCAAGCTGGGCGGCTGGCAGGACGCCGGCTCGGCCGACACCGAGCAGCTCCGCATCGCCGTCCGCGGCTACCGGGACTTCCTCGACCGCGTCCTCGGCCGCTGAGCGGCACCCGCCCCGGCCGGTCACCGGCCGGGGCGCCGCCGTCTCGCGGTTCGGCCTGGTCAGGCTCTTCGACTCGGCGGCCGAGATCGACAAGGCCCATGGGGTGCGGATCAACCTCTGGGCCGGGCGGTGATGCTCGTCTTCGGCCTCCTGATGGTCCTCTGGCAGTGGCTGCGCCCGGCGGAGCCGCCGGCCACCGGGGAGGCCCGGGAGATCTGACCTTCCCGGCATGGCCCGGTCCGGACGGGGTACGCGAGACGAGGGAACGCGTCTGCGGACAGGAGGGCAGCAGCATGAGCGATCGTGACCGACCGCTGGAGGAGAGCCCCGAGGTGGCCGCCGCGGTGGACGACGACAGCACGGTGCCGCAGCTGAGAACCGGTGGCGGCGCCGACCGGGACAATCCGGTCTTCACCGAGCCCGACGGCGCGGTGCCCGACACCGGATCCCCGGACCTCCTCGGTGACCCGTACGCGGCGGGCACCGGGGCCACCGGAACCGGCACCGGCGCGGGTGGGGACAACATCCGTACCGGCGCGGAGCAGCCGTGGGAACCGGAGGACCTGGTGATGGCCCGGGGCCAGGACCTCACCCCGGAGAACCTGGAGCGGGCCCGCCGGGACCTGGCCGAGCTAGGCCGGGCCGCGATCGAGAAGACCGTCCCCTGAGCACGTTCCGGGTGTCCGAAACGAGCCGACCCGGGCGGAGGACACGGCGGGGCCCCTGGCCCGACCGGTGGACGGTCGGATCAGGGGCCCGGGGAACCTGCCGCTGGTGGTGCCTCACTCCCGCCGCGGCGGGTGGGCCTGCCGGTGGGTCAGGACAGCGGCGGGTAGGCGTTGCGCTTGAGCTCCCGGAACTGAGCCGGGAACCAGGCGCCGGAGATCGGCGCGTTCGGCAGGGCGCCGCTCATCTGTTGCCGGCGGTCGGGCCGGAAGTTGCTGTCCCAGCCGATCCAGCCGTGGCGCGCGGCGTCGATGTAGTTGTAGACGTTGCCGATCGCGCCCAGCTTGGCCAGGGAAGGTCACCAGCCCGCCCGCGACCAGGACGCTCGCACCGGTCAGCGCGATCGCCCGCTTTCGGCCGGACAGCCTTCTCCACACATTCATGCCACTGATCTCCTTCGGCGGGACCGGATCGGCGTACGGCCCGGCGGAACGGCCCGTTGGACGTCCGGCGCGGACGGCCGGCGGCGCCACGGGATTTCTTCGGGGGTGCCCGACCCGGCCGGGCGTGGTGGTGCGCGACCGGCGTGGGGACCGTCGGTCGGCTGGTCGGATGTCGCCCGGCGAACCGGGTGCCCTCGACACCTGACGTCGGCTCCCCCAACCGCCTCCAGCAATTCTTGAATGAGAGCGCTTCCATAGTAATGGCTCGATGATCGCCGCAACCGTAAGGGGCGAACCACCCTGCGGGGACGGGGCGGCACAGCGGGGTCGGATCGCCGCAGGCCGACCGAGCAGGGCAGGGCCCGGCGGATTGAGGAATCTCCGCACCCAGTGAGGCCGCAGCCGCCCGGGCGGCACGGAAGGTCACCCCGCGTCCCTAACCCCGGCACAAGCCGCGTAGCACTCCTATGCCCCGTTTCGTCAATAAACTCTAGAACACGAATCTTTCCTCGGATAAGTCACGAAACGGGCTAACGTCGGTCGTAGCTCGACTGTCGTCGGGATCAGGACAAACAGGGATGGAGTGACGCAGGTCATGGGAAAGAAGATGCTCGGGAAGGTCGTTGCGGGTGCCGCTCTCGGCGGCGCGTCCCTGCTGCTGTTTTCGCCCGGGGCGGCGTACGCGGCCGGACACGCGTACACGGGCAACGTCGTGGCCAAGCCGCAGGTCAGTCTTCTTGAGTTCTGCCCTGGGGACCACGGGGACTGGGACAACAAGGACTGGGACCGCAAGGACTGGGACAACAAGGACCACGACGGCAAGGACTGGGACCGCAAGGACGAGGATCGCAAGGACTGGGACAACAAGGACCACGACGGCAAGGACCACGACCGCAAGGACGAGGACCGCAAGGACGAGAAGAACAAGCACGACGACGGCAAGGACGAGAAGAACAAGCACGACGACGGCAAGGACGAGAAGAACAAGCACGACGACGGCAAGGACGAGAAGAACAAGTACGACGACGGCAAGGACGAGAAGAACAAGCACGACGACGGCAAGGACGAGAAGAACAAGCACGACGAGACCTGGCAGTCGGGGTCCGGCGGCCAAGGCGGGGGCATGGCCGACGACCAGTCGAACGAGGACCGCAACAACCGCGACAACAAGGACCACGACGGCAAGGACCGCGACCGCAAGGACGAGGACCGCAAGGACGAGAACAACAAGCACGACGACGGCAAGGGCGAGGACCGCAAGGACGAGAACAACAAGCACGACGACGGCAAGGGCGAGGACCGCAAGGACGAGAACAACAAGCACGACGACGGCAAGGGCGAGGACCGCGACAACAAGGACCACGACGGCAAGGACCGCGACCACAGGGACTGGGACAACAAGGACCAGGACCGTCGGGACCACGACGACCGGGACGGCTGCATGCCGCGTGGCCACGTCGACGGGGGTGACGGTGGCATGACCACCACCAGCCTCGACCGCGGCATGGCCGCCAGCGGGGTGGGCGTGATCGGCGCCGCCGCCCTGGGTGGCATGGTCCTGCTGCGTCGGCGTCGGGCCAATGACCTCGGCTGACACGACGGCGACACCGGCCGGCGGCCGTCACGGGAGACCGTGGCGCGCCGCCGGCGCGGCCGTCGTCGTCCTCCTCGCCATGGTGGGCGCCGGCCTGATCGGGGCGTCCGTGCGGACCGTGCCGCCGCCCCGCCCGCCCCAGCCGCTGGCCCAGGCCGGTCCCGGCGACCCGACCGCCGCCCAGGCCGGGCCGGGCGATCTGACCACCAGCGCCCCCGCCGCCGTCGACGGGACCCAGTCCGCCGACCAGGCGTCCGCCGCCGAGGAGGCGACGGACGCGCCGAACCCGGACCTCGCCCCCGTCGGCCTGGACCGGTCGAACCCGACGACCATCTCGATCCCGCGGATCGGGGTGGACGCCGAGATCATGTCGCTCGGCACCAACCCCGACGGCACGGTCCAGGTACCCCCGCTCGACCAGGCCCAGCTGGCCGGCTGGTACTCCCCTGGCGCCAGCCCGGGTGAGGTCGGCAACGCGGTGATCGTCGGCCACGTCGACTCGGCCAAGCTCGGGCCGGCCGTCTTCTTCAACCTCGGCGCGCTCCAGCGGGGGGACACCATCACGGTCGCCCGGGAGGACGGCCGGAGCGTCACCTTCGCCGTCGACGAGGTGAAGTCGTACCCGAAGACGGCGTTCCCCACGGAGCTGGTCTACGGCCCCAGCGACAAGCCGAGCCTGCGCGTGGTGACCTGCGGTGGGGTGTTCGACCAGAGCGCCGGCAGCTACCTGAACAACATCATCGTCCTCGCCACCATGACGCAGTGACGCGGACGCCCCGGCGCGGCCCGGTGGTCGGGTGACCGACCGACCGGACCGCGCCGGGGCATGTCCGGGTCAGGCGGCGGCCGAGGTCCGCACCAGGGTACGGATCTGCCGCAGCAGCACCGACAGGGCGGACAGGTCGGCCCGGGACTCGTCGAACTCCCCCATCGCCCGGTGCGCCCGGTGGATCGAGGTGGCGTTCGCCTGCTCCCACTCCTGCACCCGCTCGTGCGGCGGGAGGGTGTCCGGGGTGGACCCGAGGACCTCCGCGGTGAGCGCGGCCAGCGCGGCGTACAGGTCGTAGCGCAGCGCCATCCGGGCCAGCGTCTGCCAGCGGTCCTCCCGCGGCAGCAGCGAGATCTTCGACAGCAGGGCGTCCACCCGGAACCGGTCGGAGAGGACGAAGTAGACCGAGGCCACCTCGCCCACGTCCCGGCCGGCGGACCGGGCGGTCTCCACGACGTCGAGCAGGCCGAAGCTGTACATCAGCCGGGTCGCCTGCTCCGCCAGCTCGCGGGGCAGCCCCCGCGAGGTCAGCGAGTCCATGTGCGCCGCGATGGCCTCGCGCTCGCTGCCGTAGAAGAGGTTCTCCAGGCCGGGCAGCAGCCGGGCGACCCCGTCCCGCAGCCGGTCGATCTCCCCCGGCACGTCGATGGGCGAGCGCCGGTTGCTGACCAGCCAGCGCACCGCCCGGTCGAGCAGCCGCCGGGTGTCCAGGTAGACGCTGGTCTGCAGCTCGGGCGAGACCTTGTTGTCCAGGGCCTCCACCGCGTCCCAGAGCGCACCCAGGCCGAACACCTCGCGCACCACCACGTACGCCCGGAGCACGTCCGCCGCCGAGGCGGCCGTCTCCTCGACCACCCGGAAGACGAACGAGATGCCGCCCCGGTTGATCGCCTCGTTGACCAGCACGGTGGTGACGATGTCCCGGCGCAGCCGGTGCCGGCCCATCCGGTCGGCGAACCGCTCGCGCAACGGTGTCGGGAAGTAGTTGACCAGGACGTCGGTCGTCCACTCCTCGTCGGCCAGCCCGTCGGCCACGATCTCGCGTTCCAGCACGATCTTGACGTACGCCAGCAGCACCGCGAACTCCGGCGCGGTCAAGCCGTCCTCGGTCCGGACGGCCAGTTCCTCGTCCGGCGGGAGCGCCTCCAGCGCGCGGTCGAGCTGGCCGGACCGCTCCAGCTCGTTGAGCATCCGCCGGTGCACCGGGAGCAGCGAGGCGGCCTGCGCCTGGGCGTTGTTGATCGCCCGGGCCTGGTCGTAGTTGTCCCGCAGCACCAGCTCGGCGACCTCGTCGGTCATCTCGGCCAGCAGCCCGTCCCGCGCCTCCATGGTCAGCTCGCCGTCGGCGACCGCCGTGTTGAGCAGGATCTTGATGTTCACCTCGTGGTCCGAGGTGTCCACCCCGGCCGCGTTGTCGATGAAGTCGGTGTAGATCCGGCCGCCGTTCTGCGCGTACTCGATCCGGCCGTGCTGGGTGAAGCCCAGGTTGCCGCCCTCACCGACCACCCGGCAGCGCAGGCTCTTGCCGTCCACCCGGATCGCGTCGTTGGACTTGTCGCCCACCTCGGTGTTGGTCTGGCTGGACGCCTTCACGTAGGTGCCGATGCCGCCGTTCCAGAACAGGTCGACCGGCGCGGTGAGGATGGCGCGCATCAGCTCCTGCGGCGACAGTTGGTTGACGTCGTCGTCGAGGCCGAGCACCGCGCGCACCTGCGGGCTGACCGGGATCGACTTGGCGGTCCGCGAGTAGACGCCGCCGCCGGCCGAGATCAGCTCCGGGTTGTAGTCCTCCCAGGACGAACGGGGCAGGTCGAACAGCCGCTTCCGCTCGGCGTACGAGGTGGCGGCGTTGGGATCCGGGTCGAGGAAGATGTGCCGGTGGTCGAAGGCGGCCACCAGCCGGATGTGCTCCGACAGCAGCATCCCGTTGCCGAACACGTCGCCGGACATGTCGCCGACGCCGACCACGGTGAAGTCCTCGGTCTGGGTGTCGTGGCCCAGCTCGCGGAAGTGCCGCTTCACCGACTCCCACGCGCCCCGGGCGGTGATGCCCATCTTCTTGTGGTCGTACCCGGCGGAGCCGCCGGAGGCGAACGCGTCGCCCAGCCAGAAGTTGTGCGCGGTGGAGATCTCGTTGGCGATGTCGGAGAAGGTCGCCGTGCCCTTGTCCGCCGCCACCACCAGGTACGGGTCGTCCGCGTCGTGCCGGACCACGTCGTCGGGCGGGATGATCTCGCCGCCGACGATGTTGTCGGTGACGTCCAGCATCGCGCCGACGAACTCCTTGTAGCAGACCACCGCCTCGTCCCGGTCGCCCGGCTTCTGCTTCAGCACGAAGCCGCCCTTGGCGCCCACCGGCACGATCACGGTGTTCTTCACCATCTGCGCCTTGACCAGACCCAGCACCTCGGTGCGGAAGTCCTCCCGCCGGTCCGACCAGCGCAGCCCGCCCCGGGCCACCGGCCCGAACCGCAGGTGCACGCCCTCGAAACGCGGCGAGTAGACGAAGATCTCGAACTTCGGCCGCGGCGCCGGCAGGTCCGGAATGGCCTGCGGGTCCAGCTTGAACGCCACGTACGACTTGGGCCGCCCGCCGGCCGGCTTCTGGTAGAAGCTGGTCCGCAGGGTCGCCTGAATCAGCGTCAGGTACGACCGCAGGATGCGATCCTGGTCCAGGCTGGCCACGTCGTCCAGCGCCGCGCCGATCGCGGTGACCAGCTCGTCGCCGCGCTGCCGCCGCTCGTCCAGGGTGGTCGCGCCCGGGGCGAACCGGGCCTCGAAGAGCTCCACCAGCAGCTCGGTGATCCGCGGGTACGCGATGAAGGTCTGCTCCATGTACTCCTGGGAGAAGACGGTGCCGGCCTGGCGCAGGTACTTCGCGTACGCCCGCAGCACCACCACCTGCCGCCAGGTGAGCCCGGCGCGGAGCACCAGCTCGTTGAAGCCGTCCACCTCGGCCTCGCCCCGCCAGGCGGCCGCGAAGGCGTTCTCCACATGCGGGCGGACCTCGGCCAGCTCCTGGTGCGCCTCGGGCAGGCGGAGCCCGAAGTCGTAGAGGAAGACCCGACCGTCGATCCGGTCCACCTCGTACGGGTGCTCGTCGACCACCCGGACGCCGAGCGAGTGCAGCACCGGCAGCACGGCGGAGAGCATCATCGGCTCGCCGTACCGGTAGACCTTGAACCGGACGTCCATCGTCTCGTCGACGTCCGCGCCCGGCCGCCCCGGCCGCGGCGCGAGCTGCTTGCGGAACAGGTGCATCTCGAGCTGGCCGGGCTCCTCCAGCAGCTCGAGCTTGGCCAGGTCCTTCATCGCCTCGTACGGCGTGTGCCCGTCCTTGTAGCCCTCCGGGAACGCGTCGGCGTACCGGCTGAACAGGTGCTTTGCCTGCTCGTCGCCGAGCTTGCGCTCCAGCACCAGCCGGTAGTCGTCGTCCCAGAGCCGGGTCGCGTCGGCCAGCTCCTCGGCGAGCAGGTCGGCGTCGATGTCCCCGGGCGGGTTGGTCGGGTCGGTCCGGACGATGAAGTGCACCCGGGCGAGCATCGACTCGGTGACCCGGGTGGTGTAGTCCACCCCGACGCCGTTCAGCTCGCGCAGCAGGATGTCCTGCATGCGGAGCCGGTTCTGGGTGGTGAACCGGTCCCGGGGCAGGTAGATCAGGCAGGAGATGAACCGCCCGTACCCGTCCCGGCGCAGGAAGACCCGCAGCTGCCGGCGGCCGGCCATCCGCAGCACGCCGATCACCGCGTGGTACAAGTCGTCGGTCTTGATCTGGAACAGCTCGTCGCGCGGGTAGGTCTCCAGGATCTGCAGCAGGTCCTTGCCGGAGTGGCTGCGCTGGCTCAGCCCGGAGCGGTCGAGCACCTCGGCGACCTTGCGGCGGACCACCGGCAGCTCGCGGACGCTGGTCCGGTACGCCGCGGTGGAGAAGAGACCCAGGAAGCGTCGCTCCCCGACCACCTCGCCGGCGTCGTTGAAGATCTTGAAGCCGATGTAGTCCAGGTAGGCCGAGCGGTGCACGGTGGCCCGCGAGTTGGCCTTCGTGATGATCAGCAGGCGCTTCTCCAGCACCTTCTCGTGCGCCTCGGGGGTCATCGACGACAGCGCCCGGGCCTCCGGCGAGTCGGAGCGCAGGATGCCCAGCCCGGTCCCGAGCACGGCCTCCAGCGCCTGCCCGCCCTCCCCGCCGTCGGTGTCGACCAGCCGGTACTCGCGGTACCCGAGGAAGGTGAAGTGGTCGTGCGCCAGCCAGCGCAGCAGCTCCACCGAGTCGGTGATGTCCTTCTCCGGCACCGGCGGCCGGCTGTCGGAGGTCCGGGCGGCGGCCAGCTCGTCGGCGAGCGCGAGGGCTCGCTGCCGCATCTTGGGCCAGTCCTCCACGGCCTCCCGGACGTCGGTGAGCACCCGCTGCAATTCCCGGCGGAGCTTCTCCCGCTCGGCCGCGTCGCGCACCGGGTCGATCTCGATCCGCATCCAGCTCTCGACCAGGTCGCCGGCGATCGCGTCGTCCGGCTCGACGTCGGCCGACACCTCGGTCAACCGGCCGAGCGGCTCCCGGCGGACCACCACCAGCGGGTGGACCAGCAGGTGCACGTCGAGGTGGTGCGAGTTGAGCAGGGCGGTCACCGAGTCGACCAGGAACGGCATGTCGTCGGTGACGATCTCGATGACGGTGTGGTGCTGTTCGGCGTCCGGCTCGTGGATGCGCAGCTTCAACTCGCCGGGAACCCGCTGCTGGGCCAGGTCCCGGTGCGCCCGGGCCGCGTCGAGCATCTCCTCGGCAGTGAAGCCGATCAGCTCCTCGTCCGGCGCGAACCGCCAGAACCGGCCGACCAGGGTCGCCGCGTCGTGGTCGTCCCCGGCCAGGGCGACCGCCTGGGCCACCAGGCGCTCGGCGTTCGGTACCGGTTCGTCGAGCTCGGCGTCCTCCACGTCGTCGCCCAGCGCCCGTGCCGGCAGGCCCAGGTCGTAGAGGGTGTCGACGCTCGAACCGGTCATTCCGGTCACTCCTGTGTCGAGACGGTCGAAACCATCCCCGTCGGTCGCCGAATCGAAGCTGTCGTCCCGGCCGGTGTCAGCCTGCCGGAGGTCGGGTCCCGGTTTGATCGCCGGACGCCGGTCCATCGGTGCCACTCCCCTCGACCCACCGCGTTGTGGGTCACTCTGCCGCCCAGCCTAGGCCTGCCGCTCTGCCCGTTCGTCGGCGGACCACCGGCCGGACGTCCGGTTCGGGACTCTGTCCTTTCACCCGTTGCGGGTACGTGGTCGGCCGGTCGCGGAGTACCCCGGCTCGCGATGTTCATCACACTGCCACAGCGCGTCTTTCCGCACGTCGGAGCGGTGGCGGGGCAGTGGCGGAGCGCGGCCCGTACTAGCGTGCAGGGCAGTTTCGTACCGGAGGGACAGCTTCATGCTCGTGTCGTACCCCGTTGGTCGCCGCCGATCACAGCTCCGACCCGTCTTCGCGGCGGTGACCGCCGCCGTGCTCGCCGCCGGCGCGCTGGCCGGGTGCTCGGCCGAGGACGGCCCGGAGCACAGCGTCGACGCGTTCCTGGCCGGCTGGCGCTCCGGCGACCTGCACACGGTCGGCTTCATCGACGCGACCGGCGCCCGGGTGCCGGCGGCCGAGGTGACCAAGCAGATCCGGGCGCTCTGCGGGGAACTGGTGGACACCCCGCCGGCGGTGAAGCGCAAGGGCGACGCCAAGGTCACCGCGGACACCGCGACCGCCCAGGTGGAGGTCGTCTGGACGCTGCCGGGGCAGACCCGCTGGGCGTACGACCGGCCGGTACGCCTCAAGCGCGGCGGCGACGACCAGTGGCAGGTGATCTGGGAACCCACGCTGGTCCAGGAGCAACTGGAGGAGGGCGACCGGCTGGCGCTGCGCCGGGACGCCGCGCGCCGGGCCGCGGTGCTGGACGGCGCCGGCGCCCCGATCGTGGCGCCCCGGCGGGTGGTCCGGGTCGGCGTGCAGCCCGGCGAGGTCACCGACGTGCCGAAGCTGGTGCGGCAGCTCGACGCCGCGTTCAAGGCGATCCGGCCCGCGCTGGTGCCGCCGGTCGACCTGTCCGATCTGCCGAAACGCCTCGCCGAGGCCGAGCCGACCGCCCTGGTCGAGGTGGTGACCCTGCGCGAAGAGGCGTACCGGCAGATCAAGCCGCGGATCTACGACCTGCCGGGCACCAAGTTCCCGACCGACACGCTGGACCTGGCACCGACCCGGGAGTTCGCCCGCGCGCTGCTCGGCTCGGTCGACGCGGCGCAGGCCGACGACCTGAAGGCGCACCCCGACAAGTACGTCGCCGGCGACCTGGTCGGCCACGGCGGCCTCCAGGGCCGGTACGACGACCGCCTGCGCGGGGTTCCGGGGCTCACCGTCGTCATCGAGCGGCCCAAGCCCGGGGAGCGGGGGATGACGACCGGCCCGGAGGTGTTCCGCAGCGAGCCGAAGGCCGGCCAGCCGCTGAAGACCACCCTGGACGTGGCCACCCAGAACGCCGCCGACGCGGCGCTGCGCGGGGAGAAGCGGCGGTCGGCCCTGGTGGCGCTCCGGATCAGCGACGGCGCGGTGCTCGCCGCCGCCAACGGGCCCGGTCCGGCCGGGGAGAACCTCGCCTTCACCGCCCAGGTGCCGCCCGGCTCGACGTTCAAGACGGTCAGCGCGCTCGCCCTGCTGGACCGGGGCGCGGTGACCCCGCAGGCGACGGTCGCCTGCCCGAAGACGTTCGTGGTGGACGGCCGCCCGTTCAAGAACTCCGACAACTTCGAGCTGGGGGCGGTGCCGTTCAGCACCGACTTCGCGAAGTCCTGCAACACCGCCTTCACCTCGCTGGCCCCGAAGCTGGGCCCGGACGGGCTCGCCACCACCGGCCGTACCCTCGGCCTGGAGGCGAAGTGGGAGCTGGGCGCGGACGTCTTCACCGGCAAGGTCTCCACCGGCGGCTCCGCCACGGAGCAGGCCGCCGCGGCGATCGGCCAGGGCACCACCGTGGTCAGCCCGCTCGCGATGGCCGGCGCGACCGCCGCCGTGGCCCGGGGCCACTGGGAGCAGCCGAAGCTGGTGCTGGATCCGGCGGCGCAGCAGCCCGCAGCGGCGGGTCCGGCCCTCAAGGCGGAGTCCGTGGCGGCGCTGAAGACGATGCTGCGCGCGGTGGTCACCGCCGGGACGGCCAAGGCCCTCGCCGACGTTCCCGGCGAGCCGGTGTACGGCAAGACCGGCACCGCCGAGTACGACAACAACCCGGCGCACACCCACGCCTGGTTCGTCGGTTGGCAGGGGGATGTCGCGTTCGCGGTCTTCGTCGAGCAGGGCGGGTCGAGCACGGACAGCGCCGTGCCGATCAGCGAGCGTTTCCTCCGCGGCATCGCCGCCCGCTGACCGCCGGTGGCCTCGGCTCCCCGCCGAGGCCACCAGGTCCGGCGGGCACTGGTCGCGCACCGGAGCCTGCCGACGCAGGCAGGGACCGCTGACCGAGTAACCGGGCTCCCCGCGGCGTGGGTCGGGTCAGGCGATCCCGGCGCTGGGCCCGGGGGAAGCGTCGTCGCCCGGCTCGGACGCGGGCTCCGCCTCGGGCGACGTCCGGCGCACCGGCACGGGCCCGGCCGAGGCGGGCGGTTCCACCGGTTCCCGGCCCGCGACGGCCTCCTCCTCGGGCGGGGCGACGCGGCGTAGCAGCCCGGGTCCCGCCGAGGCCCGCGGCCCCACCGGCTCCGGACCGGCCGACTGGATCGGCGGGGCGTCGTCCGTGGACGTGGCGTCCTCGGCGACCGGACCGATCGGCTCGACCGCCACCGCGGGAGCCGGCGTGACCACCGGTGCCGGGGCCACCGGCCGGCTCGGCTGGGGACGCCCGTTGCCCCGCCTCGGGGACGGTGGCGCCGGGGTGGCCGGCAGCAGCCGCGGCGGCATCGCGGCCGGCGCGGAGACCGGCGCCAACCCGGACACCACGGTGTTGACGATCTCCGCCGCGTACGAGCCGTCGGGATCGTAGTCCGGGTCGAAGACGGTCAGCTCGACGCCGAGGCAGTGCGGGGTGTCGACGAGGCCGGCGAGCAGGATCTCCAGCTCGGCGAAGGCGATGCCGCCCGGGTCCGGGGCGTCCACCGCCGGCATCACCGCCGGGTCCAGCACGTCCACGTCGATGTGCACCCAGTAGCCGGCGCAGTCGGCGAGCTGCTCGTGTGCCCACTGCGCGGTCCGCGCGGCGCCCTCGGCGCGCAGCGCCGGCACCGGCCGGGTGGTGATCCCGGCGGCCTGGAGGTCCAGGCGATATTCGTCCTGCGCCCGGATGCCGAGGACCACCACGTCGATGTCCCGGAAGTAGGGGCGGCGTCCCTCGATGGCGGCCAGGTCGGCCTGCCCCCGGCCGGTGACCAGAGCGAGGTCCTCCCCCGCCGCGGCCCCCACGTAGGAGGCGTTGCCGGGGTGCCGGAAGTCGGAGTGCCCGTCCACGAAGACCAGCCCGATCCGGCCGCCGACCGCCTCGCCGAGCCGATGCATGGCGAGCGCGGAACCGAGCAGCACCGAGCAGTCCCCGCCGAGCACCAGCGGGAACTCCCCCCGGTCGATGATCGCGCCGATCCGGTCGGCGAGTGCCACCGAGTACCCGGAGATCTCCGAGGCGTGGCAGACGCCGTCGCCGGGGCGCCAGTCGCCGGGGTCGTACCGGGGCGAGGTGAGGCAGCCGGCGTCCCGGGCCCGCAGCCGGGCGAGCAGGCCGTGGTCGCGCAGTGCGCCGGGCGCCTTGGCGCAGCCGGGGGCGGAGGTGGCGGTGGGTGGGCGCAACCCCAGGTTGGTCGGCGCGTCGAGGACGGCGATCCGGCGCATCATGGGCTCCCGTCCTCGGTGGTCGGGCGGGCCGGCCGGAACGCCGGCCCGCGCTGGCGTGCTACGAACTCAGAACAGGGCGCTGGCCAGGGCCCGGCGGGCCGAGGCCACGGCGGGATCCTCCGGGCCGGCGATGGTGAACAGGCTGACCAGGTGCTGGCGTACCTTCTCCCGGTCGTCACCGGCGGTCCGGCGGACCAGGCCGACCAGCCGCTTGTAGGCCTGCTCGGCCAGGCCGCTGAGCACCTCGATGTCGGCGGCGAGGAGCTGGGCCTCGACGTCGTCGGGGGCGCCCTCGGCGGCGGTGAGCGCGGCCTGCGGGTCGGCGCCGCCGACCCGGCGGGCCAGTCCGACCTGGGCGAGCCCGGCCTCGGCCGCGGCGTCCGCCGGCGACTCCGCCAGGATCTTCTTGTACGCCCGCTCGGCGGCGTCCAGGTCGCCGCTCATCAGCGCGTCGTCGGCCTCGTCGAGGCGGGGGTCCTCCGGCTCGGCCACGGTGACGCCACCGGCCTTCAGCACGGCGGAGATCCACTGCCGGAGCTGGGCCTCCGGCACCACCCCGGAGAAGGCGTCGATCGGCTGCCCGCCGACCACCGCGTAGACCATCGGGATGCCCTGCACCCGGAACATCTGGGCGATCCGGGGGTTGGCGTCCACGTCCACCTTGGCCAGCACCCACGCGCCGGCGCCCTCGGCGGCCAGCCGCTCCAGCACCGGGGAAAGCTGCTTGCACGGCTCGCACCACTCGGCCCAGAAGTCCACCACCACGGGGGTGCTGAGCGAACGCTCCAGCACCTCCGTCTGGAAGGTCTCCTCGGTCACGTCGATCACGGCGGCTCCGCCGCCGGCGGCGGGAGCGCCGGGAAGGCCGGCGGGCGGCCTGGACTGGGCCGGGGCGGTGGGACGGGCGGGGGCAGGGGTGCTCGGTGTGCCGCGCAGCGCGCTGAGGTCGACCGCGCCGCGGGTGAAGATCGACGAGGTGATCCGTGGGTCGCTCATGGTTGTCTAGTCTCGCACGTGTCCGGCTGAACTCAGATCAACCGCGACGGCGACAGTTGCGGTTCTCACCCTGCTCACCGCCCCTCTCACCCCCACCCCCGCCACCCCCTCGCGATCTTGCACTTTCCGCCCCGGCAAATGCGACATATGCCGCATCATGCGGGCCCCAAGTGCAAGATCGCGCGGGGGCTGGGTGGGTGGGTGGGGGTGGGTTAGAAGCGGGCGGGTTCGCGGTAGATGCCCCACTCGGCGCGGAGCGCGTCGCAGATCTCGCCCAGGGTGGCTTCGGCGCGGATCGCCTCGAGCATGGCCGGGATCATGTTCTCGTCGGTACGGCTGACCTCGACCATGCGGGCGACGGCGGCCTTGACCGCGGTCTCGTCGCGGGCGGCCTTGCGCTCGGCCAGCACCCGACGCTGCTCCAACTCCACCTCGTGCGAGATGCGCAGGATCTCCAGGTCCTTGGAAACCGTGCCGGTGTGGCAGTTGACCCCGACGATCCTCTTGTCACCCTTCTCCAGCGCCTGCTGGTAGACGAAGGCCGACTCGGCGATGTGGCCGGTGAACCAGCCGTCCTCGATGCCGCGCAGGATGCCCGAGGTCATCGGACCGATCTTGTGCGGGCCCTCGCCACCGAGCTGCCGGATCCGGGCGAAGATCTCCTCCGCCTCGGCCTCGATCTTGTCGGTGAGCGCCTCGACGTACCACGACCCGCCGAGCGGGTCGGCCACGTTGGTCACCCCGGTCTCCTCCATCAGCACCTGCTGGGTACGCAGGGCGATCTCGGCCGACTCGTCGGTGGGCAGGGCGAGGGTCTCGTCGAGGGCGTTGGTGTGCAGCGAGTTGGTCCCGCCGAGCACCGCGGCGAGCGCCTCGACGGCCGTCCGCACCACGTTGTTGACCGGCTGCTGGGCGGTCAGCGACACCCCGGCGGTCTGGGTGTGGAACCGCAACCAGAGGGCCTTCTCGCTGGTGGCGCCGTAGACGTCGCGCAGCCAGCGGGCCCAGATCCGGCGGGCGGCCCGGAACTTGGCGATCTCCTCGAAGAAGTCCACATGGGAGTCGAAGAAGAAGCTCAGCCCAGGGGCGAAGACGTTGACATCCAGCCCGCGCGACAGCCCCAGCTCGACGTAGCCGAACCCGTCGGCCAGGGTGTACGCCAGTTCCTGCGCGGCGGTCGAGCCGGCCTCCCGGATGTGGTACCCGGAGACCGACAGCGGCTTGTACCGCGGGATCTCCCGGGCGCAGTACTCCATCAGGTCGCCGATCAGGCGCAGGTGCGGCTCCGGGTCGAAGAGCCACTCCTTCTGCGCGATGTACTCCTTGAAGATGTCCGTCTGCAACGTGCCGTCCAGGGTGGACAGGTCGGCGCCCTGCCGCTCGGCGGCGACCAGGTACATGCAGAAGACCGGCACGGCCGGGCCGGAGATGGTCATCGAGGTGGTGACGCCGGCCAGGTCGATGCCGCCGAAGAGCACCTCCATGTCGGCGGCCGAGTCGATGGCCACGCCGCAGTGGCCGACCTCGCCGAGCGCCTGCGGGTCGTCGGAGTCGCGGCCCATCAGCGTCGGCATGTCGAACGCGACCGAGAGCCCGCCGCCGCCCGCGCCGAGGATCATCTTGTAGCGCTCGTTGGTCTGCTGGGCGTTGCCGAACCCGGCGAACTGCCGGATCGTCCAGGTCCGCCCGCGGTAGCCGGTGGGGTGCAGCCCCCGGGTGTACGGGAACTCGCCCGGCCAGCCGATCCGCTCGAAGCCCGGGTACGCGCTGCCCTCCGGCGGGCCGTACACCGGGTCCACGGTCATCCCGGAGAGCGTGGTGAAGTCCGCGTCCCGCTTGCGCGCGGCGTCGTAGCGGGCCTGCCAGCGTGCCCGTCCGGCGGCGATCTCGTCGGCGTTCATCCGCGGAGCTCCTCCTCGAGTCCTCGACTGAAGACCGAGTGTAGAACGGCTGCCTGAACGATCGCTAAGGATGTTCGTACCGGCCGGTAACCTGACCGGCCGGTACGCACCCGTGCGGTTACTCCGGTGAGCCCGAGTTCTGCTGTCGTCGGTACTGCTCGACCGGGAGGCCGCCCCGTCCCCAGTTCTCGGTGTCGACCTCGTCGATCACCACGAAGGTCGAGTCCAACGGCTTGTTCAGGACGTCGAGCAGCAGTTCGCTCACCCCCTTGATGAGGGCGGCCTTCTCCTCGGCGGTCGCCGCGGACGCACCGGGCGTGCTGCCCTCCCGGGTGATCTGGATGGTGACGATCGGCATCGGCGTGATCCTTTCTGCGGGTTGCGGTGGGGTCAGTGACCGGCGTTCTGGCCACCGTCGACGTGCAGGATCTCGCCGGTGACGAAGGGCGCCGACTCGAGGTAGACGACGGCGTCGACAATGTCGCTGGTCTCGCCCATCCGGCCGACCGGGTGCAGACCGGCGAGCGCCGCGTGGGTCTCGACCGGGTGCATCGGGGTCTTGATGACGCCGGGCGCGACGGCGTTGACCCGGACGCCCCGGCTCGCGTACTCGATCGCCAGGGACTTGGTCGCGGAGCTGAGGCCACCCTTGGTCAACGACGCCAGCACGGACGGGACGTTGGAGTTGGCATTGTCCACGAGGCTGGTGGTGATGGTGACGATGTGTCCGGCGCCGGTGGCCAGCAGGTGCGGCAGGGCGCGCCGGGTGAGGTGGAAGAACCCGGCGAGGTTGATCCCGGTGGCCAAGTCGTACTCCTCCTCGGTGTAGTCGGTGAACGGCTTGGCGATGAAGACGCCCGCGTTGTTGACCAGGGTGTCGATGCGGCCGAAGCGCTCCAGGGCGGCGTTGATCACCCGCTCCGCGGTGTCGGCGTCGGCGATGTCGCCCCGGACGGTGACGATCTCCGGGTCGCCGGCGTCGCCGATCGAGCGCGAGGTCGCCACGACGCCGTACCCGAGCTTGCGGTACGCCGCCACGAGGCCGGCGCCGATGCCCTGCGACGCCCCGGTGATCACGGCGACCTTCTGTCCCTGCGTGCTGCTCATGACGTTCCTCTTCCTGACTGGCCGAAGCCCTGTTGGCCGGGGCCTGACTGCCCAGTAGACGACTGGTCGACAAAAAGCTAGCCGACCGGTCATGTATCGTCAAAGGCATGGGACGGACGAGTGACGCGCGGAACAAGATCCTCGGTGCGGCCACGACGCTGCTGGAACAGCGCGGATATTCGGCGCTGGGCGTGGCGGAGATCTGCACCACGGCGAGCGTGCCCAAGGGCAGCTTCTACTACTTCTTCGAGTCCAAGCAGGCGCTGGCGCTCACCGTCATCGACGAACACTGGGCGAGCCAGCGGCGGCAGTGGGTCGAACTGCTCAGCAGCGACCGCGACCCGCTGCGGCGCCTACGGGACCTGTTCCAGGCCACCGAGGCGGTGCAACGCGCCGGGCAGCGGAAGGGCGGCCTGGTCGTCGGTTGCCTCTTCGGCAACCTCGCGCTGGAGCTCAGCAACCAGGCCGAGGAGATCCGCAGCCGGCTCCAGGAGATCTTCGAGGCCCAGATCGACCTCATCGAGCAGGTGATCGTCGAGGCGAAGGACCTGGGGCAGGCCGGCGCGTCGGTCGACGCCCACGAAGCCGCGCGGTCCATGGTCGCCCAGATCGAGGGACGCGCGCTGCTCGCGAAGCTGCTCAACGATCCGGCCCAGCTCGAGACGCTGTGGCGGAACAGCCTGGACCTCCTCCAGGTGCCACCGCAGGTTCGGGCGGCACTGGACTGAACGGACCGGCGCTGACCACGACCCACCCGGTCGACGTGGGCGCCGCGGGCAGCCTCAGGCCGACGGGACCGCCGGACCGCCCAGGGCCACGTCGTCGACCCGGATGTTGATCTCGTCGACCCGCAGCCCGTACGCCTCGACGGCCGCCGTCACCGCGGACCGCACCGCGTCGGTCACCTCCGGCACCGGGCGGCCGGCGGAGATCACCAGCACCAGGTTGACCACCGCCGCGCCGTTCGTGACGTGCGCCGAGCAGCCCCTCGTCGCGTCGCCCACCTGGTCCAGCCCGACCTTGTCGAGCACCGCGTTGAAGAACCGGGCCACGTCCCCACCCAGCTCGGCCACCCCGGGCACCGACTTCGCGGCGGCCACCGCGATCTTCTCCACCACCTCGTGGGAGACGTGGGTCGTACCGCCCGCCACCGCGTCCGGCGTCACCGACAACTCCTGGGTCGCCTCGTCAGCCATGCTCTTCCCCCACCACACACGCGCGCACCGCCCCACGGCCGTGAGGCGGTGCGAGCGTACTAGTCGACCGGGGTCCGGAGTGGACGGGTCAGGCGCCGAGCTGGGCCAGCAGTTCGTCCGCGGCGGCGTACGGGTCGATCGCGCCGTCGGCCACCTTGGCGGCGAGCGTCGGCAGCTCCGTACCGTCGCGCAGGGAGCCGATCCGGTTGCGGAGGACGCCCAGCGCGATGGCCTCGACCTCGGCGGCGGCCCGCGCCTCCCGGCGGCGGCGCAGCTCGTCGTGCTGCTCCAGCCAGCCACGGTGCTTGTCGATGGCGGCGGCGATGTCGTCGATTCCCTCGGCCCGCGCGGCGATGGCTCGCACCACCTGCGGCCGCCACTCCCCCGGCCCGCGCTCGCCCAGGGCGATCATGCCCTGGATGTCGCGGACGGTGGCGTCGGCGCCGTCCCGGTCGGCCTTGTTGACCACGAAGACGTCCGCGATCTCCAGGATGCCGGCCTTCACCGCCTGGATCGCGTCGCCCATGCCCGGGGCGAGCAGCACCAGCGTGGTGTCGGCCAGCGAGGCCACCTCCACCTCGGCCTGCCCGACGCCGACGGTCTCCACCAGCACCACGTCGCAGCCGGCGCCCTCCAGCACCCGGACCGCCTGCGGGGTCGCCGCGGAGAGGCCGCCGAGGTGGCCCCGGCTGGACATCGAGCGGATGTAGACGCCCGGGTCGGTCGCGTGGTCCTGCATCCGGACCCGGTCGCCCAGGATCGCCCCGCCGGTGAACGGGCTGGACGGGTCGATGGCCAGCACGCCGACCCGGTGGCCGCGCGCCCGCAGCGCCCGGACCAGCTCGTTCGTGGTGGTCGACTTGCCCACCCCCGGGGACCCGGTCAGGCCCACCACCTGGGCCTGACCGGCGTACGGCGCGAGGGCCGCCGCGACCTGCGGCAGCACCTCGTCGCCGGACTCGACCAGGGTGATCAGCCGGGCCACCGCGCGCGGGTCACCCGCGCGGGCCCGCTCCACCAGCATCGGTACGTCCCGGCTGCGGCGCACCGATCCGGTGGCCGCCGGGGCGTTCTCGACGGTTTCGCCCACGGTCAGCTCTCGCCGCCCGCCGGCACGTGGATGATCAGCGCGTCGCCCTGGCCGCCGCCACCGCAGAGCGCGGCCGCGCCGGTGCCGCCGCCACGCCGCTTGAGCTCCAGCGCAAGGGTGAGCACCAGCCGGGCGCCGGACATGCCGATCGGGTGGCCGAGCGCGATGGCGCCGCCGTTGACGTTCACCTTGTCGGTGCTGATCCCGAGGTCCCGCGCCGACTGGATGCCGACCTGGGCGAACGCCTCGTTGATCTCGATGAGGTCGAGGTCGGCGACGCTGAGGCCGCCCTTCTTCAGGGCGTGGTTGATGGCGTTGGACGGCTGCGAGTGCAGCGAGTTGTCCGGACCGGCCACGTTGCCGTGCGCGCCGATCTCGGCCAGCCAGGTCAGCCCCAGCTCCTTGGCCTTGGCCTTGCTCATCACGACCACCGCGGCGGCCCCGTCCGAGATCGGCGAGGAGCTGCCGGCGGTGATGGTGCCGTCCTTGGTGAACGCCGGGCGCAGCTTGCCCAGCGACTCGGCGGTGGTGTCCGGGCGGATGCCCTCGTCCTCGTTGATCACCAGCGGCTCGCCCTTGCGCTGCGGGATGACCACCGGGGTGATCTCGTCGGCGAAGTGGCCGTTCTTCTGCGCGGCGGCGGCCCGCTGGTGGCTGGCCGCGGCGAAGGCGTCCTGCTCTTCGCGGGTGATGCCGTGCTTGACGCCGTGCCGCTCGGTCGACTCGCCCATCGAGCAGCAGTCCCAGGCGTCGCTGAGCCCGTCGAGGGCCATGTGGTCCTTGATCGTGACGTCGCCGTACTTGTAGCCGCTGCGCTGACCGAGCAGCAGGTGCGGGGCGTTGGTCATCGACTCCATGCCGCCGGCCACCACGATGTCGAACTCCCCGGCCCGGATGAGCTGGTCGGCCAGGGCGATCGCGTCCAGGCCGGAGAGGCAGACCTTGTTGATGGTCAGGGCCGGCACGGACATCGGGATGCCCGCCTCGACCGCCGCCTGCCGGGCCGGGATCTGACCGGCGCCGGCCTGGAGCACCTGCCCCATGATCACGTACTGCACCTGGTCGGGGGCGACGCCGGCGCGCTCCAGCGCGGCCTTGATCGCCACCCCGCCGAGCTTCGTCGCCGGGAGGTCCTTGAGGTTGCCCAGCAGCCGGCCCATGGGGGTCCGCGCGCCGCTGACGATCACCGAAGCCATGCCTGCCTCCGAGGGGGTGCCGAGCTGTACGCCTTAACGATTGTTCGGTCAGACTAGCGCCATGGCAGAGAACTCCCCCGTCGAGCCCGCTGCGGACTACGTCACAGACATCGGGCTGCGCCGCATCGACCACGTCGGGATCGCGGTGGCCGACCTGGACGCCGCGATCGACTTCTACCAGCGCACCTTCGGGATGCGCTGCGTGCACACCGAGACCAACGCCGAGCAGGGCGTACGCGAGGCGATGCTGGCCGTCGGCCCGACCACCGAGGGCGGCTGCGTGCAGCTGCTCGCCCCGCTCACCCCGGAGTCGACGATCGCCAAGTTCCTCGACCGCAACGGGCCGGGCGTGCAGCAGATCGCTTACACGGTGGCGGACATCGACGCGGCCTGCGCGGCGCTTCGGGAACGCGGCGTCCGGCTGCTCTACGAGAAGCCGAAGCGCGGCACCGCCGACTCCCGGATCAACTTCGTCCACCCAAAGGACGCCGGTGGCGTCCTGGTCGAGCTGGTGGAGCCGGCCGCCGACGGCCACTGACCGGTTCGGTTCGTCGGATGCGGCAGGTCGCGGGGTCCCTGGTCCGGGACGCGCCGACCTGCCGCAGTCCGGACCGGCCCACCGTGCCGGCGTCCCACCACGCGGGAAGGCGTGCGGCGCTGCGCGGTTGGGCCTTCCCACGGACAGCTCCACGCATCGGTCGATGCAGTTTTTCACAGAGGACTTCCCGCCCTAGCTACCGTTCAGTAACGTCCGGCCCCACAGGAGCGCGACCGGTGCCGGATGTGTCGATTGCCGACATGGCGGTCGGTCGCACCGGCGCCGACGATGGCAGCACCCCTGCCCCCCGGGCGTGGGTGCGGACGAACGGGAGGTCACCGTGCAGGACATCCTCGAAGCGATCATGGCGGCGGAAGGCTCCGACCAGCCGGAGCGGGAGCTCGCCGGCCTCGCCGGCCTGCCGGTACCGGAGACCTACCGGGGCGTGGTGGTGCGCGCCGAGGACACCCGGATGTTCGACGGGATGGCCACCCGGGACAAGGACCCGCGCAAGGCCCTGCACCTGCAGGAGGTGCCCACCCCGGAGCTCGGCCCCGGCGAGGCCCTGGTCGCGGTGATGGCCAGCGCCATCAACTACAACACCGTCTGGACCAGCATCTTCGAGCCGCTGTCGACCTTCAAGTTCCTCCAGCGCTACGGCCGGCTCTCCGAGCTGACCCGCCGGCACGACCTGCCGTACCACGTGGTCGGGTCGGACGCCGCCGGCGTGGTGCTGCGCACCGGCCCCGGGGTGACGAAGTGGAAGGCCGGCGACGAGGTGGTCGCGCACTGCCTGTCGGTGGAGCTGGAGGACGCGGCCGGCCACGACGACACCATGCTCGACCCGCAGCAGCGGATCTGGGGCTTCGAGACCAACTTCGGCGGCCTCGCCGAGCTGGCCGTGGTCAAGGCCAACCAGCTGATGCCCAAGCCGCGCCACCTGAGCTGGGAGGAGGCGGCCAGCCCCGGGCTGGTCAACTCCACCGCGTACCGGCAGCTGGTCTCCCACCACGGGGCCAACATGAAGCAGGGCGACGTGGTGCTGATCTGGGGCGCCTCGGGCGGCCTGGGCGGCTACGCCACCCAGATGGCGTTGAACGGCGGGGCGATCCCGGTCTGCGTGGTCTCCTCCCCCGAGAAGGCCGAGCTGTGCCGGAAGATGGGCGCCGACCTGGTCATCGACCGCGCGGCGGAGGGCTTCCGGTTCTGGAAGGACGAGGAGACCCAGGACCCGGACGAGTGGCGCCGCTTCGGCGAGCGGATCCGCGAGCTGACCGGCGGCGAGGACCCGGACATCGTCTTCGAGCACCCGGGCCGGGAGACCTTCGGCGCCAGCGTCTACGTGGCCAAGCGCGGCGGCACCATCGTCACCTGCGCCTCCACCAGCGGCTACCAGCACCAGTACGACAACCGGTACCTCTGGATGCACCTCAAGCGGATCGTCGGCAGCCACTTCGCCAACTACCGCGAGGCGTGGGAGGCCAACCGCCTCGTCGCGCTCGGGAAGATCCACCCGACGGTGTCCAGGACCTACCCGCTGGAGCAGACCGGCCAGGCCGCGTACGAGGTGCACCGCAACGCGCACCAGGGCAAGGTCGGCGTCCGGTGCCTCGCGCCCGCCGACGGCCTCGGCGTCCGCGACACCGAGCTGCGCGCCCGGCACGAAACGGCGATCAACCGGTTCCGGGGCCACTGACCCGTACGGGTACGGCCGGGTCGACCATTGCGGCGAGGCGGCCATTGCCTTTCCGCCGACCGGCACACCATTCGAGTCACGGCTGACAAAGGGCTGCGGGGCCTCGTCCCGCGGCCCTTTTCCCGTTCACCATGCGTGACGTCCGAGCCGCCCGGGAGCTGCCAAGATCGCCGTTTGGTCCGGGTCCCGGCGGCGCCCGGAGTTGACCATGTAATGAGGACACGAAAGCTCGGGACCGCTCTTGCGAACGACCCCGGGTGGTCTGCGAGTATGTCCCAATGCCCCAGCAGCAGTCCTCCCCTCTCGCGTTCTTCGACAACGCGAACTCGCAGCCCGATTTCACCGTTGGCCTGCGCGGATACAACACCGGTCAGGTCGATGACTTCATCGGCCGGCTGACCGCCGCGCTGACCCAGTCCGAGCAGGCCCGCGCCGAGGCCGAACAGCGGATGAACGACGCCCAGCGCCGGCTCCGCCAGGCCGAGCAGCGCCAGAACGCGCTGGAGCAGAAGCTCACCGACACCAACAAGCAGCTCGAGGAGAACAGCCGGCCGACCCTCTCCGGCCTCGGCACCCGCGTCGAGCAGATCCTCCGGCTGGCCGAGGAGCAGGCCAACGACCACCGCAACGAGGCCAAGCGCGAGTCGGAGGGCATTCTCTCCGCCGCCCGCCTCGAGGCCCGCGAGATCACCGACAAGGCGCGCGCCGAGGCGGCCGCGATGAAGGCCACCGCGGAGCGGGAGGCCGGCAGCGTCCGCACCGTCGCCGAGCGGGAGGCCGCGGAGGTCCGGGTCCAGGCCCGCCGCGAGGCGGACACGCTGCGCGCGGATGCCGAGCGGGAGACCAAGCAGCTGCGTACCGTCACCGCGCACGAGGTGGCCGAGCTGAAGTCCACCGTCGAGCGTGAGGTGGCGACCCTGCGGGCCACCGCCGAGCGGGAGATCACCCAGCAGCGGGCCAAGGCTGCGCGGGAGGCCGAGGAGAAGCGCGCCGAGGCGACCAAGCTGCTCACCGACGCGCGGGACAAGCGCGACAAGGACCTGCAGGCCCTGGAGCTCCAGCTCGCCGAGCGGCGGGAGAAGGCCGAGCGCGAGGAGTCCGAGCGGCACGCCGCGCAGGTCGCGCAGACCCAGAAGCTGGTCAGCGAGGCCGAGCAGCGGGCCCGGGCGGCCCAGGAGCGGGCCAAGGAGATCGAGCAGCGGGCCGAGGCCCGCCGGGTCGAGTCCGAGCGCACCGCCAACGACACGGTGGAGAAGGCCAAGGCGCTGGCCGAGAAGACGCTCAACGAGGCCAAGGCCGAGTCGCAGCGCCTGCTCAGCGAGGCCCGCACCGAGGCCGAGCTGACCACCCAGGCGGCCCGTCGCGAGGTCGAGGACCTCACCCGGCAGAAGGACGCCGTCACCTCCCAGCTCGGTCAGATGCTCTCCGGTCTCGCCGGCATCGTGCCGGGCGTGCCGGCGGCCGCGGCCAAGCCGGAGGCGGCCAAGAAGGAGGGCTCCGAGGAGCGGGTCACCGCCGAGTCGGCCAACTGAGCACCACCCGCATCGGGGCATGATCCACGGCGCGGGGTGACACCGGGTGACCGGTGGAACCCCGCGCCGTCATGCTTTCGCCGCCCGTTCCGTCCTATCGGTGAAGTAGCTCCCAACAGGGGCGTCCGTATCGCCCCAGCAGAGCCGGATGCGTGTGAGGATGGGGGCATGTCGCACGGCGAGGAACTGTTTGCTCTCGGCGGGGACGTGACCACGGAGCCAAGCTTCGAGTCCGCTCTGCGGGGGTACGAGAAACGACAGGTCGACCGGTACGTCGCTCGTGCGGAGCACGAGATCGCCACCCTGACGTCCGAGCGGGAGCAGGCGTACACGCAGATCCACAAGCTGGCCGGCCAGGTCGAGGTGCTGCAACGCGACCTCGCCCAGGTGCGCAAGCAGGTGGGCGTGGTGGACCGCGCCTCGTTCCGGCACCTCGGTCCCCGGGTCGAGCAGATCCTCACCATGGCCGAGGAGCAGGCCGACGACATCCTCTCCTCCGCCGACGAGGAGATCGAGGCGCGGCGGGCGGCCGCCGAGCACATCATCGAGGAGGCCCGGAAGCAGGCCGCGCAGGCGCTGAAGGACTTCGAGATCGCCCTCGCCGCCCGGCGAGCCGAGGAGGAGCGGCACACCGCCGCCCGCAAGGCCGAGGCGGACGCCCACCTGAAGGCCGCCAAGGACGACGCGGAGACGCTGAGCCGGACCGCCAAGGGCGAGGCGGAGACGCTGCGCCGGACCGCCAAGGAAGAGGCGGAGACGCTGCGCCGGACCGCCAAGGAAGAGGCGGAGACGCTGCGCCGGGCCGCCCAGGACGCACTCGCCAAGGCCCAGCAGGAGGCCACCCAGCTCCGGGACACCGCCAAGGAGATCCACACCCGGGCCCAGCAGGAGTCCACCCGGCTGCGGGAGTCGGCCAAGGCGGCAGTGGCCAAAGCCCAGCAGGAGGCCACCCAGCTCCGCGAGGCCGCCAAGGAGGTGCACGCCAAGGCCCAGCAGGAGGCCAAGCGCCTCACCGAGTCCGCGACCGAGGCGAGCCGAGCCACCCACGCCAAGGCGCTCCAGGAGGCCAAGAAGATCGTCGACGACGCCGAGGAGGCGGCGAAGGCGACCCGCGGCCGGGCCCGGCAGGAGGCCAACCGGCTCACCACCGAGGCCGCCGACGCCGGCAAGCGCAACCGGGCCGAGGTCGAGGCGTACGTCCAGCGGATGCGGAGCGAGACCGAGGCGTACGTCCAGCACGCCCGCGCCCAGACGCAGCAGGAGCTGGGCGCCTGGCGGGCCGGGGTGGAGCAGGAGGTCAACTCCCGACGGGAGGCGGCGGACAAGGAGTTCGCCCAGCGCCGGGCCGCCGCCGAGCAGGAGTTCGCCAAGCGCCGCGACGAGCTGGACAGGCAGCACACCACACGCCACGCCGAGCTGGAGAAGCTGCACAAGACCCGGCAGGACGAGCTGGAGCAGACGTACACGGCCCGGCGGAACGAGATCGAGCAGGGCGCCGCGGCGATCCGCGAGGCCGCCGAGCAGGACGCGCTGACCATGCGGCGCCGCGCCGAGGACGAGGCCGCGGAGCTGCTCCGCCGGACCGAGGCCGACGCCGCCGGCAAGCGCCGCAAGGCCGACGAGCACGTCGCCGCCTCACGCCGGCAGTTCGAGGAGTACGCGGCCACCACCCAGCAGCACCTCGCCACCACCCAGCAGCACCTCGCCGCCACCCAGCAGGAGGTGGCCACCGGCCGGCAGCAGCTCGCCCAGGTGATGCTGGAGATCGCGCAGGCCCAGCAGGAACTGGCCGACCTGCGGCAGGAGACCTGGAAGTCCCGGCAGGAGTCCGACGAGCTCCAGCGGCAGCTGGCCGAGCTGCGCCTGCAGGACGCCACTGGCGCGGCGTCCGCCGGCCTCGCGGCCACTCCGGTCAGCCCAGGCAAGCTGGCCGGAGCCGCCAGCGGGGGCGCGGGCCCGACGACCGGCACGGGCGCGAACCCGGTCTCCGGCACGGGCAGGGCGCCGGTGACCGCCAACGGCAGGGCACCGGTCCCCGTCAACGGCAAGGAGCCGGCGACGCCCGCCCCGGCCGGAGCGAAGGAGCCCGCGACGGCCGCCCCGCCCGGAGCGAAGGAGCCGGCGAAGGCCGCCCCGGCCGGAGCGAAGGAGCCGGCGAAGGCCGCCCCGGCCGGAGCGAAGGAGCCCGCGACGGCCGCCCCGCCCGGAGCGAAGGAGCCCGCGACGGCCGCCCCGCCCGGAGCGAAGGAGCCCGCGACGGCCGCCCCGCCCGGAGCGAAGGAGCCGGCGAAGGCCGCCCCGGCCGCCGGAGCGAAGGAGCCCGCGACGGCCGCCCCGGCCGGTGCGAAGGAGCCGGCCGGCGCCGGCGCCGCAACGGCCGACGCGGGACCGGCCCGTCCGGTCCGCGAGCCGGTGACCACGGTGGACGGCGCCGCCGCCGTGGACGGTGAGCCGACCGTGGCCGCCGTGCCGGGCGAGGGCGGCCGGGGCGCCACCCCGACGAAGATCACCAGCACCGGCGAGAACGGCAAGCGACCGACGAAGCCGACCACGGACGAGCGCAGCGCCAGGCCGAGCGCCGTCACCGTCGAGTCCGACTGACCGCCGCGGCACCCGCGCCCGGCGAGAGCGGATCGACGTCGTCGACTGCACCTCGCCGACGTGGGGGGGGGTGGTTCGCCGCCCCGCACACCGCCACATCCCCGACCCCGGTGCGCGCACCGCCACCTCGCCGACCTGGCGGCATGCGGCGTCCCCGGACACCGCCACATCCCCGACCCGGCGACGGCAGCCGGACGGGGATGGCGCCACCTCACGGAGGTGGCGGGTTCAGCACGCCGGCGCTGCCGGGCTGGCGGACGCTGGCGCTGCCGGGCTGGCGGACGCCGGCGCGGGCGAAGGGCTGGTGGGCGCACCCGCCGGCCGCTAACCTCCCGGCAGAGGCCAGCGGCGCGCCGGAATCCGGCCGTCCTCGGCCGACCGGTCCGGCCGCCAACCCCGGGTCGGCGAAGGCTACTCCGGCCGCCGCCGGAGCAGGATCCGGGGAGGTCCGGTGTCACAGGACGGGCCGTCGGGCAGCGCCCGACCAGACGACGACGATCCCTTCGCCGCCCTCCGCCCCGAGGACGACCCCGCCCCGACGGCGCGCCCCGCCTCCGCCGGCACGCAGGACCCTGCCCCGGCGACGGACCCCGCCCCCGACGGGCCCGGGCCGGCAGGCGCGTCCAGGAGCGGCGCGGGAACCCACGCATCGACCGGGACGCCCGATGGACCGCCGACGCCCGAGGCGACCGACGGCGCGCCCGCCGACGGGACGGTCGCCGACGGGACGGCCGCCGACGGGACGTTCGCCGACGGGACGTTCGCCGGCAATGTCCCGCCCGATCCCGCGGTGAGCCGGACCACCGGCGGTCGGACCGCCGAGGTGAACACGTCGGATCCGACCGAGTTCGAGGTGGGTGGGCCGAGCGGGCGCTTCGGCACCCCCGGCAGGCCGCTGCGGCGCAGCAGCTTCCTGGTCGGCTTCACCGGCGCGCTCGGGGTGCTGCTGGCGTACGCGGTCTTCCTGGGCGTACGCAACGCCGCCGGCATCCTCGTCCTGGTGGTCATCGCGCTCTTCCTGGCCGTGGGGCTCCACCCGGCGGTGGTCCGGCTGCGGCGCTGGGGCCTGCCGCACGGGCTGGCGGTGGCGGTGGTGGCGCTGACCGTCGTGCTGCTGATCATCGGCGGGGTGCTGGCGCTGGTGCCGCCGGTGGTGACCCAGTCCGGGCAGTTCATCCAGCAGTTGCCGAGCTACCTCGACGACCTGCGCCGCAACGCCACGGTCAACGACCTGGTCGAGCGGTACGACCTCATGGAACGGGTCCAGTCGGCGGCGAGCGCGGACACCATCGGCCGGGCCCTCGGCGGCGTGCTGGGCGGCGCGCAGCTGATCTTCGGCACGATCTTCCGGGCGCTGACCGTGCTGGTGCTGACGATCTACTTCCTGGCCTACTTCGACAAGCTGCGCGCCCTCGGGTACGCGCTGGTGCCGCACTCCCGCCGGGAACGGGTGCAACTGATCGGGGACGAGATCCTGACCCGGGTGGGCGCGTACATGGTGGGTGCGCTCAGCATCGCGGTGCTGGCCGGGGCGAGCACGTTCGTCTTCGCGCTGGTCGTCGGGCTGCCGTACCCGTTCGCGCTGGCGGTGGTGGTCGCGGTGACCGACCTGATCCCGCAGATCGGCGCCACCCTGGGCGCGGTCGTGGTGACCCTGGTGGGCCTCGCCACCGACCTGCCGGTCGGCATCGCCTGCCTGGTCTTCTTCCTGATCTACCAGCAGGTGGAGAACTACCTGATCTATCCCAAGATCATGCGGCGGGCGGTCTCGGTCAACGAGGTGGCCGCGCTGCTCGCCGCCCTGCTCGGGGTGTCGCTGCTGGGCGTCGTCGGGGCGCTGATCGCGATCCCGACGGTGGCCGCCCTGCAGTTGATCCTCCGCGAGGTGGTCCTGCCCCGGCAGGAATCCCGGTGAGCGTCAGCCGGCCCGCCGGGGCACCCCGGACGGGTCGACGGGCCGGTCAGCCCGCCCGTCGACGCCGGCCCGCCGGGCACCCCGGACGGGTCGACGGGCCGGTCAGCCCGCCCGGTCGGGACGCGGACCGGGGACCGGGGTGTCGGCGAACGAGGCCACCGTCCGGTCGGCGTACGCGCTGACGTCTCCGGTCTCCACCGGGCCGTCCCAGGTGGTCGGCAGCGGCACCGGCACCGCCGGGTTGACCCGCCGGACGATCTCGTCGAGCACGGTCTCGGCGTCGCCCACCCAGAGGTGCTTGGCGCCGGGCACCCCGACCACCTCGGCCTGCGGCACCGCCGCGAACCGCTCCCGGGCCTCCTCCGGGCGCAGGTAGTCGTCGAACTCGGGGACCAGCGCGGTCAGCGGCTTGCCGCTCTCGGCCCACTGGGCCAGGTCGGCAGGGGTGGAGAAGCGCAGCGGCGGGGAGAGCAGGATCGCCCCCGCCACCGCCGGGTCGCAGCCGTACTTGAGCACCAGGTCGGTGCCGAACGACCAGCCGACCAGCCAGATGTTCGGCAGCTCGGCGAACTCCACGTACTCGATGGCGGCGGCGACGTCGAAGCGCTCGCCGACCGCGGCGTCGAAGGCCCCCTCGCTGGTGCCGCGGACGCTGCTGGTGCCCCGGGTGTTGAACCGGAGCACGGCCAGGTCGGCCAGCGCGGGCAACCGCCAGGCCGCCTTGCGGAACACGTGGCTGTCCATCATCCCGCCGTGGGTGGGCAGCGGGTGCAGGCAGACCAGGGTGCCGGCCGGCTCCCGGTCCAGGGGGCGGGCCAGCTCACCGACCAGCTTCAGCCCGTCGGCGGTGTGCAGCTCGATGTCCTCCCGGTGGCCGGGCAGGATCGACGAGGCGCGGATCCGTGTGCTCACCGTCCCAGTCTGGCGCGCTGCCGCCCGGGTCGCCCGCCGGGGCGGAAACAGCGTGATCCAGGTCGCTCAGCCGTGGCGGGGGGCGCTGCGGCCGCGCTGGACGACCGGTCCGCGCCGGTCCCGGGCCCGCCAGCAGCCGCTGTGCCAGTGCCGCCGGTCCGTCAGGTCACCCCGGTCGTCCGCCGGCCAGGCCACCACGTGTGCCACGCCGGGGCGGATCTCCTGGTCGCAGCCAGGACAGCGGTACGTCTTGGTCGACGCCCCGCCGCTGATCCCGCGTACCTGCCAGTCGCCGTCGCGCCACTGCTGGACCGTGGGCACGCCCTGGCGTACCCGGTCGGAGTCCAGGTGGGCGGTCTCGTCCCGGCGGGGGCGGTTGCGACGGGGGCTCACGGTCACCAAGCGTACGGGCCGCCGGCGGGACCGACCCGGGACGGGCGGGCCCCATCGGCGGCCCCGGTCAGTCGCAGGTCTCCGGTCGGGTGTCGACCTTGTCAGCGCCGGGTGTGGTCGCGGAACCCGCGGCCGCTCTTGCGGCCCAGGTAGCCGGCGGTGACCAGGTGCTCCAGCAGCGGCGCGGGGGCGAAGCCCGGCTCGCGCAGCTCCAGGTAGAGCTCCCGCTGGATGGCCAGCGACACGTCCAGCCCGACCACGTCCAACAGCTCGAACGGGCCCATCGGGTAGCCGCAGCCCAGCTTCATCGCGTAGTCGATGTCGTCCGCGGTCGAGTAGCTGGCCTCCAGCATCTTCACCGCGTCGTTCAGGTACGGGAAGAGCAGCGCGTTGACGATGAAGCCGGACCGGTCACCGCAGACCACGCCGGTCTTGCCCAGCGCGGCGCAGACCGCGCGGGCGGTGGCGGTGGTCTCCGCCGAGGTGCGGATGGTCTGCACGACCTCGACCAGCGGCATGACCGGCGCCGGGTTGAAGAAGTGCAGCCCGACCACGTCCGCCGGCCGCTGGGTGGCCATCGCGACGTCGATCACCGGCAGTGACGAGGTGGTGGTGGCCAGCACCACGCCCGGCTTGCAGATCTCGTCCAGGCTGGCGAAGAGGGCCTTCTTGACGCTGAGCTCCTCGACCACGGCCTCGACCACCAGGTCGACGTCGGCGAGGTGCTCCAGGGTCGCGGACCAGTTGATCCGGCCGAGCGCCGCCTCCCGGTCGTCCTCGCTGAGCTTGCCGCGTACCACGCCCTTGTTGAGCGAGGTCTTGACCGTCTCGAAGACCTTGGCGGACTTCTCCGCGCCGCGGGTCACCGAGACCACCTCGTACCCGGCCTTGGCGAAGACCTCGATGATGCCGGTGGCCATGGTCCCGGAGCCGACCACGCCGACCTTCGCGATGGCGCGGGCGCCGTCGGCGAGCGCGGCCTGCGACGCCACGGGCGTCTGGTCGTCCGGTACGACCACCGGGGAGCCCGGCCGCTCGTAGGTGTAGAAGCCCCGGCCGGACTTCCGGCCGAGCAGCCCCGCGGTGACCATCTGCTTGATCAGCGGCACCGGGGCGTGCCGGCGGTCCCGCCCGCCCCGCCGGTACATGGTGTCCAGGATCTCGTACGCGGTGTCCAGGCCGATCAGGTCCATCAGGGCGAGCGGGCCCATCGGCAGCCCGCAGCCGAGCTTCATCGCGGCGTCGATGTCCTCGCGGGTGGCGTACCGCCCCTCGAACATGCTCACCGCGTGGTTCAGGTAGCCGAAGAGCAGCGCGTTGGCGATGAAGCCGGCCCGGTCGTTGATCGTCACGTCGACCTTGCCGAGCCGGTTGCAGAGCGCCTCCACGTCGGCCACCACGTCGGCGGAGGTGACCACCGTGCGGACCACCTCGACCAGCTTCATCACCGGCGCGGGGTTGAAGAAGTGGATGCCGATGACCTGGTTGGGGCGGGTGGTGGCGACCGAGATCTCGGTGACGCTGAGCGAGGAGGTGTTGGTGGCCAGGATCGCCTCGGGCTTGCACACCCGGTCCAGCTCGGCGAAGATCCGCTGCTTCAGGTCGAGGTGCTCGGGAACGGCCTCGATCACCAGGTCCACCGAGTGCAGGGCCTCCAGGCCGACCTGGAAGTTCACCCGGGACAGCAGGGCGTCCCGGTCGGCCGCGGCGAGCTTGCCCTTGGCGACCGCGCGGTCGGTGGAGCCGGTGAGGGTGGACCGGCCGCGCTCCAGGGCGCCCTCGGAGATCTCCACCGCCACCACGTCGATGCCGTTGCGGGCGAAGACCTCCACGATGCCGGCACCCATGGTGCCCAGACCCACCACACCCACCCTGGTGAACTCGCGCGCCACGACCGGCCTCCCCTGGTTGACTCCGCCGTTGTCGACATGAACGACCGCTAAGGTTATGCGCCGGAGTCTGCCACGTGACGCTGCGTTGTCGAGACGCCGTGGGATATTTCACGCAGGGCGGCTCAGGCCGCCGCCGGCACCCCCGTGAGCGCCAGCAGCTCCGCCACGAACTCGACCGGCCGTTCCAGGTGCGGACTGTGCCCGCAGCCCGGGAGCACCACCTCCCGGTACGTCCCGCCGGCCGCCGCGTACCGCTCCAGCACCGCCCGGGTCTGCCCGATCATCGGCTGCGGCGGACAGTCCGCTTCCCCCGGCCAGCCGGGCACCGCCCCGAGCGACCCGAGGTACGCCAGGTCGAACAGGGAGGTGTCCGAGACGATCACGTCGGCGTCGCCGCGTACCCAGGTGACCGGGGGCGGGGCCGGGACGGCGACCAGCTCGTCGGCGAGCCGGAAGTGGGCGGGCGCGAGGGCGTTGAGCACGCCGCGCTCCCCCGGCGCGGTGCCCGGCCAGTGCGGCGACGCGACGGCCGTGCCGGGGTAGTTGTCGTCCCCGGTGGCGGTGGAGAGGGCGCTGTCCAGCAGCAGCTCCTCGTCCTCGCCGAGCGACGCCGGGTCGGCGACGTAGGTGGCCCGCAGCACGTTGCGGGGGCCGGTCGGGGCGTCCTCGCCGCGGTCCTTCGCGGCGAGCCGGGCGACGAAGTCGGGGTTCGCCGTGCCGCCGCCGGTGCCGGCGAAGTCGGGCGTGGTGGGCGTGCCGTGGACGTCCCGGGTGCCGCCGAAGCCGTACGGGGAGACGGGTGCCTCCAGCAGCAGGGCGGCCACCCGGTCGGGGTGGTCGACCAGCAGCCGCATCGCCACGCCCCCGCCGAGCGAGTGCCCGACGACCACCGGCCGGGCGCCGGGGGCGAAGAGCCCCGGCACGTCGAGCAGGGCGGCCACATCGTCGGCGAAGTCGCCCAGCCCGCGCGTCGCGTCCACCGGCGCGGTCTGCGTGTCGCCGTACCCGCGCAGGTCGGGCGCGACCACCCGGAGGGTCGCCGGCAGCCGTCGGATCAGCGGCTCCCAGAAGGCGGCGGAGGAGACGTTGCCGTGGACGAGCAGCACCGGCACGCCCTCCGGCGGGCCCGCCACCCGGACCGCCTGGGTGATGCCGTTCGCCGACACGATGTGCTGCGCGCTCTCCATCGGCGCATGCTGACACGTCGGGCCGCCCGGGTCCATGGGTCCGGCCCACACCCACAACCACGGCGGGCTGTGGCCCGACCCGGTGCGGCTCCGGGCCGCGCCGGGTCGACCGGTCAGCGGTGGGCGTCGACCGGCGCCGCGGGCAGCGGCAGGACGGCGCCGCCCACCGGCAGCCGCGGCGTCGGCGGGACGGGCAGCGGCAGGGTCGGCCGGTGGTCCCGGCGCGGCGCCGCGAAGCTCAGCCCCACCGGGTCCGTCCGCGCCACGCCCGGGTCGAAGTACCGCAGTTCGGTACGGCCGAGCCGGATCACGTCGCCGTCGGTGAGCTGCTCGACGCCGGCGATCCGCCGGTCGTTGAGCCAGGTCCCGTTGGTCGAGCCGAGGTCCACCAACGACACCCCGTCGCCGATCAGCTGGACCGCGGCGTGCCGCCGGCTGACGTGCGGATCCTCGAGCACGATCCCGGCGGTCGGCGCCCGGCCGATCACCTGCGGGTCACGGCCGACGCGGAAGCTCAAACCCCGCATCGTTCCGCCCGCCACCGTCAACAGCGGCATCAGCTCCGGATGATCCTCCATGGACCCCGCCTTCCACCCCACCATCGCCCCGCGCGTCAGGGTGCCACCTCACGGTTGTCATCCCCACCACCGGGTGGTCACCTCCACGACCCCGGCCGGTCAACTCCCGTTCGCCGGTTCGGCGGGCGCGCCGGTCGGCCACCGCCCACCGGCGCGCGGCGCGGCCTTCCCGGGCAGCCGGTTTCCGGGCGCCGCGAGACCTACCGGCGGGTAATCTTCGGGTCTAGACTTCCGCCATGACGGCTGTGCATGTCCCGGGGACCCCGGTCATCGAGGACGGTCGGTTGGTGTCGACCAGCCCGGCGACGGGTGCGGAGGCGGGGCGACTCCCGGTGGCGACCGCCGAGGACGTGGCCCAGGCGGTCGCCCGGGCCCGCGCCGCGGGCGAGTGGTGGGCCGGGCTCGGCTTCACCGGTCGCCGGGAGCGGCTGCTGCGCTGGCGGAGCGTGCTCGCCCGCCGGATCGAGGAGCTGGCCGAACTGGTCCACACCGAGGGCGGCAAGCCGGTCGGCGACGCCGTCGTCGAGGTCCTCACCGCGCTTGAGCACATCGACTGGGCGGCCCGCAACGCGCGGCGCGTGCTCGGGCCCCGGCGGGTCCGCTCCCGGCTGATCCTCGCCGAGTTCACCGGCCACCTGGAATACCAGCCGTACGGGGTGGTCGGCGTGATCGGCCCCTGGAACTACCCCGTCTTCACCCCGATCGGCTCCGTCGCGTACGCGCTCGCCGCCGGCAACGCGGTGGTGTTCAAGCCCAGCGAATACACCCCGGCCGTCGGGCAGTGGCTGGTCGACCGGTTCGCCGAGGTCGTCCCCGAGCAGCCCGTCTTCACGGCGGTGCAGGGGCTCGGCGACGTGGGCGCGGCGCTGTGCCGGTCGGGCGTGGCCAAGCTGGCCTTCACCGGTTCTACCGCCACGGCCAAAAAGGTGATGGCCGCCTGCGCCGAGTCGCTCACCCCGGTGCTGCTAGAGGCCGGCGGCAAGGACGCGATGATCGTGGACTCCGACGCCGACCTGGACGCCGCCGCCGAGGCGTGCGTGTGGGGCGGGCTCACCAACGCCGGCCAGACCTGCATCGGCATCGAACGCGTCTACGCCGTCGACCAGGTCTTCGACGCCTTCGTCGACAAGGTGGTCGCCCGCGCCGGGCGGCTCACCGTGGGCCCCGACGGCGCCGACATCGGTCCGATCACCATGCCCTCGCAGCTCGACGTGATCCGCCGGCACATCGACGACGCCGTCGAGCGGGGCGGCCGCGCGGTCCTCGGCGGCCCCGACGCGGTCCAGCCGCCGTACGTGCACCCGACCGTGCTGGTCGACGTCCCCGAGGACTCGACCGCCATACGCGAGGAGACCTTCGGCCCGACGGTCACCGTCAACCGGGTCCGCGACGTCGACGAGGCCGTCGACCGGGCCAACGCGCTCCCGTACGGCCTGGGGGGTTCGGTCTTCGGCCGCAAGCGGGCGGTGGCGGTCGCCCGGCGGCTGCGCTCCGGGATGGCCTCGGTGAACTCGGCGCTCACCTTCGCCGGGATGTCCACGCTGCCGTTCGGCGGCGTCGGCGACTCCGGCTTCGGCCGGATCCACGGCGAGGACGGGCTGCGGGAGTTCGGCCGGGCCAAGTCCGTCACCCGCCGGCGGGCCCGCTCGCTGCTGCCGTCGATGACCTTCGAACGCACCCCGGCGGACGTCGCCCGCCTGGTCAAGGCCGCCAAGCTGATGTACGGCCGGAACCGCTGACCGGCCCCGCTGCCGCCGGGCCGGCGGCGGCGCGGTCGCTGTCGGCGGGCGGCCGGCTCAGAACAGGGTCAGCTCGTCGCGCTCGATGCCGCGCAGCTTGTCGTAGTCGACCACGACGCAACGGATGCCCCGGTCGGTGGCGAGCACCCGGGCCTGCGGCTTGATCTCCTGCGCGGCGAAGACGCCGGTGACCGGGGCGAGCAGCGGATCCCGGTTCATCAGTTCCAGGTAGCGGGTGAGCTGCTCCACGCCGTCGATCTCGCCGCGCCGCTTCACCTCGACCGCGACGGCGCCCGAGTTGGCGTCCCGGCAGAGCAGGTCGACCGGCCCGATGGCGGTCATGTACTCCCGGCGGACCAGCGTGTAACCCTCGCCGAGAGTCGTCGGGTTGGCGGCCAGGAGCTCCTGCAGGTGCGCCTCGACGCCGTCCTTGCGCAGGCCCGGGTCGACGCCCAACTCGTACGAGGTGTCCTGGAAGATCTCCTCCAGGCTGATCCGCAGCTCCTCGCCGGCCTTGTTGACCACCCGCCAGACGCCGGGGGCCTCCTCCAGCCGACAGGGCGGGCTCATCCAGTTCAACGGCTTGTACGCCCGGTCGTCCGCGTGGATCGACACCGAGCCGTCCGCCTTCACCATGAGCAGCCGGATGGCCGGCGGCAGGTGAGCCGAGAGCCGTCCGACGTAGTCCACCGAGCACTTCGCAATCACCAACCGCACCCGACGAGGGTAGCCGAGGTCCCGGCCATCGCCACCGAGCGGCACTGGCGTGCCGGTGCGATGCTGTGATCGTGCTCGAAGTCCTCACCGGTTCCGGCCTCGCCGCCTCGGCCGGCCTGAACGCATACATCCCGCTGCTCCTGATGGGTCTGCTGGCGCGCTACACCGATCTCATGGAGCTGCCCAGCGGCTGGCAGTGGCTGGGCAACGGCTGGGTCATCCTGATCCTCGCCGTACTGCTCGCCATCGAGGTGGTCGCCGACAAGGTGCCGGTGGTCGACCACGTCAACGACGTGGTGCAGACGGTCGTCCGGCCCACCGCCGGCGGCCTCGCCTTCGGCGCCGGCTCCACCTCGGAGACCGTCACCGTCAGCGACCCGGACACCTTCTTCTCCTCGCACCAGTGGGTGCCGGTCGTGGTCGGCGTGCTGATCGCGCTCGGCGTGCACCTGCTCAAGTCGGCCGCCCGACCGGTCATCAACGCGACCACCGCCGGCTTCGGCGCCCCGGTGGCCAGCACCGCCGAGGACGCGACCAGCGCGGTGATGTCGGTGGTGGCGATCCTGCTGCCGGTGCTGGTGCTGGTCTTCCTGGTCGGGCTGGTGGCGTTCCTCTTCTGGTTCCTGCGCCGCCGCAAGTCGCGCCGTCTTGAACGGCGGGCGGCGCGGGCGGCTGGGTTCCGGGTCTGAGTTTGGTTGCGCTTTGGGGCTGGGGGCGACCGTCCCCGGCTTCGGGCGGTCAGGCTTGATCCCTACGCCGGGGACGGTCGCCCCCAGCCCTGACCTTGGTCACCGCCCGCCCGGCCGGTCACGGTTCTTTGGCGGTACGTGGAAATGCCGCTGGCCGGCACCCCTGTCTCGGGGTGCCGGCCAGCGGCTTGTCGCCTGTGTTCGGTTGGGTCAGCTGTTCCAGTGCTGGGCCACGATGTCGGCGGCCTGCTGCTCCCACTGGGCGTAGGCGTCCGGGTAGGCCGACACCTGCACCGTCTGGGCGGCCTCGGTCAGCGGCATGTCCCGCCAGCCGTCGACCTGCTTCAGACCCTTCTCGAACGCCAGGGTCGCGTACTCGGGGTCGGTGATCTGCTCCGGCGTGCCCCAACCCGAGGACGGGCGCTGCTGGAACAGGCCCAGCGAGTCGTGGTCGTTGCGGTCACCCAGGTGACCCAGGTTCTCCAGCTTCGACTCCTGCAGGCTCGTGGCGATCGAGATGACCGCGGCCCGCTCCGGCAGACCCGCCTTCTTCGTGGCGGCGATGATCGCCTTGGCGTTGGCGGTCTGCTCGTCGTTCAGGGTGATCTTCGACTGGGCGCCCTGCACACCATGCGGAATCAGCTTCGCCTCGTCGACGCCCGGCTTGTCAGCCTGCACCGCGACCGGCGACATCGCCGTGGTCGGGGTGGCGTCGTGGTGGTTCAGCGGACCGGCGGCCAGACCACCGGCGAAAGCCAGACCAGCAATACCCAGCACGCTCTTACGCAGCATCGTGTTCATGGTGAAGCTCCATTCGGGGGTTGGCGCACACCCGGCGGGGGCCGGGACGTGCGCAAGCACCGTCAGGCGCTCAAAAACAAGACGGGGAAAGTCTGTGTCCGGCTGGTCGCGGGGCGGGGGATGCCTCTACGCGAATCCGCCGAGCGGTAGCGCTGCCCGCGGCGCCGGGACCATGTGTAACGACCGCCAGGCCGCCATCATTCCGGGGCCCGTCCGCCAGCCCGTCGAGCGGGCCCGGTACTCGGTCGTACGCGAGATATAACGACCCCGACCCCGCCACGATTCCGGCCCCAGGATGCCACCGGTCACACCCCCGAAACGGACATCCGACCCAGGCGACGCATGCGATCACGCGCCAGCCGCCAAGGTCGACCCAAACTGCGGCACATCGCGGCCTCCCCACGCCCGAAGACACCAACCTGCCGCAACCGGCCACGACCTTGACGGGCCACGCGAACCGCCCAACCGGGCACCCACGGACGGACCCCGCCCACGACAGGGGTGTGGCCCGCCGTGACCGGCGCAGGGATCAAGCCTGACCGCCCGGAGCCGGGCACGGCGGGCCACACCCCCCACCGCAACCACCGACGAAGCGCACGCCGGACCACACCCCGCACCGCAACCAGCGACGAACCCGCCTGCACACCAAAGGCCCGAGTGCGAAACGGTCAAATGACCAAAATCGGATCAGGAGCCTAAGGATTCACGGCAGGTCGTTGGCCTCGCGGATGACGGTGACCAGTTCGTCGATGATGCCGGTCAGTGCGAAGTCCTTCGGGGTGAAGACCCGGGCCACCCCGGCGGCCCGCAGCGCCTCCGCGTCCCCGGCGGGGATGATGCCGCCGACCACCACGGGCAGGTCGGCCCGCCCGGCGGCTCGCAGGCCGTCCAGCACCGCCGGCACGGCGGCCAGGTGCGAGCCGGAGAGCACCGAGAGCCCGACCAGGTCCACGTCCTCCTCGACCGCGGCGGCCACGATCTGCCCAGCGGTCAGCCGGATCCCCTGGTAGACCACCTCGAAGCCGGCGTCGCGGGCGCGTACCGCGATCTGCTCGGCGCCGTTGGAGTGCCCGTCCAGGCCGGGCTTGCCGACCAGCAGCCGCAGCCGGCCGCTGCCCAGCTCGCGGGCGGTGGCGGCGACCCGCTCGCGGACGGCCGCGAGCCCCGCGTCGCCGCCGACGCCGGCACCGCCGGCCAGGCCGGTCGGCGCCCGGTACTCGCCGAAGACCTGGCGCAGCGCGCCGGCCCACTCGCCGGTGGTCACCCCGGCCCGCACGCACTCCAGCGTCGCGGCCATCAGGTTCGTGGTGGTCGCGGCGTCCGCGCGGAGCCGGGCGAGCGCGGCGTCGACCGCAGCGCCGTCCCGACCCGCCCGCCATTCGCGTACGGAGGCGACGGCGGCCGCCTCGACCGCGGGGTCGACCTGCTCGACGGCCTCGGCGCCGGCCGCGGTCAACGGGGACGGCTCGGTCTCGGTGAACCGGTTGACGCCGACCACCACGTCGGCGCCGGACTCCATCCGCCGACGCCGGTCGGCCAGCGAGGCGACCAGGGCGCTCTTGAGGTAGCCGGTCTCCACGGCGGCCACCACGCCGCCCATCTCCAGCACCTTCTCCAGCTCGACCCTGGCCCCGGTGACGATCCCGTCGACCAGCGCGGTCATCACGTGCGAGCCCTCGAACAGGTCGGGGTATTCGAGCAGGTCCGACTCGTACGCGAGGACCTGCTGCATCCGCAGCGACCACTGCTGGTCCCAGGGGCGGGGCAGGCCGAGCGCCTCGTTCCAGGCGGGGAGCTGCACCGCGCGGGCCCGGGCGTCGCGGGAGAAGGTCACGCCGAGCATCTCCAGCACGATCCGCTGGATGTTGTTCTCCGGCTGGGCCTCGGTGAGGCCGAGCGAGTTGACCTGGACGCCGTAGCGGAAGCGGCGCTGCTTCGGGTCGGTGACGCCGTACCGGTCGCGGGTGATCTCGTCCCAGAGCGCGCCGAACGCGCGCATCTTGGCGATCTCCTCGACGAAGCGCACCCCGGCGTTGACGAAGAAGGAGATCCGCTGCACCACGTCGCCCATCCGCTCGGCGGGCACCTGGCCGGAGTCGCGGACCGCGTCGAGCACGGCGACGGCGGTGGCGAGCGCGAAGCCGACCTCCTGCACCGGCGTCGCGCCGGCCTCCTGCAAGTGGTACGAGCAGATGTTGACCGGGTTCCACTTCGGCATCTCGCGCAGCGTGTACGCGATGATGTCGGCGGTGAGCCGCAGCGACGCCGCCGGCGGGAAGATGTACGTCCCCCGGGAGAGGTACTCCTTGATGATGTCGTTCTGCGTGGTGCCGGCGCAGCGGGACAGCTCGGCGCCCTGCTCGGCGGCGACGGTGCCGTAGAGGCCGAGCAGCCACATGGCCGGCGCGTTGATCGTCATCGAGGTGTTCATCCCGGCCAGCGGGATGCCGTCGAAGAGGGCCCGCATGTCGCCGAGGTGCGCCACCGGCACGCCGACCCGGCCGACCTCGCCGGCGGCCAGCTCGTGGTCGGGGTCGTACCCGGTCTGGGTGGGCAGATCGAAGGCGACCGACAGGCCGGTCTGCCCCTTCGCCAGGTTGCGCCGGAAGAGCGCGTTGGTGGCCGCGGCGGAGGAGTGCCCGGCGTACGTGCGCATCACCCAGGGGCGGTCGCGCTCCGGCAGCCGGCCCGGAAGAGCCTTCTCGTCCATGGCCGGAGTCTAAGTTACCGTTCAGTAAAACGGGTTGTGGAAAACCACACAGGTCCATGTCGCGGACGTCCGGGGGCAGAGCGCCCGAGATGGTCCTGACCACCACACCCCGGGCTGCGCCCGCTGGCGGCCAGGTCGCACACTTGACGGCATGGATGACGAGCTCGCGATCTCCGTACGGGGACTGCGCAAGGCGTACGGCGACAACGTCGCGGTGGCGGGGGTGGACCTCGACGTCCACCGCGGCGAGGTGTTCGCCCTGCTCGGCCCGAACGGCGCGGGCAAGACCACCACGGTGGAGATCCTGGAGGGCTACCGGCAGCGCGACGCCGGCGAGGTGTCCGTGCTGGGCCGCGACCCAGCCCACGCGGATCCGCACTGGCGCTCCCGGGTCGGCATCGTGCTCCAGGGCACCGGCGAGTTCGACGAGCTGACCGTCGCCGAGGTGGTCCGGCACTTCTCCGGCTTCTACCGCGACGCCGACGACCCGGACAAGGTGATCGAGCGGGTGGGGCTGGCCGGCAAGGCGAAGGCCCGGACCCACACCCTCTCCGGCGGCCAGAAGCGCCGCCTCGACGTGGCGCTGGGCATCATCGGCCGCCCCGAGCTGCTCTTCCTCGACGAGCCGACCACCGGCTTCGACCCGGAGGCCCGGCGCGAGTTCTGGGAGCTGATCCGGGACCCGGCCGCCGCGGGCACCACCATCGTGCTGACCACGCACTACCTGGACGAGGCCGAGGCGCTCGCGGACCGGGTCGGCGTGATCGCGGCGGGGCGGGTGGTCGAGGTGGCCCCGCCGAACCGGCTTGGCAACCGGCAGGAGGCGCTGGCCACGGTCTCCTGGCGTACCCCGGACGGGACCCCGGAGAGCGCGGAGAGCGCGACGCCGACGGGCCTGGTGGCGGAGCTGGCCGCGCGCTACGGCGGCGAGGTCCCGGGCCTGACGGTGACCCGGCCGACCCTGGAAGACGCCTACCTGAAGATGATCGGACACTCATGACGACCACCACGAAGCCGGCGGCCCCGGTCGCCGCCGCCCCGGTCCGGCGACTCGGACCGGGCGCCCTGGCGCTACGGCAGGGGCGGCTGGAGATCACCCAGTTCCTGCGCAGCCGGGAGTCCGTCGTCTTCACGATGGGCTTCCCGATCATCATGATCCTGATCTTCGCGTCGATCTTCAGCGGCGAGATCGGCGGCGGGGTCAAGTTCACCCAGTACTTCATCACCGGCATGATCGCGACCGGCCTGATGACGGTGAGCTTCCAGAACCTCGGCATCTGGATCCCGATCGAGCGGGACCGGGGCGTGCTCAAGCGCTACCGGGGCACGCCGATGCCGAAGTGGGTCTGGTTCGCCGGCAAGGTGATCATGGTGGTGGCGATCGGCGTGGCCGAGACCGCGCTGCTGCTGGTCGTCGCGGTGCTGCTGTTCGACCTGAAGCTGCCCGACACCGTCGGCAAGTGGCTGACCTTCGGCTGGGTCGCGGCGCTCGGCGTCACCGCCTGCACCCTCTGCGGCATCGCCATCTCCTCGCTGGCCCGGACCGCCCGCAGCGGCTCGGCCGTGGTCACCCCGGTGGCGCTGGTGCTCCAGTTCATCTCCGGGGTCTTCTTCGTCTTCACCAGCCTGCCGGCCTGGATGCAGCAGGTGGCGGCGCTCTTCCCGCTGAAGTGGATGTGCCAGGGGCTGCGCGCGGTCTTCCTGCCGGACAGCTTCGGCGCCCAGGAGCCGGCCGGGTCGTTCGAGCTGGGCCGGGTCGCCCTGGTGCTCGCCGCGTGGTGCGTGATCGGCCTGCTCCTCTGCCTGACCACCTTCCGCTGGACCACCCGGCGCGACGGCTGAGCCGCCGGCCGGCACCCCGGTCGGCCTCTGGTGCGGCCGGCAGGACAACTTCCTCCGCGACGTGCGCGCCCTAGCCCGGGCGCTGCCGGAGCCGCCGGTACGCGCCGCGTGGGCCGACGGCCGGCACAACTTCGCCTACTGGGGCACCGTGATCCCGGACGCCTTCGCCCTGCTTGGAGCCGCCCTGAGCCGGCCCCGCCCGTGACCGGTCGCGGGCGACGGGGAGTCCCGCCCGTCGCCCGCGCAGCCGGCTCAGTACGTGTAGAAGCCCTTGCCGGTCTTCCGGCCCAGGTCACCGGCGGTGACCATGCGCTGGAGCAGCTCCGGCGGGAAGAACTTCTCGTCGGCGGTGTCGGTGTAGATGTTCTTCGAGGCGTGCAGCAGCACGTCCACGCCGGTCAGGTCGGTGGTGGCCAGCGGGCCCATGGCATGGCCGAAGCCCAGCTTGCAGGCGGTGTCCAGGTCCTCCGCCGAGACCACGCCGGACTCGACCAGCTTGACCGCCTCGACGACCAGCGCAGCGATCAGCCGGGTGGTGACGAAGCCGGCGATGTCCCGGTTGACCACCACGACCGTCTTGCCGATCTCCTCGGCGAACGCCTTGGCCGTCGCCAGCGTCTCGTCGGTGGTCTTGTAGCCGCGGACCAGCTCGCAGAGCTTCATCATCGGCACCGGGGAGAAGAAGTGGGTGCCGACGACCGACTCCGGCCGCTCGGTCACCGCCGCGATCTGGGTGACCGGGATGGCCGAGGTGTTGGTGGCGAGCACCGCGTCGGCCTTGCAGATCTTGTCCAGCGCGCGGAACACCTCGTGCTTGATCTCCAGCCGCTCGAAGACCGCCTCGACGACGATGTCCGCGTCGGCGACCGCCTCCAGATCGGTGGTCGGGGTGATCCGGCCCAGCGCCGCCTCGACGTCGTCCGCCGCGATCTTCCCCTTCTCGGCGAACTTCTCCAGCGACTTCCGGATGCCGTCGACGCCCCGCTTGGTGGCCGCGTCGTCCAGGTCCCGCAGCGTCACCTGCCAGCCCGCCTGCGCCGCCACCTGGGCGATGCCCGAGCCCATCAGCCCGGCACCGACGACCGCGAGTCGACCCGCCATCTGCTTCTCCCTCGCCTGATTGAGTACCTGCCAGCACCCTAGTCGGCGAGCCTGAACGACGGCTAAGCCCTCTCCCGCGGTCAGATCTCCAGGGCCGGCTCGTCCGGGATCCTGCCGCGCTCGACCTCGATCCCGAGGGCCCGCAGGTCGGCCACGAAGTCCGGATAGCCACGGTCCACGTGGTGCACGTGGGAGACCTCGGTGACCCCGTCGGCGCACAGCCCGGCGATGATCAGGCCGGCGCCGGCCCGGATGTCGGTGGCGCGGACCGGGGCGCCGGAGAGCCGGTCCCGGCCGCGTACCACCGCGTGGTGGCCGTCGGTCTTGATGTCCGCGCCGAGCCGCATCATCTCGTTGGCGAACATGAACCGGCCGTCGAAGATGTTCTCGGTGATCAGCGACGCCCCGTCGCTCACCGCCGCCAGCCCGATCGCCATCGGCAGCAGGTCGGTGGCGAAACCCGGGTAGGGCAGGGTCACCACGTCCACCGCGGTCGGGCGGTCGTCCATCCGGACCCGGAAGGCGTCGGCGCGGGTCTCCACCAGACCGCCGGCCGAGACCAGCTTGTCCAGCGCGACCTCCAGGAACGCCGGGTCGATGCCGGTCACCGTGACGTCCCCCCGGGTCATCGCGGTGGCGAAGGCCCAGGTCCCGGCGACGATCCGGTCCCCCACCGTGGCGTGCCGCACCGGGCCCAGCTCGGGCACGCCCTCGATGCGCAGGGTCGAGGTCCCCTCCCCCTCGATCCGGGCGCCCATCCGGATCAGCATCGAGCAGATGTCGACGATCTCCGGCTCCCGGGCGGCGTTGTCGATCACCGTGACGCCCTGGGCCAGCACCGCCGCCATCACCAGGTTCTCCGTCGCGCCGACGCTGGGGAAGTCCAGCACGATGTCCGCGCCGTGCAGGCCGTCCGGGGCGGACGCGATGACGAAGCCGTGCTCACCGGAGATGTCCGCGCCCATCCGGGTCAGCCCGGAGACGTGCATGTCCAGGCCGCGGGAGCCGATCGCGTCCCCGCCGGGATGCGCCACCCGCACGTACCCGCGGCGGGCCAGCAGCGGACCCAGCACGCAGATCGACGCGCGCAGCCGCCGGACCAGGTCGTAGTCGGCCTCCGCGCCCGGCCGCTCCGGCACGTCGATGACGACCGACCGGGAGCGTTCCACCCCACCGCGGGCCACCATCGGATCGACCGGGTCGTCGGCGCCGAACCGCACGCCGCAGCCGAGCCGGCGCAGCACCTCGCCCATGATGGCGATGTCGGTGATCCGGGGGACGTTGGTGATCACGCTTCGCCCGGGCGCGAGCAGCGCGGCCGCCATCAGCTTGAGCGCGGAGTTCTTCGCCCCCACGACGTGGACCGTGCCGGCCAGCCGCGCGTCGCCACGCACCCGGATGACGTCGACGTCGTTGACCGCTGGACCGCCGGCGTCACCCGGGCCCACACCGGCCGGCCAGCCGGTCTGGTCCGGCCGCGCCGGGATGGTCAGGTCCGGTATCCGTAGGCTGTGCGTCATGGCCGTCCACCTCACGCGCATCTACACCAAGGCCGGCGACGCCGGCATGACCAGGCTGAGCAACAACGAGCAGGTGCCGAAGACCGATCCACGGATCGCCGCGTACGCGGACGTCGACGAGTGCAACGCGGCGATCGGTGTCGCGCTCGCGCTGGGGCAGCTCGACGACGAGCTGCGGGCGGTGCTCGGGTCGATCCAGAACGACATGTTCGACGTCGGCGCGGACCTGGCCACCCCGGTCGAGCCGGACCCGAAGTACCCGCCGCTGCGGGTCACCGAGGAGTACGTGGAGCGCCTCGAGGGCTGGTGCGACGAATACAACGCACGCCTGAGCAAGCTCGACTCCTTCATCCTCCCCGGCGGCACCGCTGGCGCGGCGCTGCTGCACGTGGCACGGACGATCGCCCGACGCGCCGAGCGTGCGGCGTGGGCGCTGGTCGGGCACGACCCGGACCGGACCAGTCCCCTTCCCGCAAAGTATCTCAACCGGCTCTCCGATCTGCTCTTTATTCTGGCAAGAACGGCAAATCCGGACGGAGATGTGCTATGGGTACCGGGCGGGAAGCGCTGACCGTCGGCGCGCTGCACCACGTCGAGGTGTGGGTGCCGGACCTCGAGACCGCCCGGTGCAGCTGGGGCTGGCTCCTCGGCGAGCTGGGCTGGACGCCGTTCCAGGACTGGCCGGCCGGCCGGTCCTGGCGGCTCGGCCCGACCTACCTGGTGCTGGAGGAGTCCCCCGGGCTCTCCGGACGGGTGCACGACCGGCTCGCACCGGGACTCAACCACCTGGCCTTCCACGCCGGGCCGCCGGCCGCGGTGGACGCCCTGGTCGCCGCCGCCCCCGAGCACGGGTGGGAGCTGCTCTTCCCGGACCGGCACCCGCACGCTGGTGGCCCGGGGACTTACGCCGCGTATCTCGCTGATGGGCAGGGGTATGAGGTGGAGCTGGTCGGCTCGACCGCCTGACTTCGGTGGTTGCGGTGGGGGGCTGGGGGCGACCGTCCCCGGCTCCGGGCGGTCGGGCTTGATCCCTGGGCCGGGGACGGTCGCCCCCAGCCCTGACGTTGGTCACCGTCCGCCCGGCGGTCACGGTCTTGTGTTTGTACGTGGAAACGCCGCTGGCCGGCACCCTCGTCGGGGTGCCGGCCAGCGGCTTGTTGCGTGTTGCTTGGTCAGGTCAGC
>NZ_JBHSBP010000026.1:0-255110 GCF_042650725.1 Micromonospora sp. GCM10011541
TCCCCACCCTGGCGCGGAGCCTCCGCACCCGGACCGATTGACGATCCCGCAACGGGACAACGCGCGGCGCAAGGGCGTGCGCGAGCGCACTAACGCGGCCCCCGGTGCTGCCACCCTCCATTCCAGGTTCCTTTTCTTGGCCAATTCGAAAGCTGAGTCGCGTGTGCGAAGAAGCACAGGGCACCTTGCGGGATGAAGACCAAACGAAGGCGTTGAGGAGTCGGCGGATCTCGGCGATGCTCAACGCGATGATCTCGGGGTCGGGGTCGGGGTCGGGGTCGGGCTGCTGCGCGGCGAGGATGGTCAGGACGGCCAGGGCGAGCACGACCAGGGTGACGTGCCGGTGCCAGCCGGTCCAGCCGCGGACCTGGTAGTGGTCCAGGCCGACCTGGCCTTTGCCGGTGTGGGTAGGTTGACGTGTCGTAAAGAACCTCGGTCGGATGGTCGGCACCGATGACCGAGGACGTTATGGCCATGGCCGAGATAGCGGCCTTCCTCGGTGTGTCCAGGCAGCGAGCCAACACGCTCGCTGCACGCGCAGACTTCCCCGACCCGATCGCCCACCTGACCGTCGGCCGAGTGTGGCGGGCGGCGGACGTCAGGGCTTGGGCTGCGAAGCGTCGCAGCGACCTTGAGGGCGAACCCGGCTAGCAGACCGCGCAGGGGCCGACCCTGCTACAGAATGCTGTAGCAGATGCCGTCGAGGATGTCGTGCTCGGAGGCGACCACCGACGGCATGCCGGCCCGCTCCATGATCACGCGGAGCACCAACGCCCCCGCGCCGATCACGTCGGCCCGGCCCGGGTGCATCACCGGGATGGCGAGCCGCTGCTCCCGGGTCTTCGCCAGCAGGTCGGCGGTGACGTCGGCGACCTGCTCGTACGACACCCGGGCGTGGTGGATGCGCGCCGGGTCGTACTCGGTCAGGCCCTGGGCGACGGCGACCACGGTGGTGACCGACCCGGCGAGCCCGACCAGCGTGGCGGCCTCGCGGCCCGGCACCACCGCCAGCGCCCGGTCCACCGCGACCACGATGTCGGCCTGGGCTGCGGCGATCTCGTCCAGGGTCGGCGGGTCGCCGTGCAGGTGCCGCTCGGTCATCCGGACACAGCCGATGTCCATCGAGACGGCGGCTTCGACGCCGCCCTCGCGGGTGCCGACCACGAACTCGGTGGAACCGCCGCCGATGTCGACCACCAGGTACGGCTGCTCGGCGTCGGCGGGCAGGCCGCGCACCGCGCCGGTGAACGAGAGCCGGGCCTCCTCGTCGCCGGTCACCACCTCGGGCTCGACGCCGAGGGTCTGCTCGACCATCGCCCGGAAGTCGGCGGCGTTGGCCGCGTCGCGGGTCGCCGAGGTGGCGCACATCCGGACCCGCTCGGCGCCCAGCTTCTCGATCTGGGCGGCGTAGGACGCCAGCGCGACCCGGGTGCGCTCGATGGCCTCGGGGGCGAGCCGGCCCGTCCTGTCGACGCCCTGGCCGAGCCGGACGATCTCCATCCGGCGGGTCACGTCGACCAGCGGCGCCTGCGGGCCGGCCGACGGGGCGGGCAGGTCGGCGACCAGCAGTCGGATCGAGTTGGTCCCGCAGTCGATGGCGGCCACACGCGTCGTCACGGCAGCAACCCTACGGCCCGGGCGCCACGGTCACGGGCGCAGCCCCGATCCCGACGACGGGTTCCGCCTCCCGGGAGGGGCGTCACTCGTCGGGCAGGTCGCTGCCGGACTCGACGTCCCCGGACCCCGCCCAGCAGGTGCCCGCCGAGCGGCGTCAGCCGGTGCAGCACCACGGCGCCGTCGCGCCCGGTCCGGAGTCGGGCCGGCCGTCAGAGGCGCAGCAGCATGCGGGTGTTGCCGAGGGTGTTCGGTTTGACCCGTTCCAGGTCCAGGAACTCGGCGACGCCCTCGTCGTACGAGCGCAGCAGCTGCTCGTAGACCGGCTGCGGCACCGGCGCGCCGTCGATCTCCCGGAAGCCGAACGAGCCGAAGAAGCTGGTCTCGAAGGTGAGCACGAAGATCCGGGCCACGCCCAGCTCCCGGGCGGAGTCGATCAGCTCGCCGACGATCCGGTGGCCGAGCTTCCGGCCCCGGCAGGCCGGGTCGACCGCCACCGTGCGGATCTCGGCCAGGTCCTCCCACATCACGTGCAGCGCGCCGCAGCCGACCACCGTGCCGTCGGGCGCCACCGCGACCCGGAACTCCTGCACGTCCTCGTAGAGCGTGACGGTTGCCTTGCTGAGCAGCCGCCGGTCGTCGGTGTAGGTGTCGACCAGCCGCCGGATGCCCCGCACGTCGCCGGTGCGGGCGCGGCGCACCACGATCTCGTCGGAGACCGGCATGCTCACTCGCCCGCCGGGACATCCACGCACGGGCCGGCGGCCCACCACTTCTCCACCAGCGCGAGGGTCTCGTCCCCGAACGGGTTGACCCCCGGCCCGGCGCCGAGCGCGTGCCCCAGGTGCACGTGCAGGCACTTCACCCGGCCGGGCATGCCGCCGGCCGAGATGCCGGCGATCTCCGGCACCTCGCCGATCGCCTCCCGACGGGTGAGGTAGTCCTCGTGCGCCGCCCGGTAGCGGGCGGCCAGCTCCGGGTCGGTGCCCAGCCGGTCGGCCATCTCCTTCATCAGCCCGGCCGACTCCAGCCGGCTGCACGCCGCGGTCGCCCGCGGGCAGGTCAGGTAGAACAGGGTCGGGAAGGGCGTGCCGTCGGCCAGCCGGGGCGTCGTCTCCACCACGTCGGGCAGGCCGCAGGGGCAGCGGTGGGCCACCGCCCGGGTGCCCCGGGGCGGGCGTCCGAGCTGCGCGGCCACCGCGGCCAGGTCGGCCTCGGTGGCCGGCTGGCGCTCCGGCGGGGGTACGGAACCCGCCGCCGGGTCCTGCGGTGGTACGACAGTCACGGTGCCCATCTCTCGTTCGGTGCTCAGGTGGTGCTCACTTGTCGGGGCGCTCGGCGTTGGCCGCCTGCACGCTCGACCACAGCGTGTCGTACCAGGGGTCCGGCGCCTTCGGCGGCCCCGGCTTCGCGCCCTTGCCGGCGTCCTTGGCGGCGCCCTCCGGGTCGGAGAGCACCACGAGCAGCGTCTCCCCCGGCTTGCCCATGAAGAACCGCTCCCGGGCCTGCGTCTCGATGTACGCCGGGTCCTGCCACTTGGCCGCCTCGGCGGTGAGGTCTTCGATCCGCCGGCGCTGATCGGCCTGGGACGCCTCCATCCGCTCGATGTCGCGCTGCTGGTCCAGGTACACCCGGACCGGATAGGTGTACGCCAGGGCGAGCGCGATCAACACCGCGAACAGCACGGTGGCGCGCCCGGTGAAGCGCCGGGGGTGGGGTGCGGAGAGCCGCTTGACGGTGCCGCCGGCAGCCGTCCGCCGGGCGGCGGCGGGCCGGTTCGCGGAGCGTACGCCCTCCGCGCCCCGGGCCGTGCCGGGCGACCGGCCGGCGGCGCCGCGCGGCTCGGCGCGGACGCCACCCTCGCGGACCGACGACCGGGCCCGAGGCCCGCCCGTCCGGCCGGCCTGACCCGGCCGACGGGCGGGACGCTGGCCACCCGGTGTGCGGCGCTGCTGCATCGTCACACCCCTCCCCCGGAGCTACGCGCTCAGGCCGAACGGTAACGCGGGAACGCGCCCGCACCGGCGTACCGCGCCGCGTCGGCCAGCTCCTCCTCGATGCGCAGGAGCTGGTTGTACTTCGCGACCCGGTCGGAGCGGGCCGGCGCGCCGGTCTTGATCTGGCCGCAGCCGGTGGCCACCGCCAGGTCGGCGATGGTGGTGTCCTCGGTCTCGCCGGAGCGGTGACTCATCATGCACTTGAAGCCGGCCCGGTGGGCCAGGTCCACCGCGTCCAGGGTCTCGGTCAGCGAGCCGATCTGGTTGACCTTCACCAGCACCGCGTTGGCGGCCTTCTCGGTGATGCCGCGGGCGATCCGCTGCGGGTTGGTGACGAAGAGGTCATCGCCGACGATCTGGATCCGGTCGCCGACCGCCGCGGTCAGGGTCGCCCAGCCGCTCCAGTCGTCCTCGGACAGCGGGTCCTCGATGGAGACGATCGGGTAGTCGCCGATGAGCTTGGTGTAGTAGTTGCTCATCTCCTCGGCGGTCTTCGCGCTGCCCTCGAAGGTGTACGTGCCGTTGTCGAAGAACTCGGTGGCGGCCACGTCCAGGGCGAAGACGATGTCGGTGCCCAGCCGGTAGCCGGCCTTCTCCACCGCCTCGGCGATCAGGTCCAGCGCGGCGGCGTTGGTGGGCAGGTTCGGGGCGAAGCCGCCCTCGTCGCCGAGACCGGTCGACAGGTCCTTCTTCTTCAGCACCGACTTCAGCGCGTGGTAGACCTCGGCGCCGGAGCGCAGCGCCTCCCGGAAGCTCGGCGCGCCGATCGGCGCGATCATGAACTCCTGGATGTCGACGTTGGAGTCCGCGTGCGCGCCGCCGTTGAGGATGTTCATCATCGGCACGGGCAGCAGGTGCGCGTTCGGGCCGCCCAGGTAGCGGAACAGGCTCAGCTCGGCGCTGCCCGCGGCGGCCTTCGCGATCGCCAGCGAGACGCCGAGGATGGCGTTGGCGCCCAGCTCGGCCTTGTTGTCCGTGCCGTCGAGGTCGAGCATCTTCTGGTCGATCAGCCGCTGCTCGCTGGCCTCGTACCCGATGAGCTGGTCGACGATCCTGTCCTCGATGTTCGAGACGGCCTTCTCGACGCCCTTGCCCTGGTAGCGGTCCGCGTCACCGTCGCGCAGCTCGATCGCCTCGAAGGCGCCGGTGGAGGCGCCGGAGGGCACGGCGGCGCGGGCGATCGTGCCGTCGTCGAGCCCGACCTCGACCTCGACCGTCGGGTTGCCCCGCGAGTCCAGGATCTCCCGGGCGACGATTCCCTCGATGGTTGCCACTGAGTCGCTCCTCGTTTGTGTGTTCCGGTCCGGTATGGGCCGCGACGGTGCGGCTGAGGCAGGTGTTGCACGCAGCGTATCGGGCGACGCCCGGTCGCACGTCTCCACCCGGTGAGCGACGGACGTACGGACCCGCACGCGAATCGCACGCCCGACGAAGGGTGACACGGACATTCCCGGATTCTCGGGCGTCAACCGGCAACGGGTTTGCGAGAGGTCGCCTCGATCGACAAGGCTGGGCGCCATGCCCGCCGCCTCGACCACCCTCCGCGTGCTCGCCGCCTCGGTCATCGCGTCGCTGACGGTCACCGGGTGTCAGGCGCTCGACGACGCCGGACAGGCCCTCGGCCGGGCCGACCTGGTCAACGACCTGGCCGCCCGGATGGACCGGGCGCTCGAGCAGACCTGGGCCGCCGACTACCAGCTCCCCGGCGGGAAGACCGCCTCGATCGCCCAGACGGAGGATCCGCTCCGGTCGGCGTACACCTGGCCGGCCGGCAAGATCACGGTGACCCAGGAGGCGTTCACCCGGTGCGCGACGACCGCCGGCCGCACCTCGTGCACCCTGCTGCCGCCGGTGCTGACCGCCGGGAAGCCGTCGGTCGCCGTCTACACGGAGGCCGGCAGGCTCGGCCTGGTCACCCCGCCCGCCGTGATCAGACTGCTCACCGAGGCCGCCCTCGACCCGGCGGCGACCATCGAGCAGAGCGACACCACGCTCGCCGGACACCACGCCACCTGCGTCGACGTCACCCGCTCCGGTGACCGGTTCGACGCCTGCGTCACCACCGAGGGGGTGCTGGGCAGCTTCACCGGCACCCTGGACGGCAAGCCGGCGGAGGTGGCGCTGACCGGCTACACCGAGACCGTCGACCCGACCACCTTCGACGTGCCGCCCGGGGCCGGCGTGGTGGACCGCCGCCGCGCGGCGTCCTGACCGGACCGGCGCCTCCCGCCCCTGACGGGCGTTCCGGTCCGGCCCCGCCGGCGGCCGGCGCCAGCGCGTCCGACGCGGTGGCCTCAACGGGCGCGGGCCAGCCGTTCACCGACCGCCGCGGCGACGAGAAGCGCCGCGAGCACGCCGAGCGCCGCCGGCGGCGGCAGCGCCCGGCCGAGCGGCAGCAGGAGCAACGCCGCCACGGCGGCCGCGACCTGCGCCGGCTGGACCGCCTGCTCGGTGAGCCGGCGGAACAGCAGCCGACCGGCCAGGTAGACCGTGGCGCCGCCGTACAGGGCGACGGAGGCCGACCAGCTCAGCGTGCCACCGCCGGAACGGCGGCCACCGCCGTCCTGCTCGGCGACGTGCGCGAGCACCTGCTCGATGCCGAGCGCGACGTAGATGACCCCCATGATCAGCAGCAGGTGGGTGACGCTGTAGGCGTCCGCGGCCATCCGGGCCCGCCGGTCCCCGCTCGCCGCGGCGAGAGCGCGCGCCGCCGCAGGCGCGGTGTCGTCGAAGTACAGCCACCACAGGCAGACCGTCACGGCCAGGCCGACCAGCGCCACGCCGAGGACCGGCGGCGCGATCACCGCCGACCCTGCCCCGGCCCCCGCCGCGACCAGCGACTCGCCGAGCGCGATGATCAGGACGAGTCCGTGCCGTTCGGCGAAGTGGCTCGGGCTGCGCAACGGCCAGACGCCGCGCCACGCGTACGACAGACGCTGCCCGCCGAGCTCGATCACGAACGCCGCCACCCACAGCACGGCATGGGCGGCCCCGGCCAGCAGCGCGCCGAGCAGGAGCGGCACCCAGCCGAGGGCGCTGACCATCGCGAAGAAACGGATCCGCGCGCGCAGTCCGGGGACGCCGCCCGCAACCCAGTGGTACAGCAGCAGGTAGACCGCGCGGAGCAGCACGTAGGCCAGGACGAGGAGCAGGGGCCCGTCCAGGCCCGGCCCGGACGACCAGGCGCGGGGCATGACCAGCGCGGCGACGAAGAGCGCCGCCATGGCGACCAGGATCCCCGCACGGACCAGACCGACGTCGGCCCGCGTCTGGTTGCCCAACCAGGCGTACGACGACCAGGCGAACCAGAGCAGCACCAGCAGGAGCAGGCCCTGCGCCATGGCCACCGGGGTCGGCGGCTGCCCGATCAACGCCATGATCCGCGTGAGCGCGAAGACGAACACCAGATCGAAGAAGATCTCGAACGTCGTCACCCGACCGTCCGGGGCGGCCGGCGCCGGGGCCCGCGGCCGGATCCGCACGTCGTCGGGCCGGGACGCGTTCAGCTGCGGAGGAACGCGAGCAGATCCTTGTTGACCTGATCCTGATGGGTCGAAGTGATGCCGTGCGGCGCGCCCGGGTAGTAGATGTCCTGCGCGTTCCGGACGAGCTGGGCGGTCTTCCGCGCCGAGTCCTTCACCGGGACGATCTGATCGTCCTCGCCGTGCAGCACGAGCGTGGGGACGTCGAACTTGGCGAGGTCGTCCCGGAAGTCCGTCTCCGAGAACGCCTTGATGCTCTCGTACGCGTTCCACAGCCCGGCCTGCATGCTCCACAGCCAGAACTGGTCGAGGATCCCCTTCGAGACCTTCGCCCCGGGCCGGTTGGCGCCGTAGAACATCTGCGCCAGGTCCTGGTAGAACTGCGACCGGTCCTTGACCAGGTTCGCGCGCAGTTCGTCGAACACGCTGATCGGGAGGCCCTCCGGGTTGTCCGGGGTCTGCACCATGATCGGCGGTACGGCGGAGATGAGCACCGCCTTGGCGACCCGGCCGGTGCCGTGCCGGCCGATGTAGCGGGCCACCTCGCCGCCGCCGGTCGAGTGGCCGATCAGCGTCGCGTCCCGCAGGTCGAGCGCCTCGATGACCGCGGCGAGGTCGTCGGCGTACCCGTCCATGTCGTTTCGGGTGCCGGACTGGCTGGACCGGCCGTGGCCGCGACGGTCGTGGGCGACCACCCGGAAGCCGTTCTGCGCCAGGAAGAGCATCTGCCCGTCCCAGGCGTCCGCGCTGAGGGGCCAGCCGTGGGAGAAGGTGACGACCGGACCCTCGCCCCAGTCCTTGTAGTAGATGTCCGTGCCGTCCCTGGTCGTGACGAAACTCATGCCGCTACCTTCCTGGTCACAAAAGTGGGGTGCGGACGACCGAGCCGCGCGCGCAGTCTCGCCGCAGGCCGGCAGGGGGAGGTCGACTTCACCCGATGCTAGGTCGGCCCTCGGCCGGGAACGGCCGGTTCACCGAAACGCGCTGCGGGCGAAGGGAAAGGCCCCCGACCGGTCGTTGCCGACCGGTCCCCATCGCCACGACTACCCTCGTACGGATGTCGATCCCCCAGCCGGTCCGCGCACGCTTCCTGCCGGGATCGGACGCCACCGTCCCGCCCGCCCCCGACGACCTGGCCCTGCCAGTGGCCGGCCGCCGGCTGTTGACCGCACCGGACGGCGGCTTCCCCCGGGTCGCCGACCTGCCGCCGGAGACCCGCTGGGTGCCGCTGGGCACGCTCGACGGGGTACGCGCCTGGGGCGCCCGGGACAGCACGACGGGGGGCGCTGGCGCAGCTGGCGCGCGCTCGCCGCCGAGCTGCCCGAACCGCTCGCCACGCTCGCCGGTCGGGCGCTGGCGGTGCTCACCTGGCGGCGCACCCACCGCTGGTGCGGCGCCTGCCGGGAGGAGCTGGCCGACGTGCCCGGCGAGACGGCCCGCCGCTGCCCCGGCTGCGAGTTGTACGTCCCGATGGGGCTCTCCGCCGCGGTGCTCACCGCGATCACCCGCCCCGGCCCGGCCGGCGGCGCCGACGAGCTGCTGCTCGTCCGGCACGCGTACGGCCCGGCGGAGCTGTGGGCGCTGGTCGCCGGCTACCTGGAGGCGGGCGAGTCGCTGGAGGCGGCGGTGCACCGGGAAGTGGCCGAGGAGGTCGGGCTGGCCGTCGGCAGGGTCACCTACTTCGGCAGCCAGCCCTGGGCGATGTCCGGGCCGGGGACGCTGCTCGCCGGCTTCACCGCCACCGCCGCCGACCCCACGGCCGAGCCGGTGGTCGACGGGCGGGAGCTGACGCAGGCGCGCTGGTTCCCGGTGGACTCGCTGCCGGCGGAGCTGCCACCGGCGTACTCGATCTCCCGCTGGCTGATCGACGCGGCGGTGACCGCCGCGCGGCGCTGAGCCCGCGCGGCGTCCGGGGCCGCAGGCCGAGGCCAGGGAGGGCAGCGCCGCGGGTGGTCCGCCGGCTCAGACGCCCAGCAGGGTGCGCAGGTGCCGGGGCGGCGGGCAGTCGTGCGCCAGCATCGCGTCGTGCCACTCGCGCACCGACACCCCGTCCGGCCGGGACCGGGCGATGTCGGCCATCTCGCTGTAGCCGACGAAGTACGTGGAGAGCTGGGTGGAGGTCAGCAGCGCCCGGCGCCACTTGCCGGCCGCCTCGCCCTCCTCCTGGAAGCCGCGCCCGGTCATCAGCGCCATCGCCTCCGACTCGGGCAGGTCCTCGCCGTGCACGAGCTGGTCGAGCAGCGCGTTGATGGTCATCCGCAGCTGCATCTTGAGCTGCTGCAACCGCACCGGCAGCCCGCCGAAACCGAGGCCGGCCATCAGCTCCTCGGTGTAGACCGCCCAGCCCTCGACGAACACGCCGGACTCGGTCAGCGCGCGGACCCGGGTGGGGCCGGCGTACCGGCGGGCGTGGGCGAGCTGGAGGAAGTGACCGGGCATCGCCTCGTGCACGGTCAGGTTGCGGATCATGTGGTCGTTGTACTCGCACAGCATTGCGGAAACATGACCCTGGGGTTTACGATCGTCAACATGATCAACCTGGCGCTCCTCCTCGACACCCCCGGCCAGCCGCTCGACGGCATCAGGATGGACGGCGACGAAGCGCGCCGCCAGTTGGGCGTCGCCTCACTCCCCGACCACATGCAGTCGCTCAAGGGCAAGGTCGTCGCCATCTACCTTCGCATCTCCGATGACAAGGAGGAGGAGGGCAAGGGCGTCCGCCGGCAGGCGAAGGACAGCATCTACTACGCGCTGTCCCGTGGTGCAGCCACCATCGTGATCTACGAGGAGAACGATACCGGAGCCTTCAAGAAGAAGCGGCTGGTGAAGACCGCGTCGGACGGCTTCCGCTACTACGTGTGGCGGGTCGTGCGCCCGGTCTGGGATCGGCAGCTCGCCGACCTCCGCGCGAACGTCGCCCAGGCCGTGGTCACCTACGACATCGACCGGCTGGCCCGCGACAACCGCGACCTCGAAGACGCCATCGAGCTGGCCGAGTACATGGGCAAGCTGTTCATGGGTGTGACCGGCTCCCTCGACCTGCTCACCGACAGCGGCCGAGCGATGGCCCGGGTGCTGGTGGCGATGGCCAACAAGTCGAGCGCGGACACCGCACGCCGGGTCGCCCGTGAGCACCTGGCGCGGGCCGAGGCCGGTGAGCCGGCAGGCGGTCGCCGCCCCTTCGGCTGGACGGAAGACAAGCGGACCCTGGACCCGGTCGAGAGCGAGCACATCAAGGACGCGGTCGCCAGCATGCTGGCCGGCGTGACCCCGAGCGCCGTCATGGCCGACTGGCTCAAGCGGGGCATCCTCACGCCGCGAGGCAACCCGTGGACCTGGGCACCGTTCCACTCGATGATGCGCAACCCCCGGATCTGCGGGTGGCGCGGCAAGCTGGAGACCATCAACCTGCCCGATGGCCGCATCCGCCAGGTGTGGCAGATCGTGAAGAAGGCGGACGGCACCGAGGTCAAGGGGAAGTGGGAGCCGATCGTCAGTCGTGACGACTGGGAGAAGCTGCGCGCCACCATCGGGGAGGGGCACGCCCCGAAGGACACCCCGGCAGGCGAGGCACGCGCCAAGCACCTGCTGAGCGGACTCGTGCTGTGCGGCAGGTGCGCGCACACCCCGCGCATGGTGGGCGTGGAGACGAAGTCGAAGGGGAGGAACGGGCTGCCCAGGATCACCCGCTTCTACCAGTGCCTCGGGGCGACGGCTCGCGGCTGCGGCAGGAACAGCCGGGCGATGGACCCGCTCGACGATCTGATCCGCGACACCGTGTTCGAGGTGCATGACAAGCGCGGGGGCGTCGTGCCCGAGATCGAGGAGGAGCCGTCGCCCGACCCCCACGCGGACCGGATCAACGAGATCGAGGAGCTGCTCGCCGAAGCCTACGACGCCTGGAAGGGGAAGCTGCTCCCGTCGGCCGACTACTTCAAGATCCGTGCGGACCTGACCGCCGAGAAGGAGGAGCTGGAGGAGGAGCAGTCCGATGCCCTGCTCCTCGGGGGGCCGTCGCTGAACACTCGCGTGGATGTGCGTGGCACCTGGGATGAGCGCACGAACGCCGAGCGCCGGGCCTTCCTCTCGCACTACCTCCAGGCGGTGATCATCCACCCGATCGAGAAGGTATGGGACGAAAGGAAGAAAAAAGACATTCACCCGCTTCGATTCAACCCGGACCTGATCGAGCCGGTCTGGCGCTGAGCAAAAAAAAAGCCCCGCCCCCCTCGTGATTGAGGGAGACGGGGCTTCTTCATGACTGGTTGCTCTTGATCTTTACGTGGATGCCGAGGGCGGCGTTGGCAGCCATCCACCGCTCCAGCGTGGGCGTCGGGGCCAGGGCTACCTGGCGCTCGATCCATGCCTCGCGCTGTTCGGCGGTCACGCCACGTCCCCGAGGTACGCCCGGCCGATCGACAGGTCGGCGGCCATCTTGCGCTGGGCTCGGGCACGCCTGGCCTCGTCGAGCTGGACCACCTGGCTCTTGGGTAGGGTGTCGTTCTCGATCAGCACCTTGTAGACCTGGGAGCTGGCCGAGTGGTAGACGACCAGCCCCTCGGGGTTGTCGTAGCCGGGCGCGGCAGCCGAGCCGGCCTGCATGAGGTCGAGCAGGGTCTGACGGACGATCGGCGTGGTGAACGGGCCGATGTACAGGGTCGGCACCACGTTGACGCCGGGGATCTTCTCGACGCCGTCCTCGTCCAGCACCAGGTCGCGGTAGCGGTGGACGTTGAACAGGGAGAACCGCTTCTCCCCGTGGGTCAGGCCGTAGGCACGCTGGATGCCGGACCCCCACCACTCGCCGAAGTGGTAGCCGGGACCGAGCGCCTCGGCCAGGGCCTGGGCGTTGACCTGGACCCACCGGGCGAAGCCGGCGTTGTCCTTCTCCGGGGTGATGACCCGGTTGCGGGACTGGGCACCGACGTGGAAGAACTGGTCCCCCACGGTGACGCCGGCAGCCCACTTCGGGTCGCCCTCGGCCGGGTCGCCGGCCTGCACGATGACGCAGGCGTTGGTGCCGTCGATCTTCTCGGTGATGACCATGTCGCGGAACAGTCGGGGGGTCTTGGGCCAGGCACGGAACTCGGGTCGCACTACTCTCTCTCCTTCGCTCACAGGTTCACATGTCATCGGGATACCAGGTCGGTCTTCTGCCAGGTGCGGACTCCCTCACCGAAGGAGTGGATCTCCGTCAGCTTGAAGACGGTGCCGCACCAGGGGCAGGCCCAGAGCAGGCCGAGAAGCCGCCAGCGGGTCCGCTTCGGGGTCTCGCAGGGTCGAGGCCCGCAGGCCAGTCGGGTCACGCTCACTCGGACACCAGCTCCTTGATGTTCAGCTCGGTCGCCTGCTCCCGTTCGCGGCCATCGGGCAGCCGGATGACGGCCGGCACCAGGTCCACGTCCGGGCCGAGGCGTCGCAGGTACGACACCAGCTCGCGCTTGACGGTGAACCCGGCGGACGGCAGTCCCTCGTCGTTGAGGACCACGTACACGTACGAGCTACGCGCCACTGGGCACCACCTTCACGATGTTCTTGACGTTCTGGATGGTCACCGGGGCCGGGGCGTTGCGGTACTCCTCGACGTAGTCCTTGAGCACGCCGGGCACGTACTTCCGCTCGTACTGCCGGCGGGCCAGCGTGTCGGCGCTGAGCTGCCGGGAGTAGGTGTAGCCCCACTCGATCTTGTACGGGTGGCGGCGCTCCAGTTCCTCCTCGGAGATCACCTCGCCGGTCTCCTTGTGGGTGTAGAGGTGGTGCGCCCGCACCTCCCAGTGCTTGTCGCTGGCGTACGGGTCGATGCCCTTGCCGGTCCGCTTGTCCCGGTACCGGGTGCGCTGGTAGCCGGCGCTCCACCGGGAGCCCTCGGTGCGGTCGATCTGTGCGGTCTTGCCGTTGTAGGAGCGCAGGGTGCCGAGCACCATCTGCACGGACCGGCCGGACATCTGCGGGTAGACGATCGTGTCGCCCGGCTCGATGGTGTGGCCGGCGATGTCCTTGAGTTCGCTCACAGGTTCACACTCTCCTCGGCGGCAAACAGCTCGGCCAGCTCGTCCTCCAGGTAGTCGGCCTCGAAGTCCCGGGCCGACCGCATGCTGGTGCCGCGAGTGTGGACGTGGGCCCGCAGGACGGCGAAGAACTCCTCCCCGTGCGGGGTGTTGCCGCAGCCCGGGGCGAGGTAGGCCCGCCGGATGCGCCGGCCATGCAGGATCTGGGTGCTGTTCGTGCTGACGACCTGGCGGCCACGGAACTGCGGGTACTGCTCGGCCTGCTTGAGCCAGCCAACGACGAGGATGTCTTCGGGGTGGGCGGTGTCGATCACTGATGTACCTCCAGGACGATGATCAGAGCGAGGATCTGAGACAGGGCGATCAGGCTGCCGGCAGTGGCGGCGGCGAGCAGGAGCTGGAGCAGGCGCTTCACTTGGCCACCGCCAGGGCGAGCTGGAGCAGGCAGTTGCCGACGGCCAGGCCGAAGGCGAACAGCAGCCACTTCTCGCTGGACACCCGCACCTTCTCGGCCTTGACTCGCAGGGCCTGAGCGCGCTGTCGGTAGTAGGCGGACAGCCTGCCGTGGTACTTCATGCACTGCCCGAGGGTCAGCCCCCAGTAGTGGCAGTCGTCGTGGCCGGCGAGGGTGCAGGGCTGGGCGCTGGCCCAGTCGACGGGGTTGATCCAGCTCAAGGGGCGACCCTCCCGTTGCGGTCGAAGGCGGCGTGGGTCAGCGGGAACCGGGCGGCGAAGATCCGCTCCATCTCCTGGGCCATCAGCTCGATCTCGTACTGCGGGTGACCCTGGATGACGGCGTGCTCCTCGGCCGTGCGCAGGGAGAGCAGGTTCATCAGCGAGCGCAGGTTCACCGTCACGTAGCCGGAGGTGTAGATGTTCACCGGCAGTACGGAGCGGGCCAGCTCTCGCGCCACGCCCTCGGCGAGCAGGTCCCGGTAGTACGCCCACGCCCGCTTGCTCGTCGCCTCGGTGGCGAAGCGGTAGCCCTGGAACTGCTGGTAGGTGCCGCGCTCGAACTGGTACGCGCCGGCCTTGCCAACCTGCACCATCGGTCGACCCGCCTGGGCCAGGTAGAACTCCGGGGCCAGCTCGGTGTACCGGCCGGATGCCTCGCTGATCGAGCTGATGCGGTGCTTGGCGAGCTGGCGCATGACGAAGATGGGCAGCTCGAAGTAGAAGGTGATGGCGCAGTGCTCGAACGGGACGCCATGCCTCTCGCGCATCAGGAAGTTGATGAACCCCATGCGGGCGGCCTCTTCCATGTCGCCGCCGGTCTTCTTGATGCTGGCCTTGGCCATGCGGATGACCTTGGCGTCGTCGCCCATCCAATCGTCGAGCTGGATCGTGATGTCGTTGCGGAAGTTGATGTCGGTCACTGGTACTGCCTCTCGTTGGTAACGAAGCGCCGGCTCATGCCGGTCAGGTGGAACAGGCCGTTGGGGCAGTCGTTGTAGAAGCGGTTCTCTCGGTTCATGCCGCGCCGGGTGCCGGCCTTGTCGGCGAGCCGGTTGCGCTTGGTCTGGGCCTTGCCGAGGGCCTTGGAAGCCAGGTGCTGGCTCTCGAAGCCGCGCTTCTGGCAGTCGGGGCACCAGATGTGGTCGACGGTGTGCTTGCTGCTCATGGGTGGCGGTTCCTCCTCACTTGGTGGCGAACTTCTCGCAGGGACACAGCTCCAGGACGCACTTGCCTCGGCCGTTGCCGACGGCGCTGTGCAGGGAGCCGGCGTGCATGCAGAACGGGTTGGTGCAGAAGTCCTTGGTCGGTCGCTTGGCCTGGGTGGCGTTGGCCAGGAGCAGGCCGGGGCTATAGAGCTTGACGGCGGTGAACTTGCCGTTGATGCCGATCTTGCTGGCGTACTTGGTGGCCTCGCTGTCGGAGGCGAACGGGCCCCAGTTGATGCCGACCCGGTCCTGCTCGCCGAAGCGGTGGGTCAGGGCGACCCAGTCACGCATGTCCATCAGCTCGGCGACCTCCTTGATCAGTGCCTTGGCCATCGCCTCCGCGCTGTCGAACTGGTCGCTCTCCAGGAGGTCGACGATCACCTTGACCTCCTCGCGTCGCGGTGTGATCCGCATGCGACCTCCTCTCCGTGGTGTGGCTGGCTCACAGGATCACAGTGGCTCGTAACGAGTGACCAGGACTTCCTCCGGGACCACCTCGTACAGCAGGCCGCCCCAGTAGGGCCCCACCTCGACGCAGGCCACCCCGTCGACCGCGAAGTGACGGACCACCTCGCCGCCCTTGCTGGCCACGCGGAACACCAGGCGGGCGTCGTCGTCGCAGCGGACGCCGGTCTCGATCTCGACCACCTCGACGTTGCCCAGGCCCTCGACCTCCTCGACCCCCTTGTGCGTGCTCCACTCGGAGTAGGCGTAGTGGGCGTACCAGGGCTGGTCCTGCGTCGCCCGGTTCCAGTGCTCGACCAGCGCGCCCTCCACTTCCTCGGCGGACAGGTCGGACAGCTCGACGGTGATGCAGTCGTCGGGCAGGTCGTAGTTCTCGGGGCTCACGGCTGCGCCACCTCCGTGTTCGGGTTGTAGACGAGCCGCAGCTTGCCGGCCTCGGCCAGCTTGGCGGTGGTGTAGTTGAACGTGCCCTCCTCGCCCATCGCTCGCCAGTTGCCGCTGTCCTTGTATCGGGTCGCCGACTTGGTCGGGATGGTGGCCGCGACCACGCTGCCATCGGGCAGGGCGGCCAGCATGGCGAGCGAGGTGATCAGCACCGACTCGGCGGTCGGGACCACCTGGCCCGGGTCCTTGGTGGCGGTCGGGGCCCGGTCGAGCAGGTTGCGGAACGAGGCGATGATGCGGTCGATGATCCCGTCGCTGAGCTTGCGGGCGGACTCGATGTCCCGGCGCACCAGGTCCAGCTCGGCCCGCTTGAACGGGACGGTCAGGCCGTCGGCGAAGCGCACGTCCACGAACCACTCGCTCTTGTCGACCACCTCGGCGAGGTCACCGGGCAGGATGCGCCCCCCGACGAACTCCGGGGTGTTGACCCGCACCTCGTCGCCCACCTCGAACTCGATCGGCTCGGCCAGCACCACGGCCGGCAGGTAGTCGATCAGGTAGGTGGTCGGGAACTCGTAGAGTACGGAGGTGTAGGTGTCGGCGTCGGTCTTGGTGAACACGTCACCGTCGCGGTCCTGGATCTTGACGCCCACGGGCAGGGCGACGAGGTCGTCGATGCCGGTGATGGCGGCCTGGGTCTGAGTGCTGGTCCCCACTGGTGTTGCCCCTCTCGTCGTACTTGCTGTCAGGTTCTCATCGTACAGGGTTACAGGTTCACACGCAACCCGGGAACTACTTGTCGATCACGCCCCCACCCACGTCCAGGATCTCCCCGAGCACCGAGGCGAAGTCGAAGCTGTCGGCGTCGATCTCCGTGCTGTAGTGCCGCAGGTCGCGGCTCTCCCCCGAGATCTTGACGGTGGCCGACGGGCTCTCGGCGTACGAGCAGTAACAGTCGGGGTCGGACCCACCGCAGCAGGCGTAGCCGGCGTTGAAGTCCATGCTCACCACCACCGAGGCGGGGTCGATGTCCGGGCGCTTGCCGTACCTGCCCTCGTCGTCCTCGATCTTGCCCTTGCCCCACAGGCGCAGGGCCTCGTCGTACCTCACTGGGCACCACTCCTCGGGTCTTGACGGTCGTCGAACTTCTCCACCAGGTCGGGGTGGCGGCTCCACTCCATGAGCACGAAGGCGTGCCATGCCACGGCGGCGAGGTGTTGCTGGCCCGAGTCCGGGTCGATGTCCTCGCCACCCCAGAACGCGGTCAGGTGGCGCTGCATGGCGGCGTAGCTCAACGACCAGGCGTAGCCGTTGCGCCAGTTGTCCAGGCCGTTGACGGCGGGATACTTCTGCGCTCCAGCCCCGTATCGCTCGGCCAGCAGGCGCAGCGGGTAGGTCGGGATCATGTCGAACCGGGCCAGCTTGCTGTCCTTGCTGGCACCCGTCGAGCTGGTCTCCCGGGTCGCACCCTCGGACATGACCACCGCCTGCCCCTCGGGCACGCTCGGGTCGGGCACGAAGCTGACCCCGAACGCTCGGAACGGGGCCGGCTGGGGCACCCCCTCAAGCGGGCGCATGTCGTCCTCATGCGCGGCACGCAACCCGTCCCCGCTGGGCGAGTTGACCAGCCACACGTCGGGCCGGTAGCCCTGCCTCTCGACGGTGCCGACGGTGCCGGGTTCGAGGTCGTGCTCCAGGCACGCCTGGTCCCCGGTCACCACCACCTTGTCGCCCGGTCGCGCCCTCATCAGGCGACCAGCCGCAGCCGGGCACGCGGGTTGGCGACCAGCTCCCCGTCGAACCGGACCACGTTGCCGGCCAGCGCGTACGCATGACGAGGCACGCGCACCCGACCCTCGATGAAGTCCTTGCCGAGCTGGGTCAGCGCCCACTTGCCGGGCTGGACCTCCTCGATCAGCTCCCAGTAGGTCAGCTTGCGGAAGTTGCTGTACTCGACGTTGGTCAGGCGGATGTCCTCCCGCGTGGCCGGGCTACCGATCCGGCCCAGCTTGGCCAGCGCGGTCAGGTACGCGGACTGGGTGATGGTGTACTTCTTCGGCGTGGCCTTGCCGGTGCCGGCGCAGGCGGTGCAGTTCTCACTCACTTGGTGGTTCCTCCTCGTTGCTCTGCTGTCAGGATCACACTCGGGTCGGTCAGTAGGCGAGGATTTGCCCCGTGGTCAGGTGTACGAACACCTGCTTCTCACCCTCGCCGCTCGGGCCGTAGGCCCAGCCCCCGTCGAGGTACTCCTCGATCGTCTCCCCGTAGATCTCGGGGCCGGCGGTACCGTCCTCGTCCCACGGCTCCGACCAGCGGTAGCCGCAGCACCCGACGCAGTCGCCCCGCCCGTCGAAGTACAGGCCGATCTGCTTGGCCCGAGCGACGGCGTGGTCCCGGTCGATCGCCTCGACGATCACCTTCTGGCCGATGCCGGCGAAGAAGTCGTAGGCGAACCAGCCGCCCGAGTTGTTCTGGCTGAAGGTGTAGTACTTCGTCTGCACGAGGGCCTGGCCCACGCGATCACGTCCTCTCGCTCACAGGTTCACATCAGGGTCAAGGGGAGGGGGCCGAAGCCCCCCATCCCTCGGCACTACTACCCGCGCACCTCGTCCTCGGCCAGCAGCTTGGCGACGTGCGCCACGATGGTCAGCAGGTCGGTCCGGGCGAGCTTCACCTTGACCACCTCCGAGCCGGTCACGGTCATCGTGAACCGCCCCGCACCAGGCCACCGCCCCGCACCACGGATGCGGCGCAGCTCCACCTGCCCGCCGTCGTCCAGCGCCAGGACCAGCTCGCCGGGAGTCTCGTTGTCCAGCAGGTTCTCACTCACAGCGACATCCCGTCGGTCATCTCGTACCCCTCTCGTCTCTCAGTTGGTCAGGCGCTCGGCATGAGCGCGGCGCGGTTGCGGGCGTCGGCGTCCTGCTTGGCCGCCTCGTAGCTGTCGTGCGGGGTGTAGCCGTAGAACAGGTTGCCCGACTCCAGCCAGTCGTCGAACTCGACCACCCGGTACTTGCCGGTGGGGTTGGTGTTGCTGTTCGGCTGGAGGATCACGAAGGTCGCCACTGTCTCTCCCTTGTCGGTGGTGCGTACGTTACTTGCATCCCTCCGGGAGGAGGTGGCACCGGCCAGGCGAACCTGGCCAGCACCGTCAGCTCCCGGTCAGGCGTACTCCACCCGTCCGAACAGCGCGCACTCCAGCACAGCCAGGGCATCGACCACGTCCAGGTCGCCCTCGTCGTAGTTGGTGCGGTCGGCCAGCATGATGTTCTTGCGCTGCTCGGGGTGCAGGTACATCCGCTCCCCCGTCTTGCTGTTGTGCAGCACCTCGCCGTCGCGCTCGGTCTCCCGCATGACGGCCCGGCGGATCACGCCCAACCCCTTGCTGATGGTGTCCAGGTCGATGCGCTGCTCCAGCCACTCCTCGCCGTCGTGCCACTGGATCACCGCGTACGGCTCGTCCGCGTCGGGCTCCCACTCCTTCGAGGTGAAGAAGCCGTAGCCGCAGTGCTCCACGGCGGTGATCAGCACGTCGGTCAGGAACTGCTTGCGCTCGGCGCTGCGGGTGCGGGTGCGGGTGGTGGTGGTGGTGGTGGTCATGTCTTCCGTGGTCCCCTCGTTCGGTGTCAGGTTCACTCTACATGTGATGCTGTGTGCGGTCAAGCTGGGTCAGGATGACAGCGAGTACCCGTCAGGGCAGACGATCCAGCTCGTGTCGCCCACGTACCAGGTGCACACCGACCAATCACGGTCGCCCTGGCCCGGCTCCTCGGCGAGGAACTCGGCCATGTCAGCGGGCACCGGCTCCCCGGTCTCGGGCAGGGCGGCGAACCGCAGCCCCTCCCCGTTGCTCCCCCCGTACCAGTTGCACGGGCCCTCGCTGTCCTCGGTGGGGCACTCGGGCAGCCCCTCGATCGGGGCACGTACCGCCGGCTCCTCGGCCACCTGCACCAGCTCGACCACCTGGGCAGGGGCGGGCGGGGCAGCCGGGTCGATGTCCAGCGCCCGGTTGGCCACACCCTCGGCGGCACCGAGCAGGGTCACGGCGGCGATCACGGCCACCCAGTGGCGCAGCTTGGTCTTCATGCTCTCTCCCTCACAGCTCAAGGTTGGTGATGCGGGTAGCCAGCGGCATCGGTACCGTCCGGCTGCCGTAGGCCATCAGCGCAGCGGTCAGCAGCGCCTCGTTGTCGGCGGTGAATCCGGGCTCCCCGTCCACTGCGATGCGCAGGTAGACGGTGCGGGTGTTGGCGGGGGTGGGCGGCCTCGCGACCGCCACATCCACCTCGATGTCGTAGATCACAGGGCGCGTCCGTCGATCACCTCGGTCACGGCACCCAGCTCGGCGGCCTTGGCCAGGACACCCTCGGACATGCTGTCCCAGGCAGCGCCGGTCATGGTGATCGAGCCGGTCGACCCGTTGTTGGTGACGGTGAACAGCACCGCGTCACGCACGTCGAGCACCCGCTGGGTGACGGCGCAGAAGATGGCGCGGCTGACCGCGTGGCGCAGGGTCTCCTCGTTGAGGTAGCGGTCACGCTCGGCCGGGTCGTCGGACAGCAGGGCCTGGGCCAGTCGCATGCTCATGTCTCGGTCTCTCCTCGGATCAGGTGGGGTGGTGCTCTTGCGTGCCTGCACCGGGTCGCGAACCCTCGCCGGCTGGCCGGCGTGCAGGCGGACGGATCAGGGGATGGGGACCAGCGCGGCCCGCGCGATCCGCTGGTGCCGGGCGATGGTCCCGGTATGCGTCACCGGGGGCACCACCACCTCGCCGGCCAGGGTCACCCAGGCGACCGGCAGGCCGTAGCTGCTCACGATGTAGCGGGGGGCGTCCTGCACGGCGTCCCGGCCAGCGCCCGCCAGGTACCGCTGGGTCCGCTCGATCTGCGCCTCACGCAGGCGGGCGGCGTACTCGGCAGGCAGGCCGCTCGTGGTGGGCGGGGCCGACAGGACCGCGACAGCCTCGCCTCGCAGGTTGCCCGCCTTGAATGGCACCAGGTTGGCGATGAACCCGGCAGCGTCGGCAGTCTTGATTCGCATAGCTATCTCCTTCGATGGGTGGAGCAGGGGGTGGGCGGGTGGATCAGCGCGTCAGCTCGGCGACCAGCAGGGCCGCGCGCTGGTGCTCGCTCATGTGCCGGGCGTAGTCACGCAGCGGGCCGTCGGTGTGGTCGACCAGGCAGCGCCGGCACAGCACCTCGTCGGTGGCGTCGATCACCTTGTGGGTGCCGGGCTGGTCGCAGTAGTCGCAGGTACGAGGCGAGCAGTCGTGCCCGATCAGCCAGCCGGCCACCGCCCACTCGTCGGACGTGGTGCCGAACAGCGCCACCCCAGCGACCAGCGCGTCGCTGGACACGTTCACCTGGTAGTAGTCACGCGCCGGGTTGCCGTCGGTGACGTGGTGCACCGTCCACTGCGCCGGGAACCCGCAGTACGTGCCAGGCAGGGTGACGAGGTGGGTCATGGTCTCGATCGCGGCGGTCATGTCTGCCCCTTTGGGTAGGTGATGGTTGGTCTTGCGTGTCTGCGCCGGGTCGCGAACCCTCACCACCCCTCACGGTGGGCGCACAGACTCAGGGTCACATCTGGTCAGAGAACCAGTCGGTACTGCGGGGCGTACTCGGCGGCGCGGATCTCCCGCTGCCCGGCCAGGTCCCAGATGGCCAGCTCCCCGCGCTTGTCGGCGTCGCGGCAGGCCGGCACGAACTCAGAGAAGATCTTGACCACGTCCAGGTAGATCACCCCGGTCTCGCGATCCGTCCAGGCACCGAAGTACTCGCGCTGCCCGATCACCCGGGGCAGCTCACGCTCCACCCATTCGGCGATGTCGATGACGCCCAGCTCACCGGAGATCCCCCGCTGCCCGACCACGTAGCCGGCGGCCGGCAGGCGCTGCCCCTCACCCGGCACTACGGTGCACCCGTCCGGGTTGCCCGCCAGCTCGGCGGCGATGTCCAGTACCTCGCGAGTCCGTCCGTACCACATACCTGCTCACGCTCCCTGCGTTGTGTTGTTGAGTCTGACTCTACATGTGATGCTGTGTTCCGTCAAGCCGCCCCAGGATCACAGCCCGGCGAACTTGACCACCGCGAGCAGCCCGGCGTACTGGGTCTGCGTGTCCTGCGACAGCTCCCGGAACTTCTCGCTGGTCTCAGCGGCGCGCTCCTCGCCACGGTGGCGGAACCACACGGCGTCCCGCTCGCACGCCTCGGTGTTGCCCTGGGCCTGCACCAGGGCGATCTGCACGGCGTTCACCAGGTAGGCGTACTGCTCATCGGTCACGGTGATGGTCTTCATGGGATCTCCCCCTGTAGTGGCTGGCAGTGCGTGCCCCCGGTGGGTCGCGAACCCACGCTGCCCGGGTCAGACCGGGGGCGGACGATCAGACGGCACTCTCCCGCAGGAAGGTCGCCCACCCACCCGGGTGGTAGTCCTCCATCAGCTCGACGACCTGGCCGTCAGTCAGGGACCACGGGTCGATAGTCAGGCCCATCAATTCGGCCAGCTCCTCCCGGGCGTCGTCGATCACGTAGCCCAGTACCACGGCTGTACGTCCACTCATGTCGATCACTCCTGTGTGTCGGTTGGTTCGGTTACGTGCCCCCGGTGGGTCGCGAACCCACGCTGCCCGGGTCAGACCGGGGGCCAAAGTTCACACTCTCACGCAGTCACCTTGACGCGGCGGCGTGCAGCCTTGGCAGCCTCCTTGGCTTCCCGGGCAGCCTGCTTGGCAGCGTCGTCGGCGTTGCGGATGGTCACCCACACAATCGCCTGGAGGTCGGCCGGAGTCTCGCCCACCTGCGCCGCAACCTCCTTGTATGCGCCTTCGGTGATCGCATAGATGTTCGCCCATCCGAGCACCGTGTCCGCCTTGACGGCGAACATGTCCCCGAACGCCGCCCGAGCGGCCCAGATGTCGACGGTCACCCCGTCGCGGTCGCCCAGGATGTTGTGGGCAAATCGGCGAGTCTTCGGCCCGCCATCCCCGAATGTCGCGAGGGGGGCGTCGGACCGCATCGCCACGTTGGCACGGGCAATGCTGGCACCCATGATCCCGAATGCGGTCTCGCCACCCGTGGCGACAAACTCTCGCGCCCCGGACATGTTGCGGTCCCAGTCAGTCTGCGGAGACAGGTGCGAGATGATCGCCGCGCCGTGCTCCCGAGAGAATCCGCCGGCCACGGCCAGCTCGTCGGCCAGGTCCCCGGCCACCCCGTACCACGCCTGCCCCTCCACAATCTCAGCGTCCGACGCCCGGTAGTACCACCCGAGGATGTTGGACACCATGCGGTCGTAGTCTCCGCCGACCTCCACCATCCGCTCGCGGGGGTCGGTCGCTGCCTTGCGTCCCATGTCACTGCCTTCCGTTCGGTGTGTTGCTGAGTCCAGCGTACACGATCAGTCAGTCATGTCAAGTTCACACCTGCTCACTTGACGCCGTACCCATCACCGGACTCGCACCGGCCGGACCACCTGCTGTGCTCGTGGTCTATGGGTGTACACAAGGGATAGGTCCACACCCGTCCCGGCAGTCTGACGCCTCTTGCACAGAGCCCTATCCGTTCGCAGTACCGATGAGCGCACCCACAAGTGCGTCTGTTCGGTCTCAGGTTGTGCCAGGGAGAGCGCCATCCGACGGATCACCTGGCCACGAAGCGCAGCGATAGAGATGCCTACCCACGCCAGACCTTTTCCTGTCACTGTTGAGTTGTTCAGCAGTACCTGGCTCCCGACGAGCCGACCCGCATCCGCGTCGCCGACCCGCCCGGCCAGTACCTGCGCCGTGCTGTGTTGCTGTGTTGAGGAGAACCTTACCGGCTTCCCTCGCGCTTGTCAACTTGTGTTCCGGGCCCCGTTTTGGTCACCGCCTATGCGATGAGCCTGCGGCCCGTGCCCCGTTGACCGGCGCTGAGTTGAACCGTAGCCGACCCGCCGGAGCATGTCAACCTGGGTCCCTCCCCGTCCGGCCGGGCCGCTTGCGCTGCCCTGCCTGACATCCCAAACACTACGGAACAGGATCACACGCTGTGCACCCCCGTTCGGCTGGTCTGGGCTGGCCGAAAGGATGAGTCGACACAGAGTGACGGGATGCTCACCTGGCGCCCTTCCGTCGGCTGTCCCTACCCACGTTGCGGCGCATGCGGCGCGCGATCGAACCACACGCGGCCCGATTCCACAACCCCCGTTCGGACATTGACGGCCGTCAACTACCCTCGTCGTTGACCCTTGTCCTACCCCTCACCCGTGCCCGTTCGTCGCTCTACGGCCATCTGAGGGCTTCTCAGTACGCCCGTACGGTTGCGCAATCCGGGCATAGTGGGACACGTGTGAGCCCGGTCACAGCCTGATTCGATGCCCGTCTTCATAGACGCATTCGCATGGATTCGTCGATACATCTGAATACTTTTATTGATACATGGGAATGCGTCGCAGACGTATGCGAATGCGTAAGTATAGAGGGGGGTCGATCCCCCCTGGCCCGGACCGCCGCACCGCTGTGTCTTACCGCCTGAGATCGCGCCACGGTTCCAGGGTCGACGAGGAGGAGGGTGCCCAGCGCCGGCAGAGAGCTGACGCGCAGGTCGCCGTGGGCCTGGAGGGCGGTGCCCCTGGTTTTCCGGCTGCGCAGAGTGAGCCATCGACGGGCAGCCATTCGCCGGTTGTGCCCATCGCCGGGTTCGCCGTCGATCCAGGGGTTGGCCCCGTCCGGGGCCCCATCCCATCGCCGCCGCTCAGGTCTTCCTGGTGATGACCCCCTCCGGGGGTCTCATCTTCTCGCCGCCGCCCGGCTTCGCCGCTGCCCTGATGTGATGGTGTGACCCGAGGCACAAGTCCCGACAGAACTCGGGTCTGAACCCGTCTTATAAGTAGAACAGTAAAACTGGGAAGCTGAGAACCAGGGAAGCGAGTGGGGCGCGAAGCGCCCACTGACGATCACCTGCTCACAAGTTCACCAGGTTACCAGGTGGGACCGCTGACGCGGTCACAGACGAAGACCTGGTCACCAGCTCTCCAGTTGATCCTGTTCCCCATGACTGGGTCCTGGGTCCGCATGTCTCCGGGCGTACGCGGTCGGGACCATCAACCACCAGGACGGGGGGAGTCGTCGATGCCAGGCTGGGAAGGATCAGACCGGCGGCTCCGGCTCCCCCCTGACTGGGACAAGATCCGCAAGCGCATCCTGCGGCGTGACAGCTACCGCTGCAAGATCCGCAACCCTCACGGACAACGTTGCACTGAGCCTGCTGTGGATGTCGATCACATCGTCAACAACGACGATCACCGGGAATCCAACCTCCAGGCGATCTGCGACTGGCACCACAAGAAGAAGAGCGGCGCGGAGGGGGCGGCTGCCCGCACGGCGGCGATCCGACGCACCGCGAAGAAGTTCACCCGCACCGAGGCCCACCCGGGCCTCCTCTGACACCGCGCTCCAAGGCATCACACCTTGTTGAGCGCGGGGAGGTTGAGCGCGCCCGCTACCCGCGCCCCCTCCCCTGGCCCCTGTCCTGTCCCCCTCTCTCCGGGACAGGGGCCTTCGACTTCACCTACACACCCTGGAGGTCGCAGTGGCTGACAAGCCGTACCGCAGTCGCTGGGCCTTCATCTGGTCGGTCTGGCTGGTCCTGGTCGCCGTGTCGTTCGCGGTGCTGGAGGGCATCGGCCTGGCGAACCGGAAGACCGGCGACACTCTGAGCGAGAACACCCGCAACTGGCTGGGCATCCGCAAGGGCAAGTGGCGCACGGCTGGCGCGTTCGGCTTCATCGCCGCCCTGGTCGCGTTCGTGGCCTGGTTCATCCCGCACATCGTCTGGCAGATCTGGTGAGGCTCGCGTTCCAGCTCCTGGTCGCCGGCCACCTGTTCGAGGTTGGCTTCGGCCCGCACGAGGAGCACGAGCCCGAGGAGCGCGTCACCCTGTCGGGCGGCCCGATCGGCTTTGCGCTGCCTGAGCCTGACGAAGATATCGACGAAGAAGATGAGGAGAGCGCCCGTGTGGGTTCGCTGCACCGTCCCCGGTAGTACCAACAAGTGGATCAACCTCGACCGAGTGGCCTGCTTGCGCATCGGCAGCGGCTTCAGCCCGAGGGCGATCCTGGCAGAGCAGGACTACCCCTTCAGTGGCAACGGGGCGGGGGTGTCCGAGCACGTCGACCTGGCGACCGCCAAGGCCGCCCTGGCGGCGCTGGTGAAGAACCAGAAGCAGTTCGTGCTGTCCACCTACAACGGCGAGTGCGCCCTCAACCTTGAGTACGTCAACCAGCTACAGGTCACTGGCTCGGGCTCGGCCTGGCAGGTTGGCTACGGCAGTGCGGCCACCCTCAGTCTGCATGCCACCGAGGCCGAGGCCCAGGCTGCTGCCGAGGCCGTAATCGGCAAGCGCAACCTTCACTGATCCACCCGGTCGCCCTGGGGTCAACGCCCCGGGGCGCAAGCGTTCGAGCGAGTGGTCGCGGCACGGTCTCCAACACCGATGCCAGGGGGTTCGACTCCCTCCGGGCGTGCCACCCACCGAGGAGGTGATCTCCATGCCTGGTCCCGTACCTGAGCGCGAGGACAACCTCGCCCGGCCGCGTGAGCGCAAGGGCAAGGAGATCGTCCCGGTGACCAAGGGCGAGGCTCGCCCGGTCAAGATCCCGAACGCCGACCGCTCCTGGCACCCCATCGCGCTGAAGCTGTGGGAGTCGCTGAAGACCAGCGGCCAGGCGGACTTCTACCAGAACTCTGACTGGGCGTTCGCCTACTCGCTCTGCGAGGACTTGAGCCACTACAAGCAGTCGACGAAGCGCAGCGGCCAGATGCTCCAGACGATCTACTCCGCGTTCGAGCGTCTGCTCGTCGCCGAGGGCGACCGCCGGCGTGTCCGCATCGAGCTGTACGAGCCCGTCGAGGATGGCCCGTCCGCCTCGGACGACGCGATCGAGCAGTACAAGCGCGAGCTGGGCTTGATGTGAGGAGGCCGCTGTGCCGATAGAGCAGATCAGTGAGCCCGCCCTCGTCGACATCGTCGGGGTGGCTGAGCGGCCGGTCTCGAACGGCCACCTGCGCATCACCGTGCGGATCGAGGGTGACGCCGCGAACGGCTTCCCGCCCGTCGAGGAGCTGGACACCGCGATCCTGGAAGCCTTCATGGCGATCGGGTCCGTCGGCTGGGTCGGCACGGTCAACAAGAACTACCGCTCGGTGAGCACTCTCGCGCCGTTGCCTGACCCGCCGACCGAGATCCTCTCGCTGTGAGCTGGTTTCGCCGCCGCAAGCGGTGCCCCCGAAGGAACTGCCCGCTGACCCCCGAGGAGCACCAGCTCGTCGAGTGGATGGACCGGCTCCGGGCAACGCCGACTGACCCTGACCTGACCACCTCCCGCGACCGGAGGGATGCCCTCCACGGGGAGGTGAGCGATGACCGTGGCGACACCGCCGCCTCCGATGACGGAGGCCGAGCTTCAACTGCTCGAACCGACCTACCTGGGCCCGACGTGGCAGACCCGCGACGATGGCTCATGGCTACTACCGCAGCACACCCTTGGGTGGCAGATCGCCGGCTGGTGCGCCGAGTACCTCCTCGCTGAGGACGGCGGCCCCTGGAAGTTCACCCCGGAGCAGCTCCGCTTCATCCTGTGGTGGTACGCGGTGGACCGCGATGGTCGGTTCATCTACCGCACGGGCGTGTTGCAGCGCCTCAAGGGGTGGGGCAAGGACCCGCTGCTGGCGGTCATGTGCCTGATCGAGCTGTGCGGCCCGTCGCGGTTCGACAGTTGGGGCAAGGGCAGCCCGCTCGGCAAGCCTCACCCGCGTGCGTGGGTCCAGGTCACCGCCGTCAACCAGGCGCAGACGACGAACACCATGTCGCTGATCCCGTCGCTGATGTCGGACCACTTCAAGCAGACGTACGCCATCAAGGACGGCGCTGTCCTGATTCGAGCGAATCGCGGCAGATGCCGTCTTGAGGCCGTTACATCCAGTTATCGGGCGCTCGAAGGCAAGCGCACAACATTCACGCTGATGAATGAGACGCAGCACTGGGTCAAGGGCAACAACGGCCAGCTCATGTTCGAGACCATCGACGGCAACGCCACGAAGCAGGACTCCCGGTACCTGGCGATCACCAACGCCTTCCTGCCCGGCGAGGACTCCGTGGCCGAGAAGATGCGCGTCTCCTACGAGAAGATCCTCGAAGGCAAAGCGGTCGATGTCGGCTTCCTGTACGACAGCATCGAGGCGCACCCGAAGACCCCGCTGACGCCCGAGGCGCTGGAGATCGTCATCCCGAAGATCCGGGGTGACGCCGTCTGGCTCAAGGTCGCCGGCATCATCCAGTCGATCCAGACCACCACCATCTCGGTGGCCCGGTCGCGGCGCATGTGGCTCAACCAGGTTGTCGCCGACGAGGACGCCCTCTACGGCTACGAGCAGTGGAAGCCCCTGGAGCGTGAGGACGCGGTCCTCAAGCCGGGCGACGAGATCGTCATGGGCTTCGATGGCGGCAAGACGGACGACGCGACCGCGCTGGTCTGCATCCGGGTCTCCGACATGACGGCCTTCGTGCTGGGCGTGTGGGAGAAGCCGGACGGCCCGCAGGGCGAGAACTGGGAAGTTCCCCGCCAGGCGGTCGACAGCCAGGTGCACGAGGCGTTCCGTCTGTTCAACGTGCGCGGCTTCTACGCCGACGTTGCGCTGTGGGAGTCCTACATCACCGAGTGGTCGGAGACCTACGGCGAGGGCCTGGGCGTGAAGGCGTCCGAGAAGTCGGTCATCGGCTGGGACATGCGTGGTTCACAGAAGCGCAGCGTCCAGGCGCACGAGCGGCTGATGTCGTCGATCTTCGACGGCAAGCTGTTCCACGACGGTGACCTGACGCTGCGCCGGCACCTGCTGAACGCCCACCGGCACAACACCCCGTACGGCGTCTCGTTCCGCAAGGGCGACGAGAACCGCAAGATCGACGCCTACGCCGCGCTGATGCTGGCGCACGAAGCCCTGTACGACCTGCGGACTCGCGGTCGGAAGACGAAGCCGAAGACCGGACGGTCCTACTGGCTGTGAGGAGTGTGATCCTGTGAGCGAACAGCTCTCCCCCCGCCAGCTCGCCAAGCAGCTTCTGGCCATCCTGGAGAAGGACGCCGACCGCCTCAAGCGCATCGACGACTACGTGCAGGGCAAGCACGACGACCCGTACATGCCCGAGAACTCGGACTCCGAGTACAAGATGCTGGCCAAGCGGGCGATCTCCAACTGGATGCCCCTGCTGGTCAAGACCCCCACCCAGGCGCTGTACGTGGATGCGTTCCGCCGGCCTGGCGAGGACAACACGAACGACGAGAGCGCCGGCTGGAAGCACTGGAACCGGTCGCGGATGAGCGCCCGCCAGATCCCCGTACACCGGGGCGCGGTGACCTACGGCCATAGCTTCACCGTCACCGAGAAGACGAAGCGGGGCGTGCGTACCCGGGGCCTGTCGGCCCTGCGGACCGCTGCCCTGTTCGAGGACCCGGCCAACGACGACACCCCGTACGCCGCGTTGACCGTGGCCCGCAAGCCGGCCTCGGAGACCCCGGGCAAGGCGACGCTGTGGGACGGCACCTACGAGTACGAGGTCTCCTTCAAGTCGTACACCGACGAGAAGGGCATCCAGGTCGGGGCCGGCAAGCGGCACGGTGCGAGCGAGTGCCCGGTCACCCGGTTCGTCGCCTACGTCGACCTGGAGGGTCGGACCGTCGGCGTCGTCGAGCCCATGATCCCACTGCAAAATCGGATCAACCAGACCGTCTTCGACTTGCTCCTGACGCAGACCTATGCATCGACGAAGGTGCGTTGGGTGACCGGGATGGCTCCCCCGCTGGAGCGTGACCCGGAGACTGGCGAGCCGATCCTCGACGCGAGCGGCAACCCCAAGCCGCTGCCAATCAACCACAACGCCAAGCGGTTCCTGTTCGCCGAGGACGAGAACGTCAAGTTCGGCTCCCTGGACGAGACCTCGCTGGGCGGGTTCATCGACTCCATCGACATGAGCATCCGGCACCTGTCCGCCATCTCGCAGACGCCGCCGCATCACCTGTTGGGACAAATTGCAAACCTCTCGGCCGAGGCTCTACTCGCCGCCGAGACCGCGCTGTCCCGCATGGTCGACGAGTTCCGCACCAGCTTCGGTGAGTCCTGGGAGCGGGTGGACCGGCTGGCCACCGAGCTGGAGGGCGAGCTGGACGCCGCCTCGCTGGACGACTACGAGGTCGAGGTCATCTGGCGGGACATGGAGATGAAGTCGCTCGCGCAGTCCGCTGATGGCCTGGGCAAGCTGGCCGAGTCGCTGGGCATCCCGAAGCGTGGCCTGTGGCCGCGAGTCCCGGATGTCACCAAGTCCGAGCTGGACGAGTGGGGCCGGCTGCACGAGGAGGAGAACGCCGACCTGGCGCTCTCTCAGGCGCTGCGCCGGTCGAGCCCCGACCGCGTCACCGACATCCCGGCCACCCCCGATGAGGAGGTGGTTGTTACGTGACCCCTGAGCAGAGGGCGGCCGAGGCCGACAAGACCTCGGTCGCCTACCAGGTGGCGCTGACTCAGATCGGTGCGGCGACCATCGAGGACGCCATCAAGATCTGGGCCGGCGTGCCCCCCACCGCGACCGCCGCGACTGCTGGTCGCTGGTTGTCCGAAGCTGTCCGACTGGTCATGACCCGACGGGGTCAGGCCCGCGCACTGGCGATGGCGTACTACCGGCTCGTCCGGGCTCTCCGCACTGGCAGGACCATCGCGGACCCCAGGGAGCCGGCACCCCGGTACGTCACCCTCGCCATGCTGCGCGACGAGTTCGCGGAACTGGCCGGCGAGCCTGCTCAGAAGCCCCAGGAGGGCGGTGAGCGTTCGACCCCATCCACGACTACGGACGCCCCGTCCACGGGCGCAGACGACGCGCAGGGCGGGCAGGATGACAGCTTCAACGAGGACCGCATCCCGGTCGAGAAGGTCGACGGCAACTCTGCTGCCGAGGAGAACCGCCTGGCGCGGCTCGCCGAGCAGGAGGCCCGGATCGTTCTCGAAGCCCTGGGGCCGAAGAACCTCGAAGACAAGGTCAGCCAGCTCGACACCGACGCTCCCGCCAAGGAGGTCGACGCTGCCCGGCAAGACGCCCACAAAGCGGCCGGCTCCCGCCAGGCATCTGCTGCCGAGCGGATCGCGATGGACGGCGGGCGCGGCACCGTGTGGAACTACGCCGCCCGCGACAAGCGGGTCATCGGCTACGTGCGCGTGTCCCAGACCGGCACCCCCTGCGGCTGGTGCGCGATGTTGATCAGTCGCGGCCTGGTGCGCAAGGGCGACCTCTACAAGTCGAAGGCGTCCGCCGAGTACAGCGACGGCGACAAGTACCACGACAACTGTCACTGCGTCGCGGAGCCCGTGTACTCCGACACGCAGTTCAACTCCCCCCTCTACGACCTGAACCGGAAGTACGCCAAGGAGTGGCCGACGGTCACGAAGGGCTTGTCCGGCAAGGCCGCACTCAGCGCGTGGCGGCGCTTCATCCGCCTCGAACAAGAACGTCTCGCCCAGGAGGCGAGTCAACCCCGAGCCCAGGAGGCAAGCAGTGCCCGACGTACCTGAGACCCCCGAGACCCCGGTCGAGACCCCGGAGCCCGTGGAGACCCCGCCGGCCGACAAGCCGGACGAGACCCCCGAGACCCCCGAGGGTGAAGACCAGGGCGACAAGGACGGCACTGACGAGCTTCCCAAGTGGGCTCGCGAACGGCTGACCAAGGCGAACGCCGAGGCAGCCAACTACCGCACTCGCCTCCGTGAGGCCGAGGCCAAGCTCTCCGCTGCGAAGACCGTGGAGGAGTTCGAGGTCGCGACCAAGGAGCTGCGGGAGACCAACCAGAAGCTGGAACGCCAGCTCCTGGTCAGCGATGTCGCGCGCAAGTTCAGCCTGCCCGACGACCTCGCTGCGCGCCTGCAAGGTGCGACCGCTGAGGAGCTTGAGGCAGACGCCAAGGCGCTCCAGAAGTACGCGGTCTCTCCCGCCCCGGCGGACCTGCGGGGTGGTCTGGACCCGTCCGACGAGGACGAGCCGTTCGACCCCGTGAAGGAAGCGCGCCGGGCGCGAGCTTCCCGCTACTGACTCCCATCACCCCGAAGCCCCGAGTTCCACAGCTCGGGGCTTCTTCACGCCCAGGAGGGCAGACACTGTGGCTGCACGTACCCCGCACGACGTAGTCAAGCCGGAGAAGATCGTCGCGACTGCGGCGGTTGCTCTGGAGGAGCAGCTCATCGTTCCGGCCGTGTTCCGGCGCGAGGGCATCGACCAGTTCAAGGGTGCGAAGGACGACACCATCAACGTCACCGTTGAGGGCGTCCTGCCGTACAAGAGCTACGGCTGGCGGCGAGACCGGAACGAGCCGGACGCCGAGGTTCAGTTCGACGAGTACACCGAGCGGAAGGTTGCCGTCAAGTTCGGTGGCGACATCTACTCGGCCGTCAAGCTGACCGACGAGCAGAACGACCTGGACCTGCCGGGCTGGGCCAAGCTCGCGACCAAGCAGACCGAGGCGATCGGCCGGGGCCTGGAGTACGAGGCCACCGACGCTGCGCTGGCCGCGCCGTTCGAGGTCACCCTCGGCGTCGCCGACACCGCGCTCAAGACGGGCCTCATCCGCGCCCGGCAGGTCATGACCGACCTGCGCGTCCCGGCTGGCCGCCGGGTCATGCTGATCGGCACCGGCTGGGAGGCCGCGCTGCTGGAGGACGAGAAGCTCAACCTCGCCTCCAACGTCGGTGAGGCCGAGGCCGTCTCCGCTCTGCGGGAGGCCACCATCGGTCGCCGGTTCGGCTTCGACTTCGTCGTGGCCCGCGAGCTGCCGGCCGACACCGCCATCGCGATGGTCGACTCGGCGTACATCTTCGTGACCGGCGCTCCGTCGGTCCCGCAGTCGGTCCCGTTCGGCGCGACCGCCAGCCACAACGGCGTGGCGATCCGCTGGATTCGCGACTACGACTCGACCCGGTTCCAGGACCGGTCGATCTTCAACACCTACAAGGGCTTCCGCTACGTGGACGACCCGCTGGTGGGTCGCGACGGTGCCAACAAGCCGTTCGTCTCGGACGAGAACCACTTCGTCCGGGCGATCAAGCTGGACCTCAACGGCACCGACTCCCTGCCGGACCCGGTCGCCGGCCGCGTTGGCGAGAACGCCAAGTTCACCCCGGCGTACGACGCCGAGCTGGCGAACATCACCGGCATCGCCAAGGGTGCCTGATCTCGTGTGATCCTGTGAGCGGGGTCATCCTTCGGGGTGGCCCCGCTTCACCCTCGTGTGAAGGAGTGCGGCATGGCGGTGTTCGCCACGCTTGACGAACTGAAGAACCGTCTCGACTGGACCCTTGACGCTGACGAGGAGCGGATCGCAGAGAGCGCCCTGGAGGACGCCTCGGACCTGGCTTGCCACTACGGCAAGGTCTGGGAGCCGGCGACCGCCCCGCGCATGGTGCGGACCCTGGTTCTGCGGGCGTGCAAGCGGTACATGGACAACCCGCAGGGCTACACGCAGTCCCGTGCGGGTGACGAGACGATCGGCTGGAGTGACGCGACCGGCAGGGACGCCGGCACCGTGCACTTCACCAAGGACGAGCAGGGCATGCTGCGAGCCCTGGCCGGCGGCAAGCCCGGCATCTACTCCGCGCCCATCTCGGCGTGGGGTCCGCAGCGCAAGCGCCCGGTCGGCCTGGTGCCCGATGAGGGCAGCAACGAGCCGATCCAGTACTTCTCTGATGAGAGCCCCTGGTGAGCCTCCAGCGTAGGCGCGGCATGACCGCGAGGATCTGGAAGACCGAGGTCGTCACCGACAACCGGGGCAACGAGCTGGTCATGGCGGACGTTGACGGACCGCACGAGGTGCGGGTCTGGAGCATCCCCCAGCGGTCGGCCCGCGCCGAGCTGCCCGGCCAGCAGCAGATCAACGTCATCCGCATCGGCTGCTCGGCCGACCTGGAGGGCGTGAGCCTGTGGTCCCGGGTCGAGCTGCACGGCGCGGTCTGGGATGTCGTCACGCCGCCGGCCTACCACCACGGCACCCGGCGCACCCGGCACTGGTCGATCGACCTGCGCGAGCGCCCATGAGCGTCGTCCTCTACAAGAACCTGGAGCGGCGAGTCGCGAAGAACGACTTCGTCCAGAGCTTCATGGATGACCTGCTGTTCGAGATGGAGGCCATCGCCTCCGCCGATCTGGTCCGCCATCACCAGGAGGGCAACGCCAAGATCGAGACCGCTGAGGGCCACGTCGACCGCTACCTGATCCTCGCCGACAACACCGACGGCAAGGCGCGGGGTGACAGCGAGCCCAAGAACACGGCGGCGTCGATCGAGTTCGGCCGCGCCGGCTACATCGACCCGGACACCGGCGAGGTGTGGGGCGCGATGGACGGGCTGTTCATCCTGGCCAACGCCACGAACCTGCCGAAGCGCCGCAAGAAGCTCAAGCGTCAGGTGCGCCGCCGGCCGCAACGCGGTGCCAACGGCAAGTTCCTCAAGACCAAGAAGCGCAAGAAGAGGGGGCGAGGCTGATGGCCGGACTTCCCGATGAGATCAAGGCTCTGGTCGAACTGTCCCCCGTGGAGGATCTGCTCCTCCCCATCCTGCGGGAGGGCCTACCCGGCGTGCAGGTCAAGACTCTGGTCGGCTTCGATCAGACCTTCCCCCTGGTGCTGGTTCGCAGGCAGCCCCAGTTTGGGAGCTGGGGCGGCGACACTCGCTTCACGGACGTGGCCGACATCGCGGTGCACACCTTCTGCGAGGACCCGAACGGTGACGAGGACGCCGCCCTGCTGGGCGAGGCGGTCCGGGTCGTCCTGCGCAACGCCTGGCTGGACCACAAGGTCGTGCCGGGTCGCGGCCACCTGACGTACGTCGACATGACTTCTGCCCCCAGGCGAGCTACGGACTGGGCCACGGCAACGGGGCCAGTGCAGTACGCCGACCTCCCGACGGGCGTGTCGCGATACGAGACGTTGTTCAACGTCGAGATCCGCAAATCCCGTACTCAACCCTTCCCGCTCACCTGATCGAAGGAGATCTACTCGTGGCTGTGAACGACGCCGCTACCCTTGTTATCGGTAACGGTAACTACCTCACTGCACCTGTCGGCACCCCGATGCCGACCGACCTGCTCGCCCCGGGCACCCCGTGGGAGAACGTCGGCCACACCAGCCTGGAAGACATCTTCGGCATCACGTCCGAGGGTGGCGAGGCGACCGTCATCGGCACGCTCCAGAACAAGTCGCTGCGGACGAAGTACTCGGCCCGCACCGAGACGCTGGCCTTCACCCTCCAGCAGTTCGACAAGGCCGGGCTCAAGCTGTACTTCGGCTCGAACGCCCCCGAGCTGCCGGACGGCACCATCGGTGTGCCGGCTGACCCGATCCCCACGTCCTGCGCGTTCCTCGCGATCTTCGTCGATGGCGAGAACCACTTCGCGATCTACGCGCCCAAGGCCGAGATCTACCGCAGCGACGACCTGGAGATGAGCGACACCGAGTCGCTCGCCGGCCTGCCGCTCGGCGTGAAGCCGATGGCCTACAACACCAACGCCTGGACCTACGCGATCACCCCGCTGGGCGAGGTCGTGGAGCCCCCGGTCGGCTGACCTGATGTGATCCTGTGATCCACCCCCGGCTACAGATGACGCGGACCTCTCTGTAGCCGGGGGTTCCCCCTACCCCTGGTCCGCGCCCCCACATTCACACCCACTCCTGGAGGTCCGCAACCCCATGTCCAACGCCATGACTCTCGATGACATCCGTGCCGCCGCCAACGCGAAGTACGGCTCCTTCGACATCTCCCTCGGCGAGCTGAACGTCCGCCTGCTCAACCCGCTGCGCATGCCCAAGAAGAACCGCGACGCCCTGATGGCCACCCAGGAGAAGCTCGGTGCCGACGACGCGGACCAGGAGGCCCTGCTCAAGGAGGCCCTCAACCTGGTCGCCGAGACGCCGGCCCAGGCCAAGGCGCTGCTCAAGGAGGTCGGCGACGACCTGGCGGTGCTGGCCACCATCTTCGAGGGCTACGTGAAGGGCACCCAGGCGGGGGAAGCCTGAGCCTCGCGCGTCTGATCGACGAGTACGGGGAGGGGCTGCTGCCCGATCTCAAGTTCCACTACGGCGTCGACCTGGTGGACGTGATCGAGGGGCGCGGCCCTTCCCCTGCGCTTGTCCTGGCGTACGCGCAGAGGCTGCCTGACACCTCCCTGACTGTCGCTCTCGCGTCGGGCGGCAGGGACCACTTCGGCTGGGGGCAGGACCGACTCCTGCTCGCCGACCTGTTCGACGCGATCAACACCAACACCCGGGCGACCGGCAACTGGGCGAAGGGCAAGACTCCGAAGTTCCCGGAGTACCCCCGCCCCAAGTCGAAGCCGGAGGCGACCGGGTCCGACAAGCAGAAGAAGCCTGTCTCGGTCGCTGACATCTATCGCAAGTTCCAGCGGAGGTAGGCATGGCAGAGACCGGGACGATCATCGGGCGCGTCAGTGTCAAGGTGATGCCCGACACGAGCAAGTTTCGTCGGGAGGCGCAGGAGGCGCTTGAGACGATCTCGAAGTCGCTCAAGGTCGAGGCCAAGGTCATCCCCAAGGTTGACGAGTCTCTGGCGAAGGCCGAAGCCAAGAAGCTCCAGAAGGAGATCCAGGGCACCCTCGGCGACATCAACATCCGAGTCAACATGGACAACCACGACTCGGTGCTGGCTGGGATCAAGCAGCTTGAGCGCGAGATGGAGAAGCTCGACGAGATCGTCATCCCGGTCACGCTCAACAAGGATGAACTCGAAAAGAAGATCGCCGGACTCAAGGCCGTCCTCAAGGCGGCCCCCATCAAGATCGACGTGCAGCCGAACGACGCCTCGATCAAGAAGGCCCTCGCGCAGATCGAGGCCGAGATCGAAAGGCTCCAGCCGGTCAGCACGGTCGAGGTCGAGCCGAACCTCAGCTCCCTGCTGAAGACCAAGGCCATGCTGGAGCAGCAGCTCCGGGTCAAGGCGGTCGTGAAGGCCGAGATGGACAAGGTCGCCGCGAAGTTCGTGCGCGACCGGATCGAGAAGGCGCTCGCCGACATCCCGGTGAACACCAAGCTCGACAAGAAGTCCGTCGCCAAGACCATGCGTGAGATCGAGGGCCTCCTCGACCAGATGGAAGACCTCAAGGCGAAGATCACCCCCGAGATCGACGCACGGGCGAAGGCCAAGGTCGAGCGCGAGATCGAAGACCTCCAGGACAAGATCGACGACCTCAAGGCGAAGATCAAGCCGGAGATCTCGCAGCCGTTCCTGATCAAGGCCGCCGCCACCCTGGCGCTGCTGGCCCGGAACCGGTTCGTCGAGATCTTCCCGAAGGTCAACGCGGAGGCGCTTGCCGGCGCAATCGCCGGCCTGTCCGGCATCCGGGTTGTCAACAGCCTGTTCGAGAAGTTCGCCAACACCCTGATGAACCTCGACAAGGCGGTCCCCGTCATCGGCGGGATCTCCCTCGCCATCATGGGCATCGGTGGCGCGGCGATCCAGTCGATCGCCAGCCTCGCTGCACTGGCCGTCTCGCTGGCGCAGATCGGGCCGGCAGCCCTTCTCCTCCCCGGCCTCTTCGCCGGGATGGCGATCGGCCTCGGCGTGCTCGTCGTGGCATTCAAGGACTTCAACACGGTCCTGCCTGACATCAAGCAGCACCTCTCCGAGCTGGCCGACCAGATGTCGAGCAACTTCTGGGCCAAGGCCAAGGAGCCGATCAACGAGCTGGTCCACGCGCTCCTGCCGCAGTTCTCGGCGGGGCTGAAGCTGGTCTCCACTTCGATGGGCGAGTTCTTCGGCAAGCTCGCCGACTCGTTCAAGGGCGCGCTCGGCGGTGACGTGGTCACCGGCATGTTCGCCAACCTCAACGAGGCGATCGTGATCGCGGGCGGGTCGACCGACTCCCTGGCCAACATCGTCAAGATCCTCGGCGAGGTCGGCTCGGCTTACCTGCCCAAGCTCGCGCAGTGGTTCGTCGACATCACCGACAAGTTCTCCGGGTTCCTCACCGACGCCAAGGCTGACGGCTCGCTTCAGGAGTGGATCGACACCGCGCTCACCAACCTGGGCGCGCTCGGGTCGGCCCTCTGGTCGATCGGCTCGATCTTCCTCAGCATCGGCCAGGCCGCGATGGGCGGTGGAGCCGGCGGCATCACCGGCATGGCGGCGTCCCTCAAGAGCGTCGCCGACGCAGCCAAGGACCCCGCCTTCCAGGGTGGGCTGGCATCGTTCTTCGCCACGATCAACAGCGCGATGAGCCAGATCACCTCGATCGGTGGGCCTGCACTCATGGCCCTGTTCGCGAACCTGCCCAACATCATCGGTGGACCGTTGCAGTCGGCCGGCACGGCGATCGGTCACCTGGTCTCCAGCGTCGCCACGGCGCTGAACAACCCGGCCATCGCGAACGGGCTGTCCATGATGATGGACGGGCTGATGCGCGGCATCATCGCGCTCGACCCGGCGATCCAGTCTCTGGCCCCGGTGCTCGGTGGGCTCGGCACGATCATCGGCACCCTCGCCGCGAACCTCGGCCCGCTGATCTCGACGATCCTGCCGCCCCTGGCGGGTCTGTTCACGGCTCTCCTGCCGTCGATCAACACCCTCGCCGGAGTTCTCGGCGGAACCCTGCTCGCGGCGTTCCAGAAGATCATGCCGGCGCTACAGCCGGTCTTCGATCAGATGACCAAGTTCGCCCCGATCCTCACCGAGCAGCTCGCGCCGATCCTGCAACTGATCGGCACTCTGTTCAGCGAGCTGGTCGTGGCCATCGCTCCACTGGTCAAGACGTTCATGGCGATGTACCAGCAGATCCTCCCGCCGCTTCTGAAGATCATCAAGCAGATCATCGAAGAGAACATGGGCCCGCTGATCGAGGCGGTCAAGAAGCTCGTCGCAGCGCTCCAGCCCGTCATCACCGCCATCGGCGTGGTGGTCGGTTGGCTGCTGAACTTCCTCGCCCCGGTGATCGTGTTCGTCGCCGGCCTGATCATCGACATCCTGATCATGGCTATCGACGGTATCGCCCGAGTCTTCGAGGCGGTCGTCGGCATTGTCATGGGCATCTGGAACACCTTCGCCGGTCTGTTCACCGGCGACTGGGGCCGGATGTGGGACGGCATCAAGCAGATCTTCTCGTCCCTCTGGAACGGCATCGTCGGCATCTTCGAGGTGATTATCGCCTGGTTCGGCGGCACCGCGATCAAGGGCCTGTTCAAGGGCGTCAGTGCTGGCTGGACGGCTGGCTGGAACGCGGTGAAGAAGTTCTTCACCGACTTCATCGCCGGCCTCAAGAGCTTTGCCCAGAAGAGTTTCGACGAATGGGTTCAGCTCATCTCCACCGCGCTGAAGGCTATCGGCAAGTGGTTCAAGGACACCTGGAAGTCCGTCACCGAAGGTGTGTCCAACGCATTCAAGTCGGTCGTCAAGTTCTTCGATGACGGCCTGCGGGGCGCGAAGGACAAGACGATGTCCGGCCTGAAGGCGGTCAAGGACTTCTTCGTCGACATGGGCAAGAACATCACCAAGACGGTGAGGGACAAGTTCAACGAGGTCGTCTCGCTGATGACCAAGGCGTTCAAGGACCCGCTGGGGCTGCTCAAGGACATCGGCAAGAAGATCATCGACGGTCTGATCGCCGGTCTCAGGAGTGGCTTCGATCTGGTCAAGTCCACGCTCTCGGGTCTGACCGAGTGGATCAAGGACTGGAAGGGCCCCGAGTCGTACGACAAGGTGCTCCTCACCCCCGCCGGCAAGATGATCATCGACGGCTTCATCGAGGGCCTTGAGTCCCGGTACGGCGATGTCCGCAAGTCCCTGCGGGGGCTGACCAAGGACGTTGCCGGCACCGAGTTCGCCATCCCTGGCGTCAACTCCGGGATGTCCGCCCGCCTGGCCGGCGCTCTCGACGGCACTGCCACCGACGGCGTGGTCCAGAAGGTTCTCAACTACTACGCGGCCACCGGCTCGTCCCTCGACTCCGAGGAAGACCTGTTCCTGGCGGCTGGCCGAGCAAGGATGGTGGGCTGGTGAGGCTTCAACTGGAGTCCTCCACGGATGTCTTCGATCTCAACGACATCCTGATGAAGGGCAAGGGGGTCCAGGCTACGCGAGGTCTCGCGGGCCTGGGCCTTCCGGCCGTCTCTACCCAGTGGCTGGAGGGCGCGGGAGACGGCGCTCTGTTCCGGGGTCAGCGTGTGCTGCCCCGGGACATCGACCTCCCGCTGCACCTGCTGGCCGACAACCGTCAGGAGCTGCAAGCACTGGTGTCCCGGCTGGCGATCATGCTGGCCGGCGAGTGCACGCTGCGACTGGTCGAGGATGACGGGTCGAGCTGGTACACCAAGGTGCGCCGGATGGGAGGTGGTGGCTTTGTCTACGGCGAGGACACCATCGGTGAACGCGAACTCGATGTGATCCTGACACTGAGGGCGGGCGACCCGTTCTGGACCTACAGTGAAGCGAGCCGCAAGGTCATCGAGAACTCCGGTGGCGGACGCGGCCTGCTCAACGGCCTGGCCAAGTTGCAGATCTCCTCGTCCCAGGCGATCGGCGCGATCACCCTGGAGAACCGGGGCGACGCCACGACCTACCCCGTCTGGGAGGTCAACGGTCCCGGCAAGAACTTCCGGGCCACGTCCGCGACGGGCGAGTCGTTCCTGTGGACCGGCACCCTCGCACCGGACGAGAAGCTGATCATCGACACCAAGGCCGGCACAGTGAAGGACGGGACCGGGGCCAACCGCTACTCGCAGATGGCCTCGGCTCCCCGGCTGTGGAGCATCCCGCCGGGCACGACCACCGCCCAGGCCATGCTGGAGGACACGTCGTCCGGCACGCTCGGGGCGAAGGGCGGCCCGATCTGGACGAACCTGGTCACCAACCCCCGGTTCGAGAGCGTTTCCGGCACGGCGGTCACCCGCATCAACCTGCACCCCAACCCGAGCCTCACCAACGACGGCCAGTACTGGGGGTTCTACGGCGGCACCACCGGGTTGCGCTCCACCGACCGGGGGCAGTACGGCAGCTCCTCGTACAAGGTCACCGCCAGCGGGTCGACCGCCGACTTCGGCGGGTACGGCAACACGCTGCCCGGCGCTGTGGCGGCGGGTGATCCGGTGTACGGCTCGATGTACGTCTACTCGCCGGTCGAGCGGGACTTCAGGATCGGCGTCGAGTTCAAGGACGCGGCGAACGCCAAGCTGTCCACCGCCTACGGCTCGGCGGTTCGGGTGCCGGCGAACACCTGGACCCGCGTCGGCGGTTACGGCGGCCTGGCCCCGGCCAACACGAGCTACGTCACCGTGACCTGCTACTCGACCGTCGCGGTCCCGGCCGTGGCTGGCGACGTGGCCTACTTCGACGCCATCCTGATCGAGAAGGCCGCGACGATGGAGTCCTACTTCGACGGCTCCTGGTCGCCGAGCGGGATCTACACCTACCGCTGGACGGGGACGGCGTACGCCTCCACCTCGGAGCGGCTGGCACCGATGGCGACCGGGCAGGCGACCTCGGTCGACAAGTCCTACATGATGCACGGCTACGCCGAGGGCTCTGCTGGCTCCCGGTACGGCCGCTGGCGGACGCTTCCCGGCATCCCGAGGGTGGATTACCGGGTCGCCCGGTCCACCGCGCTGTCGCGGACCGAGATCGTGGCAGGCCAGAAGTACACCCTGCTGATGCGGATGCGCCGCTCGGGCGGCTGGGGGACGGGGAACGTCTCGGCCCTGCTCTGCGACCCGAGATACGGCAACAGGCTCATGGGCGAGGTCGTCGTGACCAACGTGGGGTCGGAGTGGAAGGACGTGCGGGTCACCTTCACCGCAGAGACTGACGGCTCGGCCGCCAGTGACATCGGGCTGTACTGCGCCCTGCCGAACGACGCGCCGACCGACACGGACGGCTACTTCGACCTGGCCCACTGGGCGGTCATTCCTGGCGAGTACACGGGCGACTACTTCGACGGCGACAACCCCGACTCCCTGACCAGCGGCATCTTCGCCTGGACCGGCGCATCCCACGCATCGACCTCGACCAACTCCTTGGCGCAGATCGTGGGCCGGTCCACCATCACCTGCTCGTGGCAACCCCGGAAGTGGATGGTGATCTGACGTGCAGCTCAAGGACATCACCGTCGAGGTGCGGGACAAGAGCCTCGCCCGACTGGGCATGATCCGCCCCGAGGAGCTGGACCTTGAGCTGTCGGACCTGCACAACAACGTCGGCACCTGGAAGCTGAAGCTGGCCGTGGAGCATCCCCTCGCGGGTGCTCTGCGCCAGCCCGGCTCCGGGGTCGTCGTGACTGGTTCCGACGGCAAGGAGACCTTCTCCGGTCCGACGATCAAGCAGGAGAACGCCGCCACGGCGGACGACCCTGCCGGCACCATCACCTTCGAGGGCGTCAGCGACTCGGTCATCCTCGCCGACCACCTGGCATTCCCCGAGCCGAGCAACGTCGACCCGACCAAGCAGACCAAAGCGCACGACGTACGCACCGGGGTGACCGAGACCCTGATGCACGCCTACGTCAACGCGAACATCGGACCCTCCGCGCCGGCTGCCCGCCGCAAGGCGAACCTGGTCATGGGTGTGAACCTTGGACGCGGTCGGTCGGCGACCAAGAGTGCCAGGTTCAAGGTGCTGGGCAACCTGCTGGAGGAGCTGGCCTTGGTCGACGACCTCGGCTTCCGGGTGATCCAGCGCGGCAGCCAGCTCGCCTTCGAGACCTACCAGGTGCAGGACCGCTCGGCCGAGATCCGGCTCGATGTCCGCAACAACACCCTCGCCGGGCACCGGGTCGCCATGTCCCCGCCCGGCGCTACGCAGGTCATCGTCGCCGGCCAGGACGAGGGCGTCGACCGGCAGTTCCGCTGGCTCAACACTCCCGAGTCCGTCGCCGCCGAGAACGACTGGGGCCGGCGCATCGAGCGGTTCGTCGACCAGCGCCAGACCGACAAGGTCGAGGAGCTGGACCAGGCCGGCATGGAGGTGCTGACCAAGGAGGGCTTCGCAACCCTCGCCGTCCAGGCGGTCCCGATGGAGGACTCTGCGATGGAGTTCGGCCGCGACTGGTTCCTGGGCGACCGGGTCGGCGTGGTGGTCGAGGGCCAGGAGCTGGCGTCCACGGCCACCGGCTTCGTGCTCAAGGTCAGCAGGGACGGCTTCAAGGTCGGCGCGCTGATCGGCGACCCGGCCGGCTTCGACCCGCAAGCAGCCCTCGGCAACCGGGTGACCAACACCGAGAAGCGGGTCGACCAGCTTGAGCGCAACGCTGAGAACGACGACACCACCGCGCTCGACAACCGCGTGACGACCCTGGAGAAGAACCCCCCCGTACTACTGCTGAACCAGGCAGACCTGGGAGGGATCACCGAGTCGTCCCCCGTGTCCGTCTATCCGACGGGCACCTCGATCCTGAGCCTCGGAGCGGGCAGCGGGTGGTTCAGAGAGTACGGCACGGTCGTCACGCACAAGCACGGGGCGAACAGGTGCGTCCAGACCTTCCACGACAACAACGGCAGGGGCATGTGGACGCGGTCCGACCACGTCGACAACCCGGGCTGGAGTCAGTGGTCGCAGATCAGCGACGAGTGGGTCGAGCGGGCCACCCCGCTGACCAACGGCCAGTGGTACCGGATCGCCTCCTTCACTGGCATCCAGGGGCAGACCGTGGCGAAGGCGAGCGCCGAGTTTGTCATCACCACCGACGGGTCCGGCTCGCACCAGCTCCTCCGACTGAGGGCGACGGTGGCCTACAACTATGCCCGCGCGACCCTGTCGGTGGAGGAGTGCTCCGGGTACAACACGACCTCGCAGTTCACCAAGGCCCGCATCGTCGCCCTGAGCGGCACCTACGGCGGGCACGCCCTGGAGGTCTACCACGCCAACTCGCCCGCTGACGGCATGTACCGCATGGTGGTCAAGCACGACGACTGGCACCGCCCCTCGAACTACCCGCTGAACAGGTGGGGCAGCTTCGGCTTCGGTGCTGTGAGCGCCACCCCGGCTGCCCCGCAGACCGTGCTGATGCAGCGCGGCATCGGCTACACCGGGGAGTGGATCGCCCCGCCCCTGACGGGCGGCTGGGTCTGGTACCAGGCCACCTACGAGCCACCCGGCTACAAGATGGACCCCGGCGGCGTCGTCCGTCTCAAGGGCCTGATCAAGTCCGGCACTGTGGATGATGCCGCAGGCAGCCCGGTGTTCACCCTCCCTGAGGGGTACCGGCCCGGCAATCGCGGCCTGTTCAGCGTCAACGCGGGCGGCAACACGATGGGCCGCATTGACGTGCTGCCCGACGGTCGGGTCGCTGTGGCCGCTGGCGTCAACAGCTACCAGTCGCTCGACGGCATCACCTTCCTCGCGATCCAGTAGTCCACCCCCCTCCCCTGGAGCCCCCTGAGCCTCGCGCTTGGGGGGCTTCCTCCATGCCAAGGAGTTGCCAGTGGCCATCAGCGCCTACCCCTTCGACAACCAGGACACCACGGAGATCCAGTACTCCGACCTGTTCCGGGAGCTTCAGGACTCCGGTGTCGCCGACTCCATCAGTGGGTCCGGCTTCCAGGTGTCCGGCGACCCGGGCGGCATGAACGCCTTCGTCCAGCCTGGCTTCGCCATCGTGCGCGGTCACGCTGTCTCCTCGACCGCGATCGAGTCTGTGCCGATCGCGCCGGCCGGCACCGCTCAGCGGATCGACCGGGTGATCCTGCGCCTGGACCCGGTGGCGAACTCCATCGGCCTGGTCGTCTTGCAGGGCGTCCCGAACGCGACCGCGCCGGCCCTGACGCAGACCGCTACCGGCGTCTTCGAGGAGTCCCTCGGCGTGGTGACGGTCGGCGCGAACGTCGGGTCCATCGCCCCGGACAAGGTCAAGGACGACCGCCGGTTCGTCGGCTCCCGCGTGCGCGCCTGGTCCACCGACACCCGGCCGACCGGCCCTCGCAAGAGCCAGCTCGGCCTCAACGTCACGACCGGGCGGTGGGAGTACTACACCGGCTCGGGCTGGGCCGACCTGATCCCCGCCACCGTCGACAACTCGACCAAGTGGAACGGCTACTCGCTGACCGTGTCGAGCACCACCCCCTCCGGCACCCCGACCACGGACCGCATCTGGGTCCAGCCGGTTGGCTGAGGAGGACTGAGTGGCTACTACCTGGGGCTCCACCGAAGCCCACCTTCAGGTCGGCATCGACTGCTGGACCTCCACGCCGACATCGACCAGCACCGTCGTGAAGGTCTACCTGCGGGTCTACGTCAAGATGCCCGACAACTGGGAGTTCGGCGACAACCAGAGCTACAAGGTCACCGGCACGGGCGGCGGCTCGGGCACGTTCTACAACGACCTGAGCAGCGCGGGCCAGACGAAGCTCATCTACTCGCACGACATGAACGCCGCGATCGACTACGACGGCGGACCGACGTACACCTGGACCGCCTCGATCTCGGGCATGTACAACGGCGGCACCCCGTCGCACACCCGGTCGATCACCCTGCCGAAGCGGCCGGCGACCGTCCCTGCCGCGCCGGGCACCCCGACCGCCGGCTCCATCACCGCGACCGGGGCGACGCTGACCTGGTCCACCCCGTCGAGCAACGGTGCCTCCCTGGACCGCAACGCCGGCCAGGTGGCCAAGGACTCAGCGTTCACCAACCTGGTGACGAGCTGGGACGCGGCGGGCTGGGCGACCAGCCGCGCCATCACCGGGCTACCGAAGGGCACCCCCCTGTACGCCAGGGTGCGGACGCACAACTCGGTCGGCTGGAGTGCCTACTCCGGTGCCCGGACCTTCACGACTGGCACTACGGCACCGAGTGCGCCTGGCACGCCGAGCGTCAGCAGCATCTCGGCCACCACGGCGTCGGTGTCCTGGTCCACTCCGTCCGACTCGGGCGGCGCGGCCATCACGTCCTACGAGATCCAGCGGTCCACCGACTCGTCCTTCACGAGCCCGACGACGGCGACCGACTCGACCTCGCCCACTTCCCTGTCCGGCCTGCTGCCTGGCACCACCTACTACCTGCGGGCCCGGGCGGTCAGCTCGGCCGGCGCGGGTGCATGGTCCTCGACCGCCTCGTTCACCACGCTGTCTGGCGTCAAGGTGGGCACGGGGACGGAATGGCGTGACGCCATCGTCTGGGTCGGGGACGGCTCCAGGTGGGTGATGACCCAGGTCAAGGTCGGCAACGGCACCGCCTGGAGATGACATCTTGATCGACCTCGAACCAACTGTGCAGGTCGCCATCGTTGGTGGCGTGTTCGGTGTCCTCGCCGAACTGCTGCGCCGGCAGCACAAGCGCCTCGGTGAAGTCAAGGAGCACGTCGCCAACTCGCACACCACGAACCTGCGCGACGACATCGACAAGGTTCTCGCCGGGCTGGGGCAGGTGATCGAGACCCAGCGCCAGCACGGCAAGGAGATCAGCGGCATCCGCGAGGAGATCCGCCACGAACGGGTCGAGCGCATGGATGTCGAGCGCCGCCTCGACCAGCACATGGTCGATGTGAGCCGATGAGCCGCCCCGACTGGGACACCTACTACCTGGGCATCGCCCGAGCGGTAGCTGCCCGAGCTGACTGCACCCGCCGCCAGGTCGGGGCCATCGTCGTGCAGGGCGACCGGATCGTGAGCACCGGCTACAACGGTGCTCCGTCCGGCCTGCCCGGCTGCCTGACTGCGGGTGCCTGCCCGCGTGGCCAGTTGAGCTACGACCAGCTCCCGGCCGACAGCTCCTACTCCACCTGCATCGCGGCCCACGCCGAGGCGAACGCCCTGCTGAGGGCGTCCTGGGCGGACATGCGCGGTGCCTCCCTCTACATCACCGACCCCCCGTGCCATGAGTGCTCGCGGCTGATCGCAGCCGCCGGCATCGCACGAGTCATCACCCCCGAGACCCAGGAGGTCTGCATCAGTGAGTGACAACCCGAGTCCCGCCTACATCCACGACAGCATGTGGTGGCTGTGGACTGAGATCGACAAGCTCGACGACGACATCGCCCTCGGCGGCATCTACGCCAACAAGAAGGGCTACCACAACACCCGCGCCGCGAACGACCGCAACTGGCCGGGCAACTACTCGGTGACCCACGCCGACGACCGCAAGGGTCCGTCCGACAAGGCGGCTGCGATCGACCTGACCTTCCGCTCGGCGCAGCGCGGCGACTACTCGAACATCGCGAAGTACAGCGACCGGCTGTACGCGGCTGGCCGGGCGAACGACCCCCGGCTGCACGGCTGGCGTGAGTTCTTCGGCCAGTGTGATGCTGACAGCCACGTCGAGGGCTGGGACTTCCGCAAGGACGAGGACAGCACCTCCGACAGCTCTCACCTCTGGCACATCCACGCCTCCGAGATCCGGGAGTACGTCGAGTCGCTGGACAACAAGGCCGCGTTCCTGTCCGTGATCAAGGGCGAGACGCTGGAGGAGTACCTGGCGGCCGGCGGCAAGCTGGTCACGGATGCGCCTTCCACCCCTGCCCCGAAGCCCGCTCCGAAGCCGGCCCCCAAGCCGACGTTCGAGAAGCTGACCGTGGATGGCGAGCTGGGTCCGAAGACGATCAAGCGCTGGCAGCAGGTGATGGGCACGCCGGCTGACGGGAAGATCTCCGACCCGAGCGACCTGGTCCGCGCTGTGCAGCGGGTGCTCAAGGCGAAGGTCGACCGGAACCTGGTGGTCGATGGTCGCGGCATCGCGCAGGACGGCCGGAAGTACAAGACGGTGGCCGCGCTCCAGCGGTACCTGCGGACCCCTGTGGACGGCGTCATGTCGAAGCCGAAGTCCGAGGTCGTCAAGGCCCTCCAGCGCCGGCTCAACGAGAACCGGTTCTGATCTACCCCGAAGGAGAACGAGTGTCCGACTACACCCCGCAGCACGCCGAGTCCGACCCTGACCTGGTCAAGCGGACCAACCGGCGCAAGCGCATCCGCACCGCCTTCCAGACCCTGATCTCCTCGGCCGGTGTCCTGCTGGTCGTTGTGCCGGTCGCGATGGAGTACCTGGAGACCTCGGTCGACGCGAAGACCTACGCCGCTCTGGCCGGTGCCGCCCTGGCGATCACCCAGGGGGCCAAGGTCGTGACCCGCGTCATGCAGGCCCCGGCCGTCAACGACTTCATCGACAAGCACGTCCCCTGGCTCTCGGCCGACACCGAGCTGTGATCCTGTAAAGAGAAGCGCCCCACCTGCAATGACTGCGGGTGGGGCGCTATCTCTGTCTTCACTTCCTCTTGGACTTCTCGATGTCCTCGATCGTGGTGACCGGGACTCGGCCAGGCCGGCGCACGACCGGCTGGCTCTTGATCTTCGCGAGGAGATCCGTGATCGGCTTGGCGTCGTCATCGCACAGGTCGACGCTGACGGCCTCGCCGTTCTTGATCGTGTACGGGTGGGCGTCCTTGGAACGGTCGCCGCAGATGTCGCAGATGGTGAGGTTCATCTTCGCCACGTACTACCTCCTGTGATTGGCTCCTGTGATCTGGACAAACGATACCACGGGGATCCTTGGAGTTGACAACCCCGCATCCGGTAGGGCACAGTTGCACTTGTCCGAGAACGAACACCGCACAGTGCAACGCCAAACAGGGGGTCGTTATGCCAGCGTCGAAGATCGTCAACGAGCAGGAAGTCATGCGGTGGTTCGAGGAGGGCAAGACCTACCAGTGGATGGTGGCCGAGTACAAGCGCAAGTACAACATCGACACGGTCCCCTCACTCTGGGGTAACTTCCGGCGGCGTCGGGGCCTGGAGCGTCGGACCCTCCGCGACGACGAGCTGCTCCCTTGGGGCATGAAGGACGAGCACCGCTGGCTGTTCCCGGCGCAGATGCTGCGGGCTGAGGCTCGCCGACGGGCGGGCAAGGTGCTGCGGCCCGAGGAGGAGAAGCGGGTCGACAGCTTCATCGACCGCCTCAAGCGGGACGGGCTGGTCGTTCACTACGACATCGACACGAAGGAGGGCTTCTTCTACGTGCCGGCGCGGCCGGGGATCGACACCGACCTGATCCACAAGCCGAAGGTCAAGACCAGCCCCCGCCTTCGGGCGGATTGAGAAAGCCCCCGGTGCACCTGGCCGGGGGCTTCTCTGTTGTTCGGCTACTTGTGCTTCGCCTTCAAGACCTTGGTGTACTTGTCGACCCGCTTGGCGTCGGTGCCGTAGGCGACCCACCGCTTCCCCTTCACCAGGTTGGGGCGGTGGGCTGACTGGTAGGTGTGCCACTCCTGCTCGGCCTTCTCGGTCTTGAAGACCTTGATGTCGGCGCGGTGCTTCTCCTGGGAGACCGGGTCGTCGTAGCGGAAGTTGTACGTCCTGGCGCTGGCCCCGTTCAGCACCTCGACCGTCACCGGGATGCCTTCGTCGCTGACGCACTCGGCGAGCAGCAGCTCGACCTTGCAGTCCCAGCCGGCCCCCGTCTGGCTGACCGTGGTGAAGACCGGCTCTGCCCACACCCCGTCGGCGGACGCGGACTGGGGTCCTCCGGTCACCACGGGGGCGAGCAGGAGGCCGAGCGCGGCGGCGGCCACCAGGGAGGCGGACCGGATGCCAACCCTGGCGGGCTTGCTGAGGGCTGGGCGCTCCCGGCGGTTGCGGTGTCGTCCAGGCTTGATGTCGACCGGCCGGGCGGGGCGGTAGAACTGCCGGGCCTGCTGGATCTGGTCCCGGGTGAGCACGTCGGTCAGGGGTTCGCCGGCCGGGGTGACCGAGTCCGCCCACCAGTGCTCGACTACGTCGGGGTGGGCCTCGGGGAGGACGGCCTGGATGGCGTTGATGGTCGTCGTGTGCCCGGCATCCGGGTCGACGAAGATGACTCCCCGGTCAGGGACTGGGACTGCTTTGGCTCCGGTGTGCGCGCGGACGATCTTCACGGTGGTCCTTGGGTACTGGAGGGGGTGGTGGGGCGGGTGTTACACCGGCCCGTTACTACAGAGTAGGACCAGCTCTGGGCGGGTGTTTCCCCAGGTGAGGCACGTTACATGCCCCGCAGCAGGTGTTCAACGAGTGCGGCCACAGATGCCCGCTGTTCGGGACTGAGTCGCTCAACGTTGGCGATGAGGATCTCCGTGCCGGTGTCGGGCGTGGTCTCCTCGTACGTGTGGTAGCCGGCGGCCTGCTGTGCCGCTCGCAGCACCACCTTCTCCGGCACCTCCAGCGCGGCGGCCAGTGCCTCGACCTGCTCGGGCTTCGGCATCGCCGGCTGCTCGGTGGTGGCCAGCTTGTGGACGTAGGACTTCGACAGGTGCTCGCCGCCCCGCTCGGCGATGTCCCCGTACGACTCCTTCGCGGTCTGTCGCCGCCGCTCGATGAGCTGCGCCAGTTCATGTTCAGCCACGGTGTCTCCTTTGGTCGGCGGCTGGGACCTTGCCCGGATCGCGGGTCTACGTCCAGTCGCCTGGATGATACGTCCACGACCGTGGACTCGTGAACCCGGCTTCGTCATCCGTTCGTCCAGTCCTGGGGATGTGCCGTCCATGCAGGTGGACGCAGGGGTGTCGGATGCCGTACAGTCTGTTGCGTTGGACCAAGGGGTGCGAGCCTTGGTCGGACCCAGTTGCACACCCGGCTTGGGTCGTGTATTGTGATCCCCGGACACAGGAACACACCGTGTCCGAGGTGGGGGGAGGGATGCGTCAGTGGCTACAGACATCAAGACACGGACAGACATGACCATCGGACAACACGTCGCGGTGGTGATCGACCCGGAGAACTTCGACTGGCACATCGACTGCCGGCCGGGCTATACGGAGATCGAGACGACGACGGCGGTCGGGGTGGTGGTCGCCCTGGGCATGGAGATCTACGAGGAAGAGGAGTGTGAGCCGGACGTGCTGGAAGACGGAACGATCCGCTACTGGATGAGCCCCAAGGAGGCGGTGCCCGAGTGACGTTCACCAAGCCAAGTACGGTCGGGGCTGTTGATCAGGTGGCCGATGAGCAGCCCCGCGACAGGTGGAAGCGCCCGCTGATCTACGTGCCGGGCAAGCCGAAGCTGGTGCCCTACACCAGGTGCACCACCTTCATCGACGTGATCGAGGACAAGTCCGCCCTCACGAAGTGGGGCAAGCGGATGGTCCTGGTCGGCGCGGCGAAGGCACCGCAGGTTGTCCGCGAGGCGGTGGGTCTCGACCACACCGACCCCGCCGGCAAGAAGGCGCTGGACGCCAAGGCCGAGACCCTGGTCAACGTGGCCGGCGCGAACGACAAGCGGGAGAAGGGCACGCACCTTCACGGCCTGTCGGAGTACGTCGACCGTGGGGAGCCGCTGCCCGAGTGCTCGCCGCAGGACCGAGCGGACATGGCCGCCTACATGATGGCGACCCTGGACCTGGAGGTCGTGCACGCCGAGCGCCTGGTGGTGGTCGACGAGATGGAGGTGGCCGGCACGCCGGACCGGGTGTCGTACTACGACGGCCCCGGGCCTGGGCTGATGTACCCCGACATGGGGTACCCGGACCACATCAAGGGCAACCTGATCACCGACCTCAAGACCGGGTCGGTCGAGTACGGCGCGCTCAAGATGGCGATGCAGCTCGCGATGTACTCGCGGGGGGTGTTCTACGACTGGCGGACCCAGGAGCGCACGCCGCTACCTGATGTCAACCAGGAATGGGGCCTGATCGTGCATCTGGCTGCGGGCACCGGGGTGGCCACGGTCTACTGGATTGACCTGACCGCCGGCTGGAAGGGCGTGCAGGTCGCCAAGATCGTGCGGGAGCTGCGCAAGAACAAGAAGGTCATGTTTCCCTTTGGGCCCGATGTGAAGTTGTGAGCGACACCACGCGGACCAAGTTGCACAGCCGCTGACCTTCATGTAGAGTGTGTACCTGTGAGCGAGAGAGAGGAGCTGGTCAACCAGTGAGCATCAGTGACCCGAAGGGTCGAGGCATCCAGGTAACCATCAAGTACGGCAAGGGCTACGAGGAGACCTGGGTTTCCTTCGCCGGCCTGCCGGACGAGATCCGCCAGGACATCGTCGAGTACTTCGACCTGGACCCGGACAGCATCGCCGGCCTGAGCCTGTCGGCTGTGGTCGTCACGGCCACCAACCTGGCGCACGCCAAGGGCACGCTGGCTTCCACCTTCGGCGCGACGGTGATCCCGAACGACACGCCGCCCTGGAAGCCCGAGCAGTCCAAGCCGCAGGGCGATGTGTGGGCGGCAGCCGGTCAGCCGGCCCAGGCCAGTCCGCCGGCCCAGCCGGAGAAGGACCCGATGTTCGCGGTCATCGAGGCCGAGACCACGATCGCCGGGCTCCAGCGGCTGTACGCCGAGAACGCCGAGGCGTTCCAGAACCCTGAGCTGCTGGCGGCCTGGAAGGCCAAGGGCAAGTCGCTCAAGGGCGCGGCGTGAAGGGTCAGCAGTCGGCGGCCAGCAGCCTGGTCATGATCCTCGTCGTCGCCCTGTGCTGCGCGGGTGGCCTGGTCGTCAAGGCCAAGGCCCCCTGCTGGGTGTTCTCGCTGAGTAACTCGGCCGAGATCCCGGCGCGCTGCCTGAGCAGCTTCACCAAGTAGCACCACCCGAGAGAGAGGAACCCCACCTACCGTGGCCCTGTTCAACAGCACCCCCGTGACCACCAACCAGCCGACCCTGGAGGAGCGAGCCAACGCGGCTGCCGCGACCGCCAGCTACGCCCGCACCGCCTTCGAGGATGCGGCCAACGACCTGGAGGCTGCCGCCCAGCTCCAGGTGGAGATCCGCGACGCCGCCCTGGCTGAGGCCGAGCAGCTCAACGACCTGGCCCTGTCCGCCGACGACGAGGCCAACCGCAACGCCGAGGCTGCGCAGAAGATCCGCGCCCTCATCGCCTGACCTGCATCACCCTGTCCTTTTTCGCAACGTGTGATCCTGACACCAACCAAGGGAGTACGCAACCAGTGAGCACCTTCACCTTCGCCAAGCCGTCCGAGTTCCAGGGTGGCACCTTCTTCAAGCCGGCCGAGCACATGAACGACCTGGCCCTGCTGATCGAGCCGAAGTCGCTCGCCAAGGACCGGCCGCACACCTACCAGAACAAGACCACCACGCGGGACGAGGTCACCGCTGACGTGACCGTCTTCCCGACGGAGGAGTCCCTGGACAAGAGCGCCCCGGTCGTGATCAAGAACGCGGTGTTCACCCACTTCATGCTGACCGACACGCTCCAGAAGGTCGGCATGGGCGGGGTCACCGTGGCGGTGATCCGCAAGGTCCCGACCAAGGCGGGTAGCGGCTACGCCTTCCGGGACGTGGACGCCTCCACCGAGGGCAAGGTCGGCAACTACTACGTCAACCGCGAGAAGGCCATCACCGAGGCTCTGGCCTCCGTGCCGGACTTCGACTGACGTGTGAACTTGTGTGCGGGTGGGTGGTCCTTCGGGGCCGCCCGCCCACCCGACCCCAGAGAGGAGGTTGAGACAGAGTGCTGACAGCGGGTAGATCCCTTGCCCTGCACGCGGAGTCCGGCAGGGAGCTGCCCCGCGTCCCGGCGTTCCAGGCGCTCTACGAGCGAGGCACCCGCCCCCGGCATGGCGAGGTCGTCATGGTCGCCGGCCGAAGCGGAACGCAAAAAAGTGGGTTCGCCCTTTTCTGGGTGGCGCAGATGAACCTGCCCACCCTGTACTTCTCCGCTGACATGTCCGCCTTCACCGCCTCGTCCCGGCTCGCCAGCATGGCGACCGGCGACACGTCAGAGGTGGTCGAGAAGGGCATGGCGATGGGCGGGAAGTACCGCCAGAAGTACCTCGATGCACTGAGTCGGAGCAACGTCACGTTCTCGTTCGGCTCCCCGATCACCTGGCAGACGGTGGACGAGGAACTGGAAGCGTACGTGGAGCTGCACAACCGGTACCCCGAGGTCATCGTCTTCGACAACTTGATGGACTTCGATGGTGCGGAGTCGGACTACACCGAGCAGATGGCGGTCATGTCGATGAGCACCGAGCTGGCCCGCAACACCGGGGCCACGACGATCATCATGCACCACGCCAGCGACAAGAGCTGGGACGCCAGGTCCGACCCCTGGAACCCGCCGAGCCGGGACCAGGTCAAGGGCGGCCTGTCGGAGAAGCCCGAACTATCCCTGTCCGTAGCTCTCGACCCGAACACGATGGAGTACCGGGTCGCGACCATCAAGCAGCGGATGGGTCCAAGCGACCCGACGGCCCGCAAGTACGCGGTCATGTACTGCGAGCCCGAGCTGACCCGCTTCCACGCCACTCCCCCGCAGGTGCGGGCACGTCAACAGGAGGTTGTGTAACTGTGATCTACGGTACCGAGTTGAAGATCGACGGCAACACCTACGAGGTCATCGCGTCGGCCGGCGAGTACGACTACTCCTGGCACGAGGCGGCCCTGCTGCGCCTGGACGGGCAGCTCTACTTCGCCGAGTCCTCGGGCTGCTCGTGCTACGGCTTCGAGGACAACGTCTCCGCGAGCGACCTGGAGCCGGTGCGCAACTGGCAGGAGGCGGTCGAGAAGGCCAAGGACTGCATCGCCGACGAGCACGTCGCCACCTTCGCGGAGCGGCTGGCCGAGATCCGTCCGGCCTCGTCGAGCGTCCCGGGTGTGACCTTGTGAGCGGGACTTGAGTGGTTCGGAACGCCACCGGGGCAAGCCGTGCGTCGACTGCGGCAAGGCCAAGGGGCCGAACCAGCAGACCGACATCCGGTGCTACCGGTGCGGGCTGGCGAAGCGCCGGGAGCGCAGAGACAAGGCGCATGCCCAGCGGGTCGAGAAGACCTACGGCATCACCGGCGACGAGTACGGCATCCTCCTGGCCTTCCAGGGCGGGTGCTGTGCGATCTGCCGGCGGGCCAAGGGCCTGTCCAAGCGCCTCGCCGTGGACCACGACCATGCACTGGAAGCGGAGCAAGGCAGCCGGGCTTCGGTCCGGGGCCTGCTCTGCTCCCCCTGCAACGACATTCTGGCGCACGCCCGGGACGACCCGGAGTTCCTGCGCCGGGCCATCGACTACCTGATCAACCCACCATCCAGGGAGGTGCTGAACCTTGACCAGCCACCGCAGTAGCACGGGAGCCAAGACGTGAGGGCGTACCACGACATGCTCGCGCTCATCGACTTCACCGGGGCCGAGATCCTCGACCACCTGGTGCACGGCGAGACGAAGTGGGGCCTGCGCGAGATGCAGGCGACCGAGGAGTTCTTCGGGGTGGAGGTGGAGTAGTGGCAGCCGACGAGCGGCCTGACCTGGTGGCCGTCCTGGAGCACTACGACGTGCAGGTCAACCCGTACAAGGTCAGCCAGATGGTGCGGTGCCCCCTCCAGGGCGAGGACAGAACGCCGTCGATGTCAATCAACACGAACACCGGGCTCTGGAACTGCCACTCCTGCGGGAAGGGCGGGGACAGCTACAACCTGATCATGGAGAAAGAGGGGGTGGACTTCCGTGGAGCAAGCAACCTTGCTGCCTCTGTCGGCTTCGCAACTGGAGACGCTGGAGGAAGCGACCAGGGCGTACGAGGATCAAGTTACGCAGGAAGCCGCAAGCTACCTGGTGGCAAGGGGGGTCGGAAAAGCGGAGGCGGCTACGTTCCGGCTTGGCGTCGTCGCTGACCCGTACCCGGGCCACTCGAAGTACCGGGGCATGCTGGCCATCCCCTACCTGGACCGCGACGGCAAGCCGCTGTCGATCCGGTTCCGCTGCCTCCAGGAGCACGAGCACCGCGACTTCTTCCACGGCAAATACAACACCGTGAAGGACGAGCCGGCGCGCTGCTTCAACATCGGCGCGATCTTCCGCGCTGGCGACGAGCTGCACGTCACCGAGGGCGAGTTCGACGCGGTGGTCCTGAACAAGATCGGGCTGCCGGCGGTCGCTCTCCCGGGGGCGAACAACTTCAAGCCGAGGCACCGCCGCATGCTGGCTGGCTTCTCGCGGATCTGGGTGTGGGGAGACCCGGACGACGCGGGTGCCGAGTTCACCAACAAGATCTGCCGCTCACTGCGGCAGGCCAAGGGTCTGCGCCTGCGGGATGGCGATGTGACCGACACGTACCTCAAGGGCGGGGAGCAAGCCCTGCTGAGCATCCTTGGAGAGGGGAGCAACAACCAGTGACTGAGATCAACAACGAGCGGGTGTTCGAGCTGAACGACCAGGACCCCGAGCTGGTAGCGCGGGCGTTCGTCGAGGCGATGGAGAAGATCGCCAAGCACTTCAAGAAGATCGGCGTCAGTGCCGAGGTGGTCAACGAGGTGAACCGCCAGGAGGAGGAGTGGGGCGAGCAGGACCACCCCTTCACCCCGGAGGGCGTCATCGGGAACGGCTACCACGCCGAGTACCAGTGGCGCGCTGACCGCTGGAAGCGGGAGAACGACTACCGGGCCGGCGTCGGTCACCCCGCCTGGGACGGCATCCTCCTCGAAGAGGTGTACGAGGCGCTGGCCGAGGAGGACCCGGAGAAGCGTGAGGTCGAGCTGGTCCAGGTCGCGGCGGTCGCCGTGTCCGCCATCCTGGCCTCTCGTCGTGCCCGGAGTGTGAACCTGTGAGCGAGATCGAGATCCCGATCCGGGTGCAGGTCGGCGAGCAGGGCCTCGTCGAGGTCGGCACGATCAGCCACCCGCACGGCCTGCCCGAGCTGTTCCGCAAGATGGCCGACGACCTGGAGGTGCTCCAGGAGTACCGGGAGTACCCGAAGAGGTGGGTGACCGGCGTTGACGGCTGAAGCGAAGCCCAGCTCGAAGCTCCAGGCCGCTCTCGACGCGATGAGCGACCCGGTGCGACAGGCGTTCCTGGCACACCTGATCGGCGAGACCAGCGCCGAGTACTTGGCTGACTGGCTGGAGCGGGCCGGCACCCCGGTGTCCCCGTCCAGCATCCGAACCTACAGGCGCTCGCTGCGCCGGACTGGAGTGTGATCGTGTGAGCGACGACCTGCTGAAGGAGCTGCTCGACAAGCCGGTCGGGCCGGCGACCCCTGCCCGCAAGACCAACCCCGAGCGCGACTTCACTCGGCAGGTCGAGATCTCGGGCGACGAGGTCGAGGTGATCGTCAACGCGGACCAGGTGACCGAGGAGGGCGACGCCGCCCGACTGCTGACCGAGCAGGGCCTCGACCCGGCGCAGTGGAAGGCGACCGCGTTCCGGGTGTCCGAGTGGACCCGGGCCAACGGTGAGCTGGGGGTGTCGACCAAGTACGTCTTCGCCCGCGTCGGTGCCACCTCGGAGACCGAGCGCCCGGACCTCGACCACCTGTTCGACCGGGTCAGCCGGGAGCGGGGCCGGCGGGCTGTCAGGCCCGAAGGCGACCACGGCTTCCTGGTCCTGCTGGGTGACATGCAGTTCGGGAAGATCGACGGCGACGGCGTGGAGGGCACGCTGCGGCGCACGCTGGGCTGCCTCGACCAGGCGGCCGACCGGTTGCTCTGGCACAGCGAGCAGTTCGGGATCGGGCACGTCCACCTGGGCTGGCTGGGTGACCACATCGAGGGCTTCGTCTCGCAGGGCGGTGCCAACGTGTGGCGCACCCCGCTGACGCTGAACGAGCAGATCCGGCTGACCCGTCGGGTGATGCTCTACGCCCTGGAGCTGTTCGCTCCGCTGGCCGAGCGGGTCAGCATGGCGGCGGTGCCCGGCAACCACGGCGAGAGCGTGCGGTTCAGCGGCAAGGGCGTGACGCGGTACGACGACAGCCACGACACCGAGTCGCTGATCGCCGTCGCCGACGCGGCCAAGCTGAACCCGGACGCCTTCGGGCATGTCGAGTTCTACGTCCCCGAGACGGACGAGCTGACGGTGGTCCTCGACGTGGCTGGCACGGTGGTCGCCCATGCCCACGGCCACCAGTGGAGGGTCGGCAAGCACTTCGAGTGGTGGAAGGGGCAGGCGTTCAACAAGCAGAGCGCCATGCACCAGGCGGACCTGCTGGTCGCCGGCCACCTGCACCACGAGTTCATCGACACCGATGGGCCGCGCACCTTCATCCAGCCCCCGGCGATGGAGAGCGAGAGCACCTGGTGGCGGCACGCCAAGGGGACGGTAGGAGCGCCGGGACTGATCGTCGCGGTGACCAAGGACGGAGAGACGAACATCAAGGAGGTGGTTCGCAGTGAGTGAGCAGGACGTGGACTGGTCGGTGCTGGAGTACCCAGGCGTGAAGGCGGTCGCCCGCAACGCGGCCACCAAGGTGGCTTCCGACTACGACGGGCTGGCCACCGTCGACTACGACGACCTGTACCAGGAGGCGCTGATCCTGCTGGCCACCGGGTCCGACAGCCAGGAGTGCCTGGGTGACCCGAGCCTGGGGCTGGGGGTCCTCTACACCAGAACGGTCCAGGGCCTGCTCGACAAGGTGCGGGTGGAAGCCGGCCGGCATAACCGGCAGACCTCGCTGGAGGCGACGCTGGATGCTGGCGAGGACGTGACTGCACCGAAGCGTGCGCAGGCTGCCGAGGAGGGTGGGGGTGACTACAGCCGCGAGCTGATCGAACAGCTCCTGCCGGCCGTGTGGGACAGCTCGTACGCCTTCGGGATGACCAACCCGCAGGCACCGGACCCGGACATGCCGCGAGCCACGATCGACGTTTCGCACGGCTGCACCCTGTACGCCCACCTGGCCGACATCAGGACCGCCTGGAAGCGGGCGTACATCCCGCTGGCAGAGAAGCAGGCCCTGCTCCTGCGGTACGGCATGGGGTGGCGTGAGCAGGAGATCGCCGACCAGCAGGACTGCGGGCGGTCGACTGTCTCGGAGCGCCTGGCCCGTGGCGTGGCTCGCATGCGGGACTACCTGAACGGCGTGGAGTTCAGCGAGCAGTCCTGGTAGAGTGTGATGGTGTGAGCGGGTGCCCCACTCCGGGGTGCCCGCTCCCTTCGTCTGACGTGTGAAGTTGAGACCAAGTGATAGGAGCACAACAACCCGTGATCAAGCTGAACATCGAGCCCGAGTACACCTTCGGGCCTACCGGACAGGTCGTGTACGAAAGGACGTACAGCCGGACCAAGCCGGACGGCACCAAGGAGATCTGGCCCGAGACCGTCGAGCGGGTCGCCACCGGCAACCTCGCCCTGGTCTACGGACCCCGGGAGACCTGGTCGGCCAAGGTCGAGGAGGAGTACCAGAAGCTGCGCCGCTACATGCTGCGCTTCGCGATCATCCCCGCCGGCCGTCACCTGTGGGCGACCGGCGTTCCCGGCCGGCAGTACCTGTTCAACTGCCACGTCGCCGGTTGGGGCGGCAAGCTGTCCGACCACTTCGAGTTCGCCTTCCTGCGGCTGATGGAGGGTGGCGGTGTCGGGGCCAACTACAGCTCCCGCTTCCTGGGGCCGTTCGGCACGCCGCGTCGGGCGCTCAAGGTGCACATCGTCTGCGACCCGATGCACCAGGACTACGCCGAGATGAAGGCGGCCGGCATCCTGTCCGAGCAGTACGACTCTGACTGGGCCGGCGCGTGGAACGTCGAGGACTCCCGCGAGGGCTGGTCCGACGCCCTGGTCGACCTGCTCGACACCTTCATGACCGACGACCAGGTGCAGCACGCCAACCGGGTCTACGACGTGAGCCGCGTCCGCTGCAAGGGCAGCCGGCTCAAGACGTTCGGCGGCACGGCCAGTGGCCCTGGCCCGTTCGCGGTGATGATGCATGAGGTGGCCCGGGTCCTGAACGGGGCCTTCGCCAGCCAGGAGCGCGGCCTGCGCACCTTCGGCCACATCACCCCGGTCGAGGCGATGGAGATCGACCACGCCATCGCTGAGTGCGTGGTGTCGGGTGGCAACCGCCGCTCGGCCCGCATGTCGATCGTCCGCTGGGACGACCCGTACATCGACGAGTTCCTGGCCTGCAAGCAGGACACCGGCAAGCACTGGACGACCAACATCTCGGTCGAGATCAATGATGAGTTCCTGGACGCGCTGAACTACGCGGGCACGTCGACCAGCGGGCAGACGCACGCCGCCGAGCGGGTCCACCGCCTGGTGGTCGAGGGCGCGCTGACGAACGGCGAGCCGGGCTACTGGAACAGCAGCCTGTCGAACGTCGGCGAGGTCAACGAGGTGGTGGCCACCAACCCGTGCGGTGAGATCGCCCTGGAGGCGTGGGAGAACTGCAACCTGGGTCACGTCAACCTGGACCAGTTCGCTCCGAAGCGTCGGGGTGGGCCGGTCGACTGGCTGGGCCTGGACGAGGCGCTGACCCTGGTCACCCGCTTCCTCGTGCGCGCCACCTACGGGGACGTGAACGACCCGAAGCAGGCGGCCAAGCTGGCGACCAACCGGCGCATCGGTGTGGGCCTGACGGGCGTGCAGTCCTTCTACGCCAAGCGGGGCCACCCGTACTCGAAGGTGCCGAAGAACAGCCGGCTGCGCCAGGAGATCCGCCAGGCGGCCAAGCTGGTGCGTGAGGCTGCTCGTCGTGCTGCGTTCGAGCTGCGGATCGCTGAGCCGGTGAAGGTCACCACGATCGCGCCGACGGGAACGATCAGCAAGCTGGCCGGCGTGAGCGAGGGCGGGCACCCGATCTACGCCCGACACTTCGACCAGCGGGTCCGGTTCAACCTGACCAACCCGAGCGAGCGGGTCAAGGTCGAGGAGTTCCGGGTGCAGGGCTTCACCACCGAAGTCTGCCAGTACGACAAGAGCGGCAACACTGCGGTGGTGGTCTTCCCGACGAAGGACAACCTGCTGGCCGGGGTGGAGGCGCTGGGCTACAGCCCGGAGGACGCCATCGAGCTGGTCGAGCAGGCCGACGAGATCAGCCTGGACGACATGCTGGCCTTCCAGCAGATGCTCCAGGAGGAGTGGGCCGACAACGCCGTCTCCTTCACGGCCAACGTGCCGGAGGGGCTGAACCACGACAAGGTCGCCGAGGTGATCGCCCGCTGGCTGCCGATGCTCAAGGGCACGACCATCATGGTCGACGGCACCAGGCCGCAGGCTCCGTTCACCCGGATCACTGCGGCTGAGTACGAAGCTGCGACCGTCACCCTGGTCGCGGATGGCATTGACGAGGAGTGCGCTACGGGGGCCTGTCCGGTCCGCTGAGCGCCAAGATCTGGGCCCGGCTCCCTGTGTGGGGGTCGGGCCCTTTCGTCATTCCTGGAGCAGCTCAGGCCGGCGCTGCCTGATCCACTTCTCCACGTCCCGCTTGAGCCAGACCTTGCCCATCGTCAGCTCCTGGACGGGGTCGGGGAAGCCCTTGGCCGAGGCGACCACATGGGCACGCTGACGGGACACACCGCCCAGCATCTCCCGGATCTCCGCGATCCCGACCAGCTCCTCCACGTCGTTGACGGTAGACATGTGCGGAGTGCTACGTGAAGGCAACGTCAGGAGTGCCTTGCGGCCATCACTGACGATCGTCACGGAAATGGTTGACGGCCGTCACTGATGACTGTCAACCTGTAGGGCATGGAGTCGAGCAACCAAGGAAGGCACTACCTGTCCATGCCTGCGCCCTACGTCCGCCCGTACGTCGGTCCCCGGCCGCCCGAGAAGCACCACCCTCACCTGCCGCAGCGCCCGGTCTGGGCGTGCAAGGTCTGCGGTGACCCGTGGCCGTGCGAGCCGGCGAAGCTCCTGATGCTGATGGAGTACCGCAAGCACATGATCGCGCTGGCGATGTACATGGGCACCCACCTGCACGACGCGGTCGCCGACTTCATGCGCCTGCACCCGGACACCCCGCCGGACTCGACTGAGCTGTTCGATCGCTTCCTCGCGTGGACCAACCCGCGCCAGCACCGCACCTGACCTTGCTCTCACCCGAAGAGAGGGGCCCTGCTCTACGGAGTGGGGCCCTTCTTCGTGCCCTCTCGCACGGGTCATGTTGCCAAGATGTACTGGTCGCGGTAGAACGACTCGACCCGGTGCGCCGGCCAGTCCGCCGGGGTGGGCGCGATGCAGTAGAAGGTGGGCAGGTCGGCCGTCTCCAGCGGGCCCGGCGAGTCGCAGTACGCCACCGCGACCCCCCGGGCGAACTCCGGCATCTCCTGGATCACGCACGGGTCTTCGACCAGGGTGATCAGGTCGTGCGCGCGGACGAAGTCGCTCGCCTCGTCCAGGGTGACCGAAGCCAGCTCCACGATGGACTGGTCGTCCGGGTGCTCGGCGGCGAGCAGGTCCAGCGCCCGGCGTACCGTCTCGTCGTCGGCCGGACCGCCGACCAGCTCGACGGCCGCCTCGCGGATCTCCGCGGTGACCCGCTCCAGGTTGGCCCAGGCCCGGCGCTGCACCTCGGCGGCGCCCAGCTCGGTGTCGAGGGTGTGCCAGAGCCGCGCCTCCCAGCGGCGCCGGCCCAGCCGCGGGTCGCGCCCCGGCCCGGCGTCGGCGGCCAGGCCGATCCGCAACCAGGCCACGAACTCCTCCAGCGCGGCGATCGCGTCGGTCGCGGCGGGCTCGACCCGGCCGTAGAGCCCCGGCGCCTCGGCCAGCAGCCGGGGCACCTCGTCGCGGATCAGCGCCGCCGTGCCGGTGAACTGCCCGACCGCCGTCTCGGCGTGGATCCGCGGCATGTCGCGCAGCGTCGCGCGCGCGGTCGCCAGGGCGTCCGGTACGGCCGACAGCCGCCCGGCGAGGTGGGACAGCCGCTCCTCGACGGGCGCGTACGGGCGGGCGAGCAGCGCGTGCAGCAGCGGACCCGGGTTGTGTCGCAGTGGGTCCCACTCGTGCGCGCGGATCTCCGTCGACTCGAACATCGCCCGGTCGACGAGGCTGCTCAGCAGCGCGTGGTCGACGCCCTCCTCGACGTCGAGCGAATCCGGGTCGATCTCGGAGAGCGCGTCGGCGGCCTCCTTGAGCATCGCCTGGTCGGCTGCGACCGCGTCGGCGGAGAGGTCGGGCAGCCGGTCGTCGTACCGGTGGTCGCCGGCCGACGTGGCCAGCCCCGGCCGGCTCTCCAGCAATGCCTCCACGATCCGCTCGGCGAGCGGCACGAACGACTCCATCCCCCGACCCTACCGACCTCGCGGCACCTCGGCCGCCCTTCGGTTGATCATGAAGTTGTTGTCACTCGGCACGACGGGTCGTGCAACTTCATGATCAACTCGGCTGGTCGGCGCGGGCCTCGCGTTCGGCGGTGCGGACGGCTTCGGCGTAGGCCAGGGTGGTGCGACGGAGGGCGGCCTCGGGGTCGATGTCCGCCTGCCGCGCCGCCGCCACCGTGGCGAGGAGGCTGGCGCCGAGCCTGGCCTCCGGGTCGACCTGGGACTCCGCGAGCGGGGGCGGGACGGCGAGCCCGACGCGGGCGGCGCGGTCGAGGATCTTGGCGGCCAGGGCGAGGGCGGGCTGGCTCAGCGCGATGCCGTCCAGCACCGACTCGCGGGCCTTCTCGGCCCGCTTGATCCGCTCCCAGTTCGCCTCGATCTCCTCCAGCGAGCCGGTCCGCTCCCCGGAGAAGACGTGCGGGTTGCGGCGGACCATCTTGTCGACCAGCCCCCCGGCCACGTCGTCGACGTTCCACCGCTCGTCCTCGGGCAGGTCCTCGGCGAGGCGGGCGTGCAGCAGCACCTGGAGCAGCACGTCGCCCAACTCCTCGCGGAGCGCGTCGGTGTCGTCGGCGCTGATCGCGTCGTACGCCTCGTAGCACTCCTCCAGCAGGAAGCCGGCGAGGCTGCGGTGGGTCTGCGCCCGCTTCCACGGGTCACCGCCCGGCGAGGCCAGCCGGTCCATCACCTCGACCGCGTCCAGCAGCCGGGCCCCCGGCGGATCCCACGAGCCGTACATCAGCTCCAGCTCGGCCAGCCCGGGCTCGCGGGCCAGCCGCAGTCCCAGCTCCCGGGCCAGCGCCTCGTCGCCGGCCGGGCCGGCCAGCCAGACCGCCGTGCCGTGCGCGGCCACCGCGTCCAGCAACGCCTGCGTCGCGCCGCCGGAGACCACAGTGACCTCGGGGCCCGCCGAGCGGACCGCCGCCGTCAGCGGGCTCTCCGCGCCCGCCAGCACCGGGGCGGACCGTACGACGTCCCAGGCGGCCGCGGTCAGCAGGCCGGCCGGCAGCCGGGGCGAGGTGACCAGCAGGACGATCCGCGCGGACATGCTCAGGAGGCGGCCTGACCGGTCGCCTCGGTGGCCACCGGCTCCGGCGTGGAGACGTCGGTCACCTGGCCGTTGCCGTGCACGTACGGCAGGTCGTACTGGCGGAGGCCGCTCTGGGTCTGCAGCAGCGCCGGGATCTCCAGCGCCCGGAAGCGCGGGTTGACCGTGACGTCGAGCTTCTCGACCTCGTCCTGCAGGGCCGCGCTCACCGCGGAGACCTGGCGGGTGAACGGCGCCTGCTCGAACTGCTGGCGCTGCTCGTCGGCGGACCAGCCGGCCGGGGCCACGCCGGCCTTGACCAGCGCGTCGTAGAGGTCACCGCGCGAGTCGTCGGTCAGCTCGGCCGGCGGCAGCCCCGCCTCCAGGCCCAGGTAGAGGTCGTACCACTCGGCGGCGAGCTGCGCGTACTCGGTGTCCGGCACGCCCAGCTCCTTGCCGATCTGCGCGGCGCTGAGCTGGTCCTGCACCTCGACCTTCTTCTCCTCGGCGATCCGCTTGCCGAGGTCGATGCCGACCAGCAGGTTGAGGATGTCCTGCCGGTCCACGTTCAGCTTCAGCTGCTCCGGCGACGGGGTCGCCCCCTGCTGCGCGGCGGAGGCCTTCACCGACTCCTCGTACGCCGCCTGGGCCTCGTCGTGGATGGCGTCCACCCGGTCCACCGAGTAGGTCCGGTCCCCGACGTACGCGGCGACGTCCGGCGCGGACCGACCGCAGGCGGCGAGGGCGAAGACAGCGAGGGCCGCGACGCTGGCGGCGGCGATGAGACGGCGAGCACGCATGACGGTCACTCTCTCACGCCCGCCACCCCGCTGTGACGCCGCCCACCGGGCCGGCTCACCGGGCCCCCGCCAGGGCCGGCTCGCCCAGCACATCCTTGAGGAGCTGGGCGCACCACTCCAACAGGGCCTGGTCGCGCAGCGGCTCGCCGCCCACTCGGCGGGTGCTCGGGCGCGGCACGCTGACCTGGTCCTGGGCCTGCTTGTAGACCGAGTCCGGGTGATAGCGCTTGAGCCGCAGCTGCTTCGAGTCGGGCAGCGGCAACGGGCCGAACCGCAGGTGCTTGCCCTGCATGGAGACCTCGCTGAGGCCGTACCGGCGGGCCAGCAGCCGGAACCGGGCCACCGCGACCAGGTTCTGCACCGGGGCGGGCGGCTCGCCGTACCGGTCGGTCATCTCCGCGACCACCTCGCGCAGCCGCTCGTCGTCGCGGGCCTCGGCGAGCTTGCGGTACATCTCCAGGCGCAGCCGCTCCACCCCGACGTAGTCGTGCGGCAGGTGCGCGTCGACCGGGAGGTCGATCTTGACGTCGGCCTCCTCCTCGGGCTGCTCGCCCTTGAACGCCGACACCGCCTCGCCGACCATCCGGACGTACAGGTCGAAGCCGACGCCCTCGATGTGGCCGGACTGCTCGCCGCCGAGCAGGTTGCCGGCGCCCCGGATCTCCAGGTCCTTCATCGCCACGTACATGCCGGCGCCCAGCTCGGTGTGCTGGGCGATGGTGGCCAGCCGCTCGTGCGCGTGCTCGGTGAGCGGCTTCTCCGGCGGGTAGAGGAAGTAGGCGTACGCCCGCTCCCGACCCCGGCCGACCCGGCCGCGGATCTGGTGCAGCTGGGCCAGGCCGAGCAGGTCGGCGCGCTCCACGATCAGGGTGTTGGCGTTCGGGATGTCGATGCCGGACTCCACGATCGTGGTGCAGACCAGGACGTCGAACTCCTTCTCCCAGAAGCCGACCATCACCTTCTCCAGCGCCTCCTCGCCCATCTGGCCGTGCGCCACGGCGACCCGCGCCTCGGGCACGAGCTCCCGGATCCGGCGCGCCGCCCGGTCGATCGACTCGACCCGGTTGTGCAGGTAGAACACCTGCCCGTCGCGGAGCAGCTCGCGGTGGATGGAGGCGGCCACCTGCCGGTCGTCGTACGCCCCGACGAAGGTCAGCACCGGGTGCCGCTCCTCCGGCGGGGTGGCGATGGTGGACATCTCCCGGATGCCGGTGATCGCCATCTCCAGCGTCCGCGGGATCGGGGTGGCCGACATGCTCAGCACGTCGACCGAGGCGCGCAGCGTCTTCAGGTGCTCCTTGTGCTCGACGCCGAAGCGCTGCTCCTCGTCGACGATGACCAGGCCGAGGTTCTTGAACCGGGTGGCCGTCTGGAGCAGCCGGTGGGTGCCGATGACGATGTCGACGGTGCCGTCGGCGATCATCTCCAACGTCCGCTCGCTCTCCTTCGGCGTCTGGAACCGGGACAGCTGCCGGATGGTCACCGGGAACTGGCCCATCCGCTCGGCGAAGGTGTTGTAGTGCTGCTGCACCAGCAGCGTGGTGGGCACCAGCACCGCCACCTGCTTGCCGTCCTGCACCGCCTTGAACGCGGCTCGCACCGCGATCTCGGTCTTGCCGTACCCGACGTCGCCGCAGATCAGCCGGTCCATCGGGACGGTCTGCTCCATGTCCCGCTTGACCTCGTCGATCGCGGCGAGCTGGTCCGGCGTCTCCTGCCAGGGGAAGGCGTCCTCCAGCTCCCGCTGCCACGGGGTGTCCGGGCCGAACGAGTGCCCCTTGGACGCCTTGCGGGCGGCGTAGAGCTGGATCAGCTGGGCGGCGATCTCGCGGACCGCCTTGCGGGCCCGGGCCTTCGACTTCTGCCAGTCCGAGCCGCCCATCTTGTGCAGGGTGGGCTGCTCGCCGCCGACGTACCGGGAGAGCTGGTCGAGCTGGTCGGTGGGGACGAAGAGCCGGTCGCCGGGCTGGCCGCGCTTGCTCGCGGCGTACTCGATGACCAGGTATTCCCGGGAGGCGCCGTTGACGGTGCGCTGCACCAGCTCGACGTACCGGCCGATGCCGTGCTGCTCGTGCACCACGTGGTCGCCGGCCTTGAGCTCCAGCGGGTCGATGGTGTTGCGCCGCCGGCTCGGCATCTTGCGCATGTCCCGGGTGGAGGTGCCCCGGCCGCCGGTGACGTCGTTACCGGTGAGCAGCACGAACCGGGACGCCTCGTCGACGAAGCCGCCGGTCAGGCAGCCACAGGACACCAACAGCTCGCCGGGGGCGGGCGCGGTGGGGACCGCCTCGGTGAGCCGGGCGCCGAGACCGGCGTCGCGGAGCACCTCGACGGCCCGCTGGGCGGGGCCGTGGCCCTCGAAGACCAGCGCGATCGACCAGCCCTCGCCGGCCCAGCGCTTCAGGTCCTCGACCACCCGGGCGGTCTCGCCGTGGTAGAGCGGGGCGGGCTGGGCGGCCAGGGTCACCGCGATCGCGTCGTCGGGGCTGACGTCGACCTCGGTCGGCTCGTCCTCCCACGGCTGGCGGACCGGTGCGGTGGCGTCCGCCTCGACCAGGCCGAACGGCGCGAGGGTCCACCACGGCTGGCGCAGGGCGCGGGCCGCCGTGCGTACGTCGGCCAGGGTCTTGAAGGCGGCGGCGCCCAGGTCGACCGGGGCCTGGCCGCCGACGGCGGCCGCAGCCCAGCTGGCCCGGAGGAACTCCTCGGAGGTACGCACCAGGTCGTGCGCCCGGGTGCGGATCCGCTCCGGGTCGCAGAGCAGCACGTGGGTGCCGGCCGGCATGCAGTTCAGCAGCAGTTCCAGGCTCTCGTTGCCGAGCAGCGCCGGGACCAGCGACTCCATCCCCTCGACGGGGATGCCCTCGGCGAGCTTGTCGAGGATCTCGGCCAGTTCCGGGTGCTCCTGCGCCAGGGCGGCGGCCCGCTTGCGGACCTCCGGCGTGAGCAGCAGTTCCCGGCAGGGCGGCGCCCAGAGCTGCGGCACGCCCTCGATGGTGCGCTGGTCGGCGACGGCGAAGGTGCGGATCTCCTCCACCTCGTCGCCCCAGAACTCGACCCGGGACGGGTGCTCGTCGGTGGGCGGGAAGACGTCGAGGATGCCGCCGCGGACGGCGAACTCGCCCCGCTTGGTGACCAGGTCGACCCGGGCGTACGCCATGTCGGTGAGCCGGCGGGCGACCTCCTCCAGATCCGCCTCGTCACCCGCGGCGAGCTGCACCGGCTCCAGGTCGCCGAGCCCCTTGAGCTGGGGTTGCAGCAGCGACCGGACCGGCGCCACGACCACCCGCAGCGGCCCGGTACGCCCGTGCGCGTCGGCGGAGCCCGGGTGGGCCAGCCGGCGCAGCACGGCCAGCCGCCGCCCGACCGTGTCGGAGCGGGGCGAGAGCCGCTCGTGCGGCAGCGTCTCCCAGGACGGGAAGACCGCCACCTGCTCCGGCGGAACCAGGCTGCCCAGCGCCGAGGCGAGGTCGTCGGCCTCCCGGCTGGTGGCGGTGACGGCCAGCACCGGGCGGCCGGCGCCGCCCGCGGGCTCGTCCGCGGCGACCGCGGCGACCGCGAACGGGCGCAGCGCGGCCGGGGCGGTGAGGTCCAGGCCGTCGACCTGGGCGGCACCGGAGCGCGCCAGGTCACGGGCCCGGGCCAGGCCCGGGTCGGCCAGGGCGGCGGCGAACAGTCCGGTGAGCATCAGTGATCACTTCCCGCGGATGGCACACGACGATCACCCCGCGCCCGGTCTGGACGGGGGGTTTGCGAATCGACACTATCTCTCCGGGGGGACGATCGGCCGCCACGCCGTCGAGGAACACCTGAGGGAGACCGAATGCCTGCTGAGGGAACCGGCAGTGATCCACGCCGCAAGACCACGCCGGCCCGGTGGCGGGTGCTGGGGCACCCGGACGGGATGCTGATCTACCAGGTGCACTGCATCGTGGAACACCACGGCTGGACGGAGCCCGCCGCCGAGGACCGCTACAAGCTCATCCTGGGTCGCTCGGGCGCCTACCAGCGCCGCCTCAACGGCCGGCCCGGTGTCTCCGACGCCACCTCGGTGCTGATCACCCGCCCCGGGGACGAGATGTCGGTCTCCCACCCGTACGGCTGCGGCGACTCGTACACCTGCCTGGAGATCGACCGGGAGGTGCTGGCGGACCGGCCGGACGCCGTCGGCTGGCTGGACCGGCCCGGCTGGGCGGGCACCTCGGACGCCTCCCTGGACCTGGCGCACCGGCTGCTGGTGGCCGAGTGCCGGCGCGGGCTGGACCGGTTCGAGATGGCCGAGCGGCTGCACCGGTTCCTGGGCCGGCTGCTCCAGCACAGCGCGCTGGCCGGGGAGGACGCCGGCGCCGAGATCGACCGGGCGGTACGGCGGCGACCGGCGACCCTGGCCGCACACCGGCGCCTCGCCGACCGGGCCCGCGAGGTGCTCGCCACCTCGGACTTCACCCTCGGTCTGGAGGAGGTCGCCCGGGAGGTGGGCACCTCGCCGCACCACCTCAGCCGGGTGTTCCAGCGGATGACCGGGAGCAGCCTGACCGCGTACCGGAACCGGCTGCGGGTCCGGGCGGTGCTGGACACCCTCGCCGAGCCCGACGGGCGTCCGCTCGGGGTGCTGGCCAGGGAGTACGGCTTCGCCGACCAGGCCCACCTGACCCGGGTGGTACGCGACCAGGTCGGGCACCCGCCGGCCCGGCTGCGCCGCCTGCTCGCGGGCTGACCCTGCCGGCGGAGGTGCCGTACGGGGGGGTATACGACACCTCCATGAGGCACGCCCGGGCGGCCGCACCGGCCCGACGAGGGGCGTCGGGCCTCCCCGAAAAGGTCCGCGTACCCCCGCTCCGACCGCCGTCGGCGTGACGGCACCGGCCGGGCTGGCGCGTTCCATCCTCGGGCCACGGCGGTGCCGGGTTCTTGAAGAAAATTGCTCAGATCCCGGGCGGGCCGACCGCCCGCCCGATCGGATCTTGACCGGGGCGGCGGCCCGTGATCGGCTTGCCGGGTGGCAGAGCAGTATCGGGCGCAGTTCGACGCGGAGGTCACCTTCGCCAACGGTGGCGGGCTGCGGACGGAGGGGTTCCGGCTGGACATCCCGGGCCGGGACGTCACCGACGACGAGCTGGCCGCGCTCCTCGTCCGGCACCTCGGGCTGCTGATGGTCGCCGAGGTGCGGATCGACCGCAGGACGATCATCGAGGAGCCGCACAAGGGCGGCCGGGGCGTCGCCGCAGACACCCCGCCGGCGCGGCGGCTGGTCGAGCTGAGTCACGTGATCACCGACGGCATGACCACCCTGCCGGGCTGGCCCGCGCCGCGGATCACCGACTGGCTCACCCGGGAGGCGTCCCGGGCGAACTACGCCCCCGGCGTCGAGTTCCACGTCGCCCGGATCGACATGATCGCGAACACCGGCACCTACCTCGACACGCCCGCGCACCGCTGGGCCGACGGCGCCGACCTCACCGGCACGCCGCTGGACCGCCTCGCCGACCTGCCCGGGCTGGTGGTCCGGGTGCCGGCCGGCACCCGGGCGGTGGACCGGCTGCTGCTGGCCCCGTACGACGTGGCCGGCCGGGCGGTGCTGCTGCACACCGGCTGGGACGCGCACTTCGGCACCGACCGGTACGCCGGGCCCGAGGCGCCGTACCTGGCCGCGGACGCCGCCCGCGCCCTGGTGGACGCGGGCGCCGCCCTGGTCGGCATCGACTCGATCAACATCGACGACATGAGCCCGTCGGCGCGGGGCGAACGCCCGGCGCACAGTGCCCTGCTGGCCGCCGGCGTGCCGATCGTCGAGCACCTGACCGGCCTCGACGCGCTGCCGCCGACCGGCTTCCGGTTCACCGCCGCCCCGCCCCGGGTGGCCGGCATTGGCACCTTCCCGGTCCGCGCCTTCGCCACGATCGACGCCTGACCCCGAATGCGCTCCCGCCCGGCGCTCACCGACCGGCCCCCGCGCACCCAACCGCCAAGATCCACTCCGGTCACGCGAGATGCGGTATCCGATGCGCCCGGATAGCCGCCACCTCACGGACCTGGCGTGGATGTTGCGACTCTGCGAGAACTCAGGCGGCTCGAACCGAGCCCGGACCGAGCCGGCGCACCAGCCGCTGGCACAGATGGGCCAGTGAACGGGACTGGGCCAGGTCAATCGGCCAGCGTTCGACGTCGGAGCCAGCGGAGAGTTCCAGCAACAGGCCGGATGGCGGGGTCGGACCGACGTCCATCCGCCACAAGCCGATCCTGACCTGGATCACCTCGTCACCCCGGACGGCCGTGCCGATGAGGCGGGACAGGTGCAGGTCATTCGGCCCGGCGCAGGCGGGGCCCCGCAGGCACCAGGGCGGATGGACGGAGTTCGGTAGGTTGCTCATGGGCCGGGGTCCTTTCCCGGTCAAGGCCCGGGGAGCGGAGTGCCACCTCCGCCCCGGGCCGCCCTGTTCGTTGAGGGGGACCTGCCACAGTCACCCCGCTGCAACCTACGACTACCTGTCATGCCAGGACAATACCTGGTACCACATTTCATTGACGCTCCGGCGGCATGCGTGATCACATGTGCATTACCTGCCACGGAAGTCAACCCATGCCTGCGTACACCAAGAAGCAACGTCTCATCGACACCCTGACCCAGCGCATCGAGTCAGGCGAGTACCCGCCGGGCGCGAAGCTGCCCTCCGGCACCGAACTCTGCGCCGAGTTCGACGTGTCCCGTCAGGTGGTGCGTTCCGCCATCGACTGGCTCAAGGCACGCGGGCTCGTCGAAGGCGCACCGGGCGCCGGCGTCTTCGTCCGCGCCGAGGGTCCCAGGTAACACCTCCACAGGGCCCGCAGGGCGTAGATGGAACAGGCCTCATCCGCCCGGCTCGGCCCGTTCTGGCTCACCCTTGACGGGCTCAGCCTGCCCGGTCCGACCAACACCCACTCCGGTTCACGCGACCGAACGCGTCGAGATGGCGCGGCAGCCCCGAGGCCCGCCCAGTTCGCGCCCGGACGACCAGGAAGGTGTCGCTCCGGTCGGCCACTCCGAACAGGTGGGTGACGACGTCCAGGGCCTGACCCACGTCAGGCGTCCGCAGGATCGGGTACTCCCACGAGTTGCTCATCAGTAACGGACCGAGATCCGGCGCTCGACCGCGTCGACCCGGATCTCCCCGCCGTACGGGATGATCAGCTGCGGGTCGGTGTGGCCCAGGTCGACGTCGAAGACCACCACGGCGTCGGGGGCGTACTCGGCCAGCGCCCGGGCGACCGCCTCCCGTTGGGCGTCCGCCCACGCCCGCCGCTCGTCGATGGTGTGCGGGCGGTCGAAGTCCCACGCCTTGGCCCGGCCGACGACCACCGCCGGGAAGCTGGCGAGCAGCCCCCGCTCCCCCATGTTCCGCAGGATCCGGAACACCTCCTGCGCGCTGGGCAGCTCGTTGGAGGTCTCGAAGACCAGCACCGAACCGGCCAGCTCGGCCGCGGACGGAACCCGGTCGGTCGCCATCAGCCAGTGCAGGATCTCCAGGCAGCCGCCCCAGGTCCGCCCCTGCACCACCCGGGCCGGCCCCTGCCAGCGCCAGCCGTCGCCGGGGAGCATCTCCGGCTCGAACGCCAACGTCTCCGGCTCGGTCCACGGGTTGGGCTTGTCGCCCCACTCGGGGGCGGGCGCCAGGTCGTACCAGCCGGAGGTGAAGAGGGCGGCGCGCAGCGAGTCGAAGGTCAGCGGGTGCGGTTTCCCCGGCCGACCGAGGTGCACCAGCACGGACCCGCCGTGACAGGCCACGATCCCCAGCCGGTACAGGTGGTTGAGCACGTTGGTGTTGTCCGAGTAGCCGAAATACGGCTTCGGGTTGGCCCGCAGCACCTCGTCGTCCAGGTGCGGGGTCACCGTGATCAGGTCGTCCCCGCCGACGGTGGCGAGCACAGCGGTGATCGTCGGGTCGGCGAAGGCGGCGGTCAGGTCCCGGGCCCGGTCCCGCGGGTCGGCGCCCATCACCCGGGTGGTCGGGTACTCCACCGGCTCCAGGCCGAACTCCTCGCGCAACCGGCGCAGGCCCAGCTCGTGGACGTGCGGAAAGAGACCCGACAGGCCGCGGGAGGGAGATACCACGGCGACCCGGTCGCCCGGCTTCGGCTTGGCGGGATAACGCAATGACGGCATGCCCTGACGCTAACGGCCGCCGCGACGGGGTTTCTCGACCGTCTGACCGACCTCGATCAGGTGGCCGTCCGGGTCTCGCAGGTAGCAGCGGATCTCCCTGCCCCGATCCTTCGGCCGGGTCAGGAACCGCGCGCCCCGGGCGGTCCACTCGTCGTAGACGGCCTGGATGTCGGCCACCCGGATGTTGAGGAACGCGCTGGTCCGGTGCGGGTCGGGCGGGGTCTCCAGGATCACGTCCGGCTTGTCCTCGGTGGGCCCGCCGCCGACGGCGATGATCACCCAGCTGTTGGCCAGCCGGACCATCGCCGGGTCGGCCTCCCGGACCACCGTGCCGCCGAGGACGTCGGAGTAGAAGGCCGCCGACCGGGCCACGTCGGCGGCCACCACGAAATGAGCCAGCAGGATGCCCTCGGCCGGGATCGGCAGGTCCTCGAGCGCCATACCGCCAGCCTGACAGCGGCCGGAGCGCGGGGCGGCGAAACCCCACAACCAGGGCGAACCACCGCCCTAGGCTGGCGGCGTGGACGAGGACCGGGAACTCGCCGTGCGGGACTGGCTGCCGCGTACGGCGGCGCTGCTGGTCGGCACGCTCGCCCTGGCCACCGCGTTCATCGCCGCCTACGTGGGGGCGCTGCACCAGCCCACCCCGCGCGACGTGCCGGTCGGGGTGGTCCTCGGCGACCAGCGCGCGCAGCAGGTGATGGCCGCCGTGCGCGCCCGGACCGACAAGATCAAGCCGATCCAGTACGACAGCGCGCAGGCCGCCGACGACGGACTGACCGCCCGCGAGGTGTACGCGGTGCTCACCTCCGGCCCGGACGACGGGTTGCGCCTCACCACCGCCAGCGCCGCCGCGCCCGCCGCCGCCGAGCTGGTCACCCAGGTGCTCACCCAGGCCGCCCGCCAAGCCGACCTGCCACTCCAGGTCACCGATGAGGTGCCGGTGGAGGCGAGCGACCCGCGCGGGCTGGTCCCCTTCTACCTCGCGGTCGGTTACGTCCTCGGCGGTTATCTGGCCTCCACCGCGCTCGGCCTGAAGACCGGCACCGCGCCGGTGAGCCTGGCCCGGGCCGGGTTGCGGATCGCCGCGCTCGCGGTTTACGCGATCGTGCTCGGCGCGGTCGGCGCGACGATCGTCGGGCCGGTCCTCGACGTCTGGCACCACGACGTGCCGGCGGTCGCCGCGGTCGGCGCGCTGGCGGTCTTCGCCGCCGCGATGGTGGCCGCCGCCGTGCAGGGCTGGCTCGGCCTGCTCGGCACCGGGATCGTGATCCTGCTGTTGGTGGTGCTCGGCAACCCCGGCTCCGGCGGCATCTACGCCCCGGAGTTCCTCCCCGGCTGGCTGCGCGGCATGCACCGGTGGAACGTGCCCGGGTTGGCCACCGACCTGATCAAGTCGGCGGTCTACTTCGACCGCCGGTCGACTGGCTGGTCGCTGACCGGCCTGGTGGTGTGGGCGTTGCTCGGGATCCTCGGGCTGATCACGGCCACGATGTTCCGCACCCACCGGCGGTCCCGGCGCGCCGCCCGGGCCGCCGGCCCCCGCCCGACCGGACCTGGCGAGCCCGCCACCGATGGCTGAGCCGTCCCGCCCGTCCCAGAGTGCAGATCATCACGCCGGGTCCCTCCTGTCGGCGGGGCCGACGCGGATACCATCCAGGGAGTCGGACAGCGCTGTCCTTCGTACTCACGTAAGGAGCGCACCCGTGACCGACCAGCACGACCACGACGGCCCGGACGCCGCACTGCGGGCCGACATCCGCCGCCTCGGCACGCTCCTCGGGCAGACCCTCGCCCGGCAGGAGGGCCGCCCGCTGCTCGACCTGGTCGAGGAGATCCGGGCGCAGGTCCGCTCCGACGCGCCGGCCGCCGCCCAGCGTCTCGGCGGCCTCGACGTCACCACCGGCACCAAGCTGGCCCGGGCCTTCTCCACCTACTTCCACCTGGCCAACATCACCGAGCAGGTGCACCGGGCCCGCGACCTGCGGCGCCGCCGGGCGGTCCAGGGCGGCTGGCTGGACCAGGCGGCCAAGATGATCGCTGAGCGCGGGGTGCCGGCCGAGGAGATCGCGGCCGCGGCCCGCCGCCTCGCGGTACGCCCCGTCTTCACCGCCCACCCGACCGAGGCGGCCCGCCGGTCGATCCTGTCCAAGCTGCGCGCGATCGCCGACGAGCTGGACGCCGAGACCGCCAACGCGATCCTCTACGGGGCCAGCGACGAGGGGCCGGCCAACCGGCGCCTGGCCGAGCTGCTCGACCTGATGTGGCAGACCGACGAGCTGCGGCTGGACCGGCCGGACCCGACCGACGAGGCCCGCAACGCCATCTACTACCTGCGCGACCTGTACGCCGAGGCCGCCCCGCAGGTCCTCGACGACCTCGCCGACACGCTGCGCACCCTGGGCGTCGAGACCTCGCCGACGTCCCGACCGCTGACCTTCGGCACCTGGATCGGCGGCGACCGGGACGGCAACCCGTTCGTCACCCCGGCGGTCACCCGGGAGGTGCTGCGGATCCAGCACGAGCACGGGATCGCGGCCACCGAGGCGGCGATGGAGCACCTGATCAACGAGGTCTCCGTCTCCCGGCGGCTGCGCGCGGTGTCGCTCGACCTCTCCGCCAGCCTCGCCGCCGACCTGGACGCGCTGCCCGAGGTGGCGCCCCGGTTCCGCCGGGTCAACGCCGAGGAGCCGTACCGGCTCAAGGCCCGCTGCGTGAAGGCGAAGCTGGCCAACACCCGGGAGCGGCTGCGCGCCGGCACCGCGCACGTGCCGGGGCGGGACTACCGGGGCTCCGCCGAGCTGATCGCCGACCTGGAGCTGCTGCGCGCCTCGCTGGCCCGCAACTCCGGGCAGCTCACCGCCGTCGGCCGGCTGGCCTCCACGATCCGTACGGTCTCCGCGTTCGGCCTGCACCTGGCGACCATGGACGTCCGGGAGCACGCCGAGGCGCACCACACCGTGCTCGCCCAGCTCTACGCGGCCGTCGGCGAGGTGCCGGACTACCCGTCGCTGACCCGGCTGGAGCGGACCAAGCTGCTCGCCGACGAGCTGGCCGGCCGCCGGCCGCTCTCCACCCTGGACACCCCGCTGACCGAGGGCGCGCGGAAGACGTTCGACGTGTTCGGGGCGATCCGGGAGGCGCAGGACCGGTTCGGCTCCGAGGTGATCGAGTCGTACATCATCTCGATGACCCTGGGCGTCGACGACGTGCTCGCCGCGGTGGTGCTGGCCCGCGAGGCCGGCCTGGTCGACGTGCACTCCGGGCGGGCCCGGATCGGCATCGTGCCGCTGCTGGAGACCCCGGCCGAGCTGAACGCCGGCGGTGAGCTGCTGGACGAGCTGCTGTCGCTGCCCGCGTACCGGGCCCTGGTGGCGGCCCGGGGTGACGTGCAGGAGGTGATGCTGGGCTACTCCGACTCGAACAAGGAGGCGGGCATCACCACCAGCCAGTGGTCGATCCACCGGGCGCAGCGCGCGCTGCGCGACGTGGCCGCCCGGCACGGCGTGCACCTGCGGCTGTTCCACGGTCGCGGCGGCACCGTGGGTCGCGGTGGCGGGCCGACGCACGACGCGATCCTGGCCCAGCCGTACGGCACGCTGGACGGCGCGATCAAGGTGACCGAGCAGGGCGAGGTCATCTCCGACAAGTACACGCTGCCCGCGCTGGCCCGGGAGAACCTGGAGCTGACCGTGGCCGCGGTGCTCCAGGCGACGCTGCTGCACACCGCGCCCAGGCAGCCGGCCGAGATGCTGGAACGCTGGGACGCGACGATGGACGTGGTCTCCGAGTCGGCGTTCCGGTCGTACCGGTCGCTGGTCGAGGACCCGGACCTGCCGGCGTACTTCTGGGCCTCCACCCCGACCGAGCTGCTCGGCGCGCTGAACATCGGCTCCCGGCCGGCCAAGCGGCCGAACACCGGGGCCGGGCTGGCCGGCCTGCGGGCCATCCCGTGGGTGTTCGGCTGGACGCAGACCCGGCAGATCGTGCCGGGCTGGTACGGCGTCGGCTCCGGGCTGGCCGCCGCGCGGGCGGCCGGGCTGGAGGACGTGCTCGCCGAGATGAACCGGAACTGGCACTTCTTCCGCACGTTCCTGTCGAACGTCGAGATGATGCTGTCCAAGACCGACCTGACGATCGCCCGGCGGTACGTCGAGACCCTGGTGCCGAAGAAGCTGCACCCGATCTTCGACAAGATCCAGCAGGAGTACGAGCTGACCAAGCAGGAGGTGCTGGCGGTGACCAACTCGGCGGCCCTGCTGGAGAACTCGCCGGTGCTCCAGCGCACCCTGGCGGTGCGGGACACCTACCTGGAGCCGCTGCACCATCTCCAGGTGGCGCTGCTCCAGCAGTACCGCGAGTCCGGCGCCGCCGGCCGGGCGGTGGCCACCGCGCCGGGCGGCCGCCGCGCCCCCAACGACGGTACGGCGCTGGAGCGGGCCCTGCTGACCACGGTGAACGGCATCGCCGCCGGCATGCGCAACACCGGCTGATCCGGACCGGCACCGGCCCGCCCACCCGGTCGAGCCGGCCGGTTCAACCTGGCCGGCTCGGCCTCACCAGTCGCCGCCGCCGAAGTCCCCGCCGCCGAAGTCGCCCCCACCGAAGTCGCCGCCGAAGTCTCCGCCGCCGCCGTAATCGCCGCCGGCGGCGGAGAAGTCCCCGGCGTAGTCGCCGCCGCCCTGGTCGCCGCCGCCCTGGTCGCCGCCGCCCTGGTCGCCGAAGTCCCCGCCCTGGTCCTGGCCGTCGCCGAAGCCCTCCTGGTAGGCGGCCTCGTAGCCGTAGCCCGGGTCGGCGAAGGCGGGCGAGAAGAGCGCGTCGGCGATCAGGATGCCGCCGAGCACGCCGGCCCCGGTGCCGAGCGCGGTCTTCCACCAGGGCGTCGAGTACCAGCCGGCGGGCACCGGACGGCCCTGCCAGTTGCCGCCCGGGTAGTAGTAGGGCGTCTGGTTGCCCGGCTGCGGGCCGGCCCGGTAGGTCTGCCCCTGCACGTTGACCTCACGCTCCTTGGTGAGCATGCCGGCGCCCCGGGCGGCGGCCAGCGGCGGCAGCTCCGGGCCCGGGTCGATGCCCAGCGCGGTGCGGGCGGCCCGGATGTAGGCCAGCCCCTCCAGCGCGGTCTCCCGGGCCAGCGCGAACTGGTGCGGCGTCCCCGCCTGCTCCAGCTGCGACCCGGCCGCGTTGTACCGCTCACCGGCGTCGGCCAGCGCCTGCCGCACCGCCGGCGCGTCGCCGTGCAGGTTCATCAACTGCCCGCCGAGGCGCTCGTACCAGCGCTGCGCCTCCGCGCGGGCGTCGGCCAGCTCGGTGGCCCGCCGGGCCCTGCTTCCCCACCGCCAGAACACGAGCGCACCTCCGAGCAACAGGACCAGGATCACCCACAGGGCAGCTTCCATACCCCCGAACGTACCCACCGGGCGCTCGTCGTACCCGTTTGGCAAGCTCTCGGGCATGGACTTCGCGACGCTGGCCGTGGTGGTGCTCTGCCTCGCCGCGGGCGGCGCGGTCGGCTGGCTGGCCGCCCGGTCCCGCGCGGCCACCCAGATCGCCCGGTTGGAGGCGACCCTGGAGGCCACCCGGGCGGGCGAGGGGCGGCTGGAGCAGTCGATGCGGGCGCTCAGCTACGAGGCGACCGCCCAGTCGCAGGAGGCGGTCGCCCGGGCGGTGGCCCCGCTGCACGACACCCTCCGGCGGTACGAGCAGCGGGTCGCCGAGCTGGAGCACGACCGGGTCGACGCGTACGCCGAGCTGCGGGAGCAGGTCCGGGCGATGAGCACGGTCTCCGGGGAGCTGCGCACCGAGACCAAGCAGCTGGTGGCCGCGCTGCGCGCGCCGCAGGTGCGGGGGCGCTGGGGCGAGCACCAGCTCCGCCGGATCGTCGAGGCCGCCGGCCTGCTGGAGCACTGCGACTTCGACGAGCAGGTCACCGCCGCCACCGACCACCAGGGGGTCCGCCCCGACCTGGTGGTCCGGCTGCACGGTGGGCGCAGCGTGGTGGTCGACGCGAAGGCGCCCTTCGACGCGTACCTGACCGCGATGGAGGCGCGCGACGAGCGGGGGCGGGACACCCACCTCGACGCGCACGCGCGGCACCTGCGGGCGCACGTGGACGCGCTCGCGGCGAAGACCTACTGGGCGGCCTTCGACTCGACGCCGGAGTTCGTGGTGCTCTTCGTGCCGGCCGACCCGTTCCTCGACGTGGCGTTGCAGCGCGACCCGACGCTGCTGGAGCACGCCTTCGCCCGCAACGTGGTGCTCGCGACCCCGGCCACCCTGGTGGCGCTGCTGCGTACGGTGGCCTACTCGTGGCGGCAGGAGGCGTTGGCGCGCAACGCGGTGGCGGTGCATTCCCTGGCCCGCGAGCTGTACGGGCGACTGTCCACCCTGGGCGACCACGTCGGCAAGCTCGGCGCGTCGCTCGGCGGGGCGGTGACCGCGTACAACCGGGCGGTCGGGTCGCTGGAGGCGCGGGTGCTGGTCAGCGCGCGCAAGCTCGCCGAGCTGGGCGTCTCGGACCAGGAGCTGGCCACCCCGGCGCAGGTGGAGCTGGCTCCCCGGCAGCCGCAGGCCCCGGAGCTGGTCGGGACCGGGAACGAGGGCGGGTCCACATCGGCCGAACGGTCAGCAGACATCGACGTTTAACACGGCCGGTGTGACGATGACGGCCGACCCACGTCACGGACCGGTCACAACCTACGTCCCGGTAGTGACATCGACGCCGGCCACCCCGAAGGATTTCGCTCACGCGTGCCCTGTTTCTGAAGGGCCCTGTTCTCTGGAGGAAGAGAACGTGAGTAAACCCCGCAACCTGAGCCGGCGTACCTCCGCCGCGCTCTTCGCCTCGGTCCTGGCGGCCGGCGCCATGACCGTGGGGGGTGGTGCCGCGACCGCGAGCGCCGCCCCCGCCACCACCCCCGACGCCTCGCAGCCGACCGCCGTCGAGACGCTGGGCGCGCACGACGCCAAGCTCCTCGACGAGGCGGAGGCGAAGCACGCCCCGACCGTCACCCTGATCATCGCCGCCAAGAAGGGGTCGGCCAAGAAGGTCGCCGACGGCCTGAAGGGCCTGGGCGCCTCCATCAGCGAGCGGTACGACCAGGTCGGCTACCTGCTGGCCAAGGTCCCCACCGCGAAGGTCCTCAAGGCCGCCACGCTGCCCGGCGTCTCCGCCGTCGACCTCGACGAGACCATCAAGCTCCCCGACCCGGCCCCCGAGGCCGCCCCGGCCGGCGCGAAGACCGCCGAGCAGGGCGAGACCCTGGCCGGCCCCGGTGGGGACACCGGCGCGGTCAACCCGTACATGCCGACCAACGAGACCGGCGCGGAGGCCTTCAAGGCCGCGCACCCGGAGTGGGACGGCCGCGGCGTCACCATCGGCATCATGGACTCCGGCATCGACCTGGACCAGCCGGCGCTGCAGAAGACCACCACGGGCGAACGCAAGATCGTCGACTGGGTCACCGCGACCGACCCGCTCGAGGACGCCACCTGGCGGGCGATGATCACCGAGGTCGCCGGCCCGTCCTTCACCACCGGCAGCGGCGCCACCGCGGTCACCTGGACCGCGCCCGCCGGCACCTACCGCTTCAACACCTTCCGCGAGTCCATCACGGCGGCCAGCGACCCGGCCGGCGACGTGAACCGCGACGGCGACACGACCGACTCGTGGGGCATCCTCTACAACCCCGTGACCCACGACATCCGGGTGGACGCCAACCAGAACCGCGACTTCACCGACGACGAGGTGATGCGGCCGTACAAGGAGAAGTTCCAGGTCGGCCACTTCGGCACGGACAACCCGGCCACCGCGGTACGCGAGCAGATGCCGTTCGTCGTGGAGTACCGCGAGGACGTCGACACCACTCCGGTCGGCGGCCCCGGCCTCGTCGACTACGTGAACGTCGGCATCATCGAGGCGACCCACGGCACGCACGTCGCCGGCATCACCGCCGCCAACGACATGCTGGGCAACAGCGCCTTCGACGGCGCCGCCCCCGGCGCCAAGCTGGTCTCCGCCCGGGCCTGCTCCTGGGGCGGTGGCTGCACCGCCGCGGCGCTCACCACCGGCATGGCCGACCTGGTGATCAACCGCAAGGTCGACGTGGTCAACATGTCGATCGGTGGCCTGCCGGCGCTCAACGACGGCTCGAACGCCCGCGCGAACCTCTACAACGACCTGATCAACACGTACGGCGTGCAGATGTTCATCTCGGCCGGCAACTCCGGCCCGGGCCTGAACACCGTCGGCGACCCCTCCGTCGCCACCGACGTGGTCAGCGTCGCCGCGAACATCAGCAAGGACACCTGGCTGGCCAACTACGGCTCGGTGGTCCGCAAGGACAACGCGCTGTTCAACTTCTCCTCGCGCGGCCCGCGTGAGGACGGCGGCTTCAAGCCGAGCATCTCCGCCCCCGGCTCGGCAATCTCCACCGCGCCGACCTGGCAGCCGGGCAACCCGGTCCCCGAGGCCGGCTACCCGCTGCCCCCGGGCTACCAGATGCTGAACGGCACCTCGATGGCCTCCCCGCAGGCCACCGGCGCCGCCGCGCTGCTGCTGTCGGCCGCGAAGGCGACCGACAAGGGCGTCACCCCGGCCGCGCTGCGCCGGGCCATCTACACCTCCGCCAAGCCGATCGCCGCCGTCCCGACGTACGGCCAGGGTTACGGCATGTTCAACGTGCCGGGCGCGTGGGGCCTGCTGGCCGCGGGCGTGCAGACCCGGAGCTACACCTCCGCGGCGCCGGTCTGCACCGAACTGTCGGGGAACCTGACCAGGTACAACAAGACCTCCGGCGAGTTCGAGCCGACCCCGAACGTGGGCGTCGGCGTCTACAACCGCTGCGCCGCCGACCGCGGTGGCCAGAAGGTCAAGGAGAGCCGCTACTACGAGGTCAAGCTGACCCGGACCAGCGGCCCGAACAAGGGCATCGCCCACAACGTCGCGTTCCGCGGCAACGACGGCACGTTCAGCGCGCCGCAGGTCGTGTGGCTGCCGCTGAACAAGACCGTCACCGTCAAGGTCAAGGCGAAGCCGCTGACCGCGGGGGCGCACGGCGCGATCATGACGATCGACGACCCGGCCACCTCGGTGGTCGACTTCGAGGTCTCCACCGTCGTGGTCGCCTCGAACGCGGTCTCCGCCCCGGAGTACTCCTTCTCCAGCGGGGGTTCGGTCGAGCGGAACGGCTTCACCTCGTACTTCGTGACGGTGCCGCAGGGCGCGGGCGCGCTCCAGGTCAACCTCTCCGGCATCGCGGCCGGTTCGCAGACCCGGTTCATCGCCATCAACCCGTACGGCGTGCCGGTGGAGAGCACCGCGAGCACCGCCTGCTACACCAACTTCTCCGACGCCGCCGCCTGCAAGCCGCAGGAGCGGGACTACCAGAACCCGATCGCGGGTGTCTGGGAGATCGAGGTGGAGGCCCGCCGGACCTCGCCGGCGCTGGACAACCCGTTCCAGCTCCAGGCTCGGGTGCAGGGCGTCAAGGTCGAGCCGGCCGTGGTCGAGCTGCCGTCGGTCACCGCCGGCACGCCGACCGAGGTGAGCTGGGGCCTGACCAACACCTTCGGCCCGGTCCAGGTCACCGGCGTGGGTGGCCCGCTCTCCAGCGTCCGCGCCGAGCGCCCGAGCATCACCCAGGGCGCCAGCCAGGAGTACCTGGTGGACGTTCCGGCGGGGGCGACCTCGTTCACCGCGCGGATCGGCAACACCACGGACCTCGGTGCCGACCTGGACCTGTACGTCTTCCTCGGCGCAAAGGAGGTCGGCCGGTCGGCCGACGGTGACTCAGAGGAGGCCGTCACCCTGAACAGCCCGGCCGCCGGTACCTACCGGGTGGTCGTGGACGGCTACTCCGTCAACGCCGCCGGCACCGCGTACGACTACCGGGACTCCTTCTCGGCTGCGGCGCTGGGCACGCTCTCCGCCCCGAACACCCCGCTGTCCCTGGCCAACGGCGCCACCGCCACCCTCACCGGTACGGTGACCGCCCTGGCCACCCCGGCCGCCGGTCGCGAGCTCTTCGGCGACCTGGCCGTCACCACCATCGAGGGCGCGGTCGTCGGCCGCGGCTCGGTGGCCATCGGCGCGGTGAACTGACCGCCCGCCGACCACCACACAGGAGCCCGCCCCCGGTCCACCGGGGGCGGGCTCCTGCCTTCCGGGGCCAGCCCGGATGGCCGACCGGTTGGTCCGTAACGGCCGATCGGCGGCGGAACACGTCTCTTTTTACTTGCCGCCGGGCAATTACTCGGGCCATTGTTACGGGCAGCCGCTCGATGTGACGTATCTGTCACACCGGTCGCTGGACCAGTGACGGCGGCGTCCCTGACGCCCGCCCCCTGGTACCGCCCTCCCCCTCGCTCTCCCCCGGAGGCAGAGACGTGAGTAGAACCCCCATCCGACGCAACCGCGCGGCTGCCGCGGTCCTCGCATCGGTGTTGACCGCCGGCGCCCTGACCACGGCATTCGCCGGCGCACCCGCCAACGCCCAGCCGTCCGTCGACGCCGTCAAGAGCAGCGCCGCCGGCTGGACCCCCACCGACCAGGACCGGCTGACCGAGGCCCGAGACAGGGGCCAGCAGACGGTCACCGTCCTGGTCGGAGCGCAGTCCGGGCAGGTCACGACCGTCGCCGACGGCCTGGCCGGACTCGGCGCCAACGTCCTCTACCGGGACGACACCCTGGGCTACCTGCGCGCCGAGGTGGCCGTCGACCGGGCCGACCGCGTCCCGCAGCTCAACGGCGTGCAGACCGTGGAGATCGACGCGGCCGTCCCGCTGCCCGACCCGCGCCCCGACGCGTCCGAGGCCCCGGCGCCCCAGCCCGCGCCGGGCAAGAACACGCCGGCCGTCAACCCGTACATGCCGATTGGTGACATGGGGGCGGCGCAGTTCGTGGCCGACCACCCCACGGTCGACGGACGCGGCGCCACCGTCGGCATCATCGACACCGGCGTTGACCTGGCGCACCCGGCGCTGCGTACCACAACCACCGGCGAGCGGAAGATCGTCGACTGGGTCACCGCGACCTCCCCAACGGAGGACGGCGACCCGACCTGGATCAGCATGGCGACGAACATCTCAGGCCCCACCTTCACCGCGGACAACCGCAGCTGGACCGCGCCGGGCTCCGGCTCCTACCGGTTCGGCGTCTTCAACGAGCGGGCCGCCGCCCTCGGCGGCGAGGTGGGCAACGACGTCAACCGGGACGGCAACCCCGCCGGCAGCAGCGGCCTCTTCGGCGTGCTCTGGGACGGCGGCAGCACCGTCTGGGTCGACACCAACCAGAACGGCTCCTTCGCCGACCAGACCCCGATGACCGACTACAAGGTCCGGTACGACGTCGGCACGTTCGGCACCGACGACCCGGCGACCCCCATCGCCGAGTCGATGCCGTTCGTCGTGCAGGTCGACGGCAAGGGCAAGTTCGTCAACATCGGCATCGTCGCCGGCGCGCACGGCTCGCACGTCGCCGGAATCACCGCCGCTAACGGCCTGTTCGGCGGGGCGATGACCGGCGCCGCCCCGGGTGCCAAGCTGGTCTCCGTCCGGGTCTGCATGTTCGTCGGCGGCTGCACCTCGCACGCCCTGATCGAGGGCATGATCTACGCCGCCAAGCAGGCGAACGTGGACGTCATCAACATGTCAATCGGCGGCCTCCCGTCGCTGAACGACGGCAACAACACCCGGGCGCTGCTCTACAACCGCCTCATCGACCAGTACAACGTGCAGATGTTCATCTCGGCCGGGAACAGCGGGCCGGGCACGAACACCGTCGGCGATCCGTCGGTGGCCGAGAAGGTGATGAGCATCGGATCGTACGTCACCGACGCCACCTGGCGGGCCAACTACGGCTCCAGCTCGCCGTACGCCGACAACCTGCACTACTACAGCTCGCGCGGTCCCGGCGAGGACGGTGGGTTCAAGCCCAACGTTGTCGCCCCGGGTTCGGCCATCTCGAGCATCCCCACCTGGCAGCCGGGCGGTCCGGTCACCGGAACGTACGCGCTGCCGCCGGGCTACGCGATGTTCAACGGCACCTCGATGGCCTCGCCGCAGGCGGCGGGCGCCGGGGCGCTGCTGGTCAGCGCCGCCAAGGCGCAGGGCTTCCAGCGCCAGCCGGCGCAGATCCGGCAGGCCATGATGTCGTCGGCCCGGTTCATCGACAACGCCGGGGCGTACGAGCAGGGCGCCGGCCTGATCAACGTGCCGGCGGCGTACGAGCTGCTGCGGAAGAACATCAAGACGGTCGGCATCACCTCCTCGGTGCCGGTGAACACCGTGCTCTCCGGTTTCCTCGCGAGGCCCGGCGTCGGCGTCGGCATCTACGACCGCGAGGGCGTCACGGTCGGCAAGGAGTACAACCGCACCTACACCTTCACCCGCACCAGCGGCGGGTCGAAGGCGGTCACCTACAACCTGTCCTGGCTCGGCAACGACGGTACCTTCGCCACCGGCACATCGGTGGCGCTGCCCCTGAACAAGCCGGTCACGCTCACCGTGAAGGTCAACCCGGCGACCCCGGGTGCCCACTCGGCGGTCCTGCGGCTGGACGACCCGGCCACCACCGGCGTCGACTACCAGACGATGAACATGGTCGTCGCCCCGTACGCCTTCCAGGCGGGCGACAACTACCAGGCGCGGATCAGCGACACGGTGGGTCGCAACCAGTCCCTGCACTACTACTTCAAGGTGCCGGCCGGCACGCCCGCGTTGAAGGTGGACTTCGCCGGCCCGACCGGCGCGGCGGGCGCGGGTCAGGCGCGGTTCCTGCGCTACCACCCGTACGGCGTGGCGATCGACGACAACGCGTCGAGCTCCTGCTACGTCCCGGCCGCGGGCGTCTGCGCCACCGGCTCGGCGACCAGCCGTACGACCTCCAACCCGCTGGCCGGGGTATGGGAGGTCACCGTGGACGGTCGGCGTACCTCGGACGCGGAGTGGACGCCGTTCACCCTCACCGCCTCGGTGCTCGGTGCGACCGTGTCCCCCAACCCCGACGTGATCGACTCGGCCACGGCGAACACGCCGGTGTCCCGGTCGTACACGATGACCAGCACGCTCGGTGCGTTCACCGGCCGGGCGGTTGGCACCACGCTGGGCAGTGCCCGGCAGGGTCCGTTCACCATCGCCAACCACGGCAGCCAGGAGTACGACCTGACTGTGAGCCCGGGTTCGACCCAGCTCCGGGCCACCATCGGCGGGACCTCCGACCCCGGCGCCGACCTGGACCTGTACGTGCTCAACTGCACGTCCGGGACCTGCGTGGAGGCCGGGCGGAGCGCCGACGGCGACTCGGAGGAGTCGGTGACGATCGCCACCCCGGCTGCGGGTGCCTGGAAGGTACGTGTGGACGGGTACTCGGTGCCCGCCGGCTCGACGAGCTACAACTACATCGACGTCTTCACCAACCCGGCCTTTGGCACGGTGGCGGTGACCGACGCCAACGCGCCGCACCTCAGCGGCGCCTCGTGGACGGTGCCCGGTTCGGTGACCGCGAAGGCCGCCCCGGCAAGCGGTCGCGTGCTCTACGGCAATGTGCAGGTCCGCACCGACACGAACATTCTGATCGGCAGCGGTGACGTGGTGGTGCGGAGCGTCGACTGACGATTCCGCGAGGCAGGAGGCCCGTCCCCACACCGGGGGCGGGCCTCCTGCGTTCGAGGCTCAGGCGGGGCGGGCGGCTTCGACGACGAAGGGGGTGCCCTGTTGGCAGGTGGTCATCATGCCGGGCTGGGAGCGGCCGGTGACCGTGACCCGGGCGCCGGGCTTCAGCACGTCGCGGGGGCCGCCGATGAGCAGGTTGCCGTCGAGCAGCAGGCAGTTGGGCTCGACCCCGGCCTGGATGGTGCCGGTGAGGGTGGTGTCACCCGCCGGCGGGGGCTTCGTCGGACCGGGGGTGCCCTTGGGCGGCTTCGTGGGCAGCGGGTCGACCGGGTTCTGCGGGTCGTTCGGGCTGTTGGTCGGGTTCGGGTTCGGCTGGCTGGTCACCGGGGCTGCTCCCGTCGGGGTGGCGGTGCCGTCCGTACCGCCCTGGCCGCCGCAGGCGCTCAGCGCCGCGCAGACGACCAGGGCGGGGACGGCGAGCCGAAGGTTCCTCATACCCGTATCGGACGTACGGCTGGGGTGGTTCGTTCCCGGCGGCCGGTCAGCCCTGCGCGGCGGTCGCGGCGGCCTTCATGTCCCGCTTGAGCTCCTGCGGCAGCGAGAAGGTCAGCCGCTCGTTGGCGGTGGTGATCTCCTCGACGTCGGTGAAGCCCCGCTCGGCGAGGTGCGCGAGCACCTGCTGGACCAGCTCGTCGGGGACGCTGGCGCCGGAGGTGACGCCGACCGTGCCGGCGCCGGCCAGCCAGGCGTCGTCGATCTCGTCGGCGAAGTCGACCAGGTGACCGGCGCGGGCGCCGGCGTCCAGGGCGACCTCGACCAGGCGCACCGAGTTGGAGGAGTTGCGCGATCCGACGACGATCACCACGTCGCAGTCGGGGGCGATCTCCTTCACCACGTGCTGCCGGTTGGAGGTCGCGTAGCAGATGTCGTCGCTGGGCGGCGACTGGAGCAGCGGCAGCCGAGACTTGAGCCGGGCCACGGTCTCCAGCGTCTCGTCCACCGACAGGGTGGTCTGCGAGAGCCAGACGACCTTGTTCGGGTCGCGCACGGTGACCTTGTCGGCCCCGTCCGGGCCGTCGACCAACTGGATGTGCGCGGGGGCCTCACCGGCGGTGCCGACGACCTCCTCGTGCCCCTCGTGGCCGATCAGCAGGATGTCGTAGTCCTCGGCGGCGAACCGCTTGGCCTCCTGGTGCACCTTGGTGACCAGCGGGCAGGTCGCGTCGATCGCCTTCAGCGAGCGCGCCTTCGCCTGCTCGTAGACCTCGGGGGCCACGCCGTGCGCGGAGAAGATCACGGTGGCGCCCTCGGGCACCTCCTCGTTCTCCTCCACGAAGATCGCGCCCTGGGCCTCCAGGGTCTGCACCACGTGCTTGTTGTGCACGATCTGCTTGCGCACGTAGATGGGCGCGCCGTAGAGCTTCAGCGCCTCCTCGACGGTCTGCACCGCCCGGTCCACGCCCGCGCAGTAGCCGCGGGGCTTGGCCAGGAGCACGCGCTTGCCGGTCCGGGGAGTCGTCTCAGCCTGAGTCACCCGCCCATCCTACGTGCCCGGTTTTCCGACGGCAGCGGCTGCGACCCGCGCCACAGAAGGCCGCACGGGCTGGCGGAATGACCGGACCGGCAGCGCGCGGGGCCACCGGAGACCCCTGCACGGGTACGAGAGGACGCGCGCCCTGGTGATCCAGAAGACCCCTGACGAGATCGAGCTGATGGCCCGGGCGGGTGCCGTCCTGGCCGAGGTGCACGAGGTGCTGGCCGAGGCGGCCGCCCCCGGCGTCACCACCCCGGAGCTGGACGCGCTCGCCGCCGAGATCGCGGCCGAGGCGGGCCCCGGGTCCTCACCGCCCGCCCCCACGGAGACCCACCTCCTCACCCACCCCCTGCGCGCCGCCGGCCCGTGACCTTCACGTCGATCATGAGGTTGGCGGGTGGATCGGAGCTCGAACCGCCCGTCGACCTCATGATCAACGGCGTCGGGGCGGCGGGATCGTAGGGTGGGCGGGTGAGTGGAGGCGAAGCGGGGCGGAGCACGTCGGAAGAGCCGTGGCCGGTACGGGTGGTCAGCCAGAAGGTGGGAGCCTGGATCGCGCGGCTCGGCTGGGTGTGGGTGGACGGGCAGGTGGCGCAGATCAGCCGCCGTCCCGGGGCGAGCACCGTGTTCCTCACCCTGCGCGACCCGTCGGCGGATCTCAGCCTGACCGTCACCACCAACCGGGACGTGCTCGACGCGGGCGCGCCGGAGCTGCGCGAGGGCGCCCGGGTGGTGCTGCACGCCAAGCCGGAGTTCTACGCCGCCCGGGGCACGCTGAGCCTGCGCGCCGACGAGATCCGGCAGGTGGGGCTCGGCGAGCTGCTGGCCCGGCTGGAGAAGCTCAAGAAGCTGCTCGCCGCCGAGGGCCTTTTCGACCGGAACCGCAAGCGCCGCCCGCCGTTCCTGCCCGGCCGGATCGGGCTGATCACCGGCCGCGCCTCGGCCGCCGAGCGGGACGTGCTGACCAACGCGCGGCGGCGCTGGCCGGCGGTGGAGTTCCGCACGGTCAACGTCGCGGTGCAGGGGCCGAGCGCCGTCCCGCAGATCGTCGACGCGCTCAAGGTGCTCGACGCGGACCCGACCATCGACGTGATCATCCTGGCCCGGGGCGGCGGCAGCATCGAGGACCTGCTCCCCTTCTCCGACGAGGCGCTCTGCCGGGCGGTCTTCGCCTGCCGTACGCCGGTGGTCAGCGCCATCGGCCACGAGACGGACGCGCCGCTGGTCGACTACGTCGCCGACGTCCGCGCCTCGACGCCCACCGACGCGGCGAAGCGGATCGTCCCCGACCTGACCGAGGAGGTACGCCTCATCGGCCAGGCCCGGTCCCGCCTGGAGCGGGCCGTCCGCAACCTGGTCGACCGGGAGTCGCACCGGCTGGACCTGCTCCGCTCCCGCCCGGTGCTGGCCCGGCCGCAGGTGATGGTGGACCAGCGCGCCGCCGAGGTGGCCGCGCTGCGCGACCGGACCGGCCGCTGCCTGGACCACCGGCTCGGCGCCGCCGGCGACGACCTGCGGCACACCCTGGCCCGGCTGCGCGCGCTCTCGCCCGCCGCGACCCTCGACCGTGGATACGCGATCGTGCAGCGCGCCGACGGCCATGTGGTCCGGGCGGCCGCCGAGGTGGCCAAGGGCGACCCGCTGCGGGTACGCCTCGCCGACGGCGAGCTGACCGCGACCGTCGACGGCTGACCGGCGGCGGGCGGGCGACGGCGGGCGGATGTGGTGGGATGGGTGCGATGACTGACGAGAAGAAGGACGAGCGGCTCAGCTACGAGCAGGCCCGCGCCGAGCTGGCCCAGGTGGTCGAGCGGCTGGAGACCGGCGGCACGTCGCTGGAGGAGTCGCTGGCGCTCTGGGAGCGCGGCGAGCAGTTGGCCGACATCTGCCAGCGCTGGCTGGACGGCGCCCGGGCGCGGATCGACGCGGCCCGGCAGCGCGCCGAGGACTGACGCGACGGCGGGACGGCCGGAGCCGCCCCGCCGTCGGGCTCAGTTGAACAGGTTGTAGAACTCCGGCGGGGCCTCCACCACCTGGTCGGCCGACGGCTTCTGTGCGGCCGAGGCGTTGCCGTAGTCCGAGTACGTGACCTTGATGTCCTGGGCGGCGCTCTGGCCGGCCGCCGGCATCTGGACCACCATCTCGCTGAGCCGGCCCTGCGGGTCGAGCTTCGCGGTAAACGGCACCGACTTCGCCTGCGCGCCGAGCGCGGTGATCACGGTGGGGTCGACCGAACCGGCCTCGGCCGCCCTGGACACGTCGAGCGTGCCGGCGTACATGCCGTCGCCGGTCTGCCGGACCTCGGTGATGCCCTGCGTCAGCACCGCGCTGCCGGCCGGGTCGACCTTCTCGAAGTCGAAGCCCAGCGCCCGGTTGCCCTTGATCCGGGTCTGGTCCAGGTGCTGGTACTTGCCGAGGTTGAGCTTCTGCACCCCGGGGATGCTGCCGGCCGACTTGCCGCCCAGCTCCACCTTCACCCAGCTGTCCGGCTTGAGGTGGATCAGGTCGAGCTTCATCATCAGGTCGGAGGACGCGTCGCCGATCGTCACCCGCATCTCCGCGCTCTGGCTGGGCTCGTGGACCTGGCCCTCGGCCGTGGAGCCGGCGCCGGACATGGTGAACCGGAAGTTGCCGTTCCGGATCTCGTTGGTGGAGTTCAGCAGCGCCTGCTTGGCGTCACCGGTGCCGGGGGTGGCGCCGCTCGGCGCGATGCTGCCGGCGACCGTCGGGGACGCGGAGGCCCCCGCCTCGCCGGTCCCGGTGCTGTTGCAGGCCGCCAGGCCAGGAGTGAGCAGCGCCGCGGCGAAAGCGGCTGCGCTGAAACGTCGAATCATCACGTGAACCTCTCCAGGTGGGTCATCCGGCCCACGGAGGCGCCGGAGGCGTGGCGCCGCAGCCCTCACGCCGGCTCCGGCGCACGAGCCGCGTCCGGCCGGCGGAGCGACCCGGCGAGCTCGTGCTCCCTCTGTTCCCTGAAGCGGCCTTCCGCAATCCCTGTCCGGTCCGCGCGACCCCGGACGGGCGACCCGGCCGGCGGCGGCGCGGGCCACCCCCGACCGCACGGGCTCAGCCCCTGAGGGCCCCTGACCCGCCAGCCGCCGTCAGCGGAGGGCGTTGGCGAGCTGGCGCAGCTCGGCGTCCCCGGCGTCGCCGACCACGATCACCGTCCTCGTCGGTTCCAGCAGCACCAGCGCCTGCTCGTTGCCGCGGGCGGTGTAGCGCTGCCACCTCCCGCCGGGCAGGTCGGCCGTCCCCTGCGGCTGGCCGCCGCTCAGCTCGGCGGGCAGCAGCTTCTCGGCGGGCACGTTGCTCTGCACGAGCTGCGCGCCGCGCCCCTCCGGGGTCAGGTAACCGATTCGCAGCGTCGCCCCGGTCGGCTCGGTCCGGTAGCGGGCGCTGACCGTACGCCAGTCGGCGGCCAGGCCGGCCGGCGCGCTGACCGGGAACGTGTTGGCCGCCCGCGCCTGCTCGACGGCGGGCGCGGGGTCCACGGTGGCCGGCTCGTCGCCGCCGAGGAACCCCCGGTAGAAGGCGAGCAGCAGCGCGATGGGGACCAGCAGCACGAGCAGCGACAGCGCCATGTCCCGGGGCGACCGCTCGGCGCGGGACTTCTCCCGGCGAGCCGGCGGCGCGGGCTGGTCGCCGGGGACGGCCGGGGGCTCGCCGGCCCCGCCCCGGGCCGCGCCGTGGGCCGGCTCGACCAGCGCCGGCTCGCCCGCGTCGGCGAGGGGCGCGGGTCCGGTGGCGGGCTCGACGAGGGCCGGCTCGCCGGCCGCCGGGGACGGCCCGGCGGTCGACCGGAGAGGCGGCTGGCCGTCCGGCGGGGTCGTGTCGGTGGGTACGCGGTTGGCTGGCTGTGCGGGTTCCACCCGCCCATTCTCGCAGCCGGCCGATCGGTGTCGCCCGGCCACCGGCGCCCACGGGCGGGGGCCGGTCGCGATCCGCCGCCCGGCCCCCTGGCTCGCCCACGCCAGCACCCCGCGCGACCGCCGGCGGGGCGACCGGACGACGGCGCCCGCGAGCTGACGCCGGCCGGCGGGCATCGACCCGCCGCCGCCGCCGAGAGCGACCGATCTCACAGCCGACTCCGCTGCGGAGCCGGCCCGCGACGGATCGGCCAGGTCACGACCGGCCTGGGCCCGGGCCGCCCGGACGGCGGGAAGCTGGCCATCCCCGCCCCGCCCCGCCGTCACGTCGGCGATCGTGTGAGGATCAGCGACAAAGCCGGCAGCGGCGACGGCCGCATCCTGCCGGTCCACCCCGCAACGTCGCGAGGAGGAGCCGTCATGACGAACACCAGGACGCGGATCCCGCAGGATCTCGACCGCAACCTCGCCCTCGACCTGGTCCGGGTCACCGAGGCCGCGGCGATGGCCGCCGGCCGTTGGGTCGGTCGGGGCGACAAGGAGGGCGGCGACGGGGCAGCCGTCGACGCGATGCGCAAACTGATCAACTCGATCCCGATGCGGGGCGTCGTGGTGATCGGCGAGGGCGAGAAGGACAACGCCCCGATGCTGTTCAACGGCGAGGAGGTCGGCGACGGCAGCGGCCCCGAGGTGGACGTGGCGGTGGACCCGGTCGACGGCACCACCCTGATGAGCAAGGGCATGCCGAACGCCCTCGCGGTGCTCGCGGTTTCCGAGCGGGGTTCGATGTTCGACCCGAGCGCCGTCTTCTACATGGAGAAGCTCGCGGTCGGCCCGATGTACGCCGACGTGGTGGACATCAACGCCGGGGTGGCCGACAACCTGCGCCGGATCGCCAAGGTCAAGGGCACCGACGTCTCCGAGGTGACGGTCTGCGTGCTGGACCGGTCCCGCCACGACGACCTGGTGAAGCAGATCCGGCGGACCGGCGCGGGCATCCGGTTCATCTCCGACGGCGACATCGCCGGCTCGATCGCCGCCGCCCGGGGCGAGTCCGACGTCGACGTGCTGATGGGCATCGGCGGCACGCCGGAGGGCATCATCTCCGCCTGTGCGCTCAAGTGCATGGGCGGGGCGATGCAGGCGAAGCTCTGGCCGCGCGACGACCAGGAGCGGGAGAAGGCGCTCGCCGCCGGGCACGACCTGGACCGGGTGCTGCTCACCGACGACCTGGTCACCGGGGACAACTGCTTCTTCGTGGCGACCGGCGTGACCTCCGGCGACCTGCTGCGCGGGGTGCGTTACCGGGCCGGCGGGGCGTACACCCAGTCGATCGTGATGCGGTCCAAGAGCGGCACCATCCGGGTGATCGACTCGTACCACCGGCTCGAGAAGCTGGCGCTCTACTCGGCCGTCGACTTCGACGGTCGCCCGCTGGCCGAGCAGGAGTGAGCGCGACCGGGACGGTGGCGCCCCCCACGCTGTCGACCACCCGGCGGGTCGCCGGCGTCGGGCTGGCCACCGCCTCGGGGGTCGCGGTGGCCGTGCAGTCCCGGATCAACGGCGAGTTGGGCGTACGACTCGGCGACGGGATCGCCGCCGCCGTGGTCTCCTTCGGCCTGGGCCTGCTGATCCTGCTGGTGCTGGTCCCCGCCACCCCGGGCGGCCGGCGGGGGCTGGCCGCGTTGCGGGCGGCGCTGGCGCAGGGGTCGCTACGGCCGTGGCAGTGCCTCGGCGGGGTGTGCGGGGCCTTCCTGGTCGCCACCCAGGGGCTGACCATCGGCACGCTCGGCGTCGCCGTCTTCACCGTCGCCGTGGTGGCCGGGCAGTCCGCCAGCGGCCTGCTGGTCGACCGGGCCGGCCTCGGGCCGACCGGCCGGCAGGCGGTCACCCCGAACCGACTGGTCGGCGCGGCGCTCACCGTGCTGGCGGTGCTGCTGGCGGTGGGCGACCGGCTCGGCGACCCGGGCGCCCTGGCGCTGGCCCTGCTGCCGATGCTGGCCGGGGTGGGCATCGCCTGGCAGCAGGCGGTCAACGGTCGGGTGCGGGGAGCCTCCGGCAGCGCTCTGTCGGCCACGTTGGTGAACTTCACGGTGGGCACGGCGGCCCTGCTCGTCACCCTGGCGATCGACGTGGCGGTCCGTGGCCGCCCGGGCGGCGGCTTCCCGACCGAGCCCTGGCTCTACCTGGGCGGCCCGATCGGCATCGTCTTCATCGCGCTCGCCGCCGCCATCGTCCGCTTCACCGGGGTGCTGCTGCTCGGGCTGGCCACCATCGCCGGGCAGATCGTCGGCGCCGTACTGCTGGACCTGGTCCTGCCGACCGCGGCCTCGCATCCCGGGCCGGCCACCCTGCTCGGCGCGGCGCTGACCATGGTCGCGGTCCTGATCGCGGCGCTCGGGCCGGCACCGCGCCGCTGACGCCCGCTCCGGCGGCGGGCACGCGGGCGGCAATGGCCGGTCAGCGGCGCAGCGCGGCGACGGTCTCGGCGAGGGCGACGTCCAGCGGGGTCGGTTCGACGCCCAGGGTGGCGGTCGCCGCGCTGGAGTCGAGCAGGTAGGGCCGGTCGAACTGGTAGGCGGTCTCGCGCAGCTCGCGGGCGAACGGGTTGGCCAGGCCGCCGAGCCAGAGCACCGGGTAGGGCATCCGGATCAGCCTGGGCGCGGGGGCGCCGGCCAGGGCCGCCGCCCGGGTGGCCAGCTCCCGCATTCCGACGGCGGGCGCGCTGGGCACGTGCCAGGCGCGGCCCCAGGCCCGCGGGTCGGTGGCGGCGGCGACCAGGGTGCGGGCCACGTCGTCGATGTACGTCCAGCTGTGCGGGGCGTCCCAGTCGACCGGGAGGAAGACCCGCTTGCCGGCGAGCACCCGGGGCAGCACCAGCATCGGCAGGGAGGTGGCCCCGGCACCCAGGTAGTCGGAGCCGCGCACCTCGGTGACCCGGGCCCGGCCGGCCCGGTGGGCGGCGAGCGCGTCGGCCCACATCCGGTTGCGCACCTGCCCCTTGACGCCGGTGGCCGCCGGCGGGGTGGCCTCGGTCATCGGCCCGTCGACCGGGCCGTAGCCGTAGAGGTTGCCGACCGTGGCGAGCACCGCGCCGCTGCGCTCGGCGGCGGTGAGCAGCGCCGCCGCGAGCGGCGGCCAGTCAGTCGGCCACCGGTGGTACGCCGGGTTGGCGCAGTTGTAGAGGGCGTCCGCGCCGTCGGTCAGCGCGGCCAGCCGCTCCGCGTCGGCGGCGTCGGCGGCGACCCGCTCGACGGCTGGGTGCTCGGACCCGGTGCCCCGGCGGGTCACCACCCGCACCTGGTCGCCGCGTCCGGCGAGGAGCCGGGCCGTGGCCGTGCCGACGGGACCGGCGCCGACGATGACATGCAGGGCCATGAGGGCCACCTTTCGAAGCAGGGGTCTGATCCGAGAGCACTGCTCTCGTCGAGAACGGGACCAGCATGACCCGCCGCACGACACTTCGTCAAGAGCAGTGCTCTCTATTTTGATTGGCGCTCTCATCCGTGGCAGAGTGGGGGCATGGTCGCCCACTCGCTGCGCGCCCGGGTCCGCGCCGGAATGATCGACGAGATCAAGAGGGTGGCCCGCCGCCACCTCGCCACGGACGGCGCCAACCTCTCGCTGCGCGCGGTCGCCCGGGACATGGGCATGGTCTCCTCGGCGATCTACCGCTACTTCCCCAGCCGGGACGACCTGCTCACGGCGCTGATCCTGGAGGCGTACGACGCGCTCGGCGACGCGGTGGAGGCGGCCGACGCGGCGGTCGAGCGGCGCGACCTGCGCGGGCGCTGGCACGCGGTCTGCCGGGCGGCCCGGGCCTGGGCGCTGGCCCACCCGGCCGAGTACGCCCTGATCTACGGCAGCCCGGTCCCCGGGTACGCGGCCCCGGACGACACGGTCGCACCGGCCCAGCGTCCCCCGGTCGTGCTGGTCGGCATCCTGCACGACGGACTGACCACCGGCCGGCTCACCCCGCCGCCCGACGAGTTGCCCGACCCGCTGCGCGAGGACCTCGCGGAGGTCGCCGCCGGCCTGTACCCCGGCATGTCCGAGGCGCTGCTGGCCCGCGGCATGGCCGGCTGGACCCAGTTGTTCGGGCTGATCAGCTTCGAACTCTTCGGCCGGATCAACCGGACGCTCCCGCACCGGGACGAGTACTTCGACCACCAGACCGGCCTGATGGCCGACCTGATCGGCCTCCCCGGACCGTCCTGACCGGTCCCCGCCGCGCGGGGCGCGACAGCCCGGTGGCGGGCCGGTCGCGGCGTCAGCTGCCGTCGGAGGAGTGACCGGGGAAGAGGTGGGCGCTCGGGTCGATCGCCACCGCCGCGTTGTTCACCGCCGTGGCGGCCTCGCCGAAGCCGGTGGCGATCAGCCGGACCTTGCCCGGGTATTCGGTGATGTCACCGGCGGCGAAGACCCGGGGCAGGTTGGTGGCCATCGCGCTGTCCACCACGATGTGCCGGCGATCCAGCCGCAGGCCCCACTCCGCGAGCGGACCCAGGTCGGCGGTGAAGCCGAGCGCCGCGATGACGCTGTCCACCGGCAGCGTCTCCGCGACGCCACCCCGGACCACGATCTCCGCGGCGGTCACCCGGTCCTCCCCGTACAGCCGGGTCACCGAGGCGTTGACCACCACCCGCACCGGCAGGGCCAGCACCCGGGCGACGGTCGACGCGTGGGCGCGGAACCGCTCCCGGCGGTGCACCAGGGTCACCGACCGAGCCAGCGGCTGGAGGGTCAGGGCCCAGTCGAAGGCCGAGTCACCGCCGCCGACGATCAGCACGTCCCGGCCGGCCAGCTCGGTCGGCTGCGGTACGAAGTAGACGATCCCGGTGCCGGCGAAGCTGTCCGCGGCGGGCAGCGGCCGGGGCGTGAAGCTGCCCAGCCCACCGGTGACGATCACGGCGCCGCAGCTGAGCTGCTCGCCCCCGGCGAGCCCCAGTACCGGCCGCCCGTCGGCGTAGGAGAGCTTCTCGGCCCGGGTGCCGAGCAGGTACGCCGGCGCGAACGGCGCGGCCTGGGCGACCAGGTTCGCCACCAGGTCCCGCCCCTTGACGGCGGGGAAGCCGGCGACGTCGAGGATCAGCTTCTCCGGGTACATCGCGGCGACCTGGCCGCCCGGCTCGGGCAGCGCGTCGATCACCGCCACGGAGAGCCCACGGAACCCGGCGTAGTACGCGGCGAAGAGCCCGGCCGGACCGGCCCCGATCACGGCGACATCGACTTCGCGCATGCGTACCGTCACTTCCGCCTCGCGGATCAACGTGTGCTGATGCCGACGGTAGGCGGGCGGGTGCCCTCCGGCAAGCACGTCCCATGACCCGTTCGGACGACCCTGCCGGCCGGTCAGGGCAGGGTGAGCGGCGGCTCCGTGTGCTGCGGCTGGTCCAGCTCGGCGCGGCGGCGGCGGAACAGGACCGCCGCGACGATCCCGCCGAGCAGCCCGAACAGGTGGCCCTGCCAGGAGATCCGCTCGTCGGTGGGGAGGATGCTGAGCAGTTGCCAGCCGTAGAGCAGGCCGACCAGCAGCACCACCGCGACGTTCCACCAGCTCCGCTCGACGACGCCCCGGGTGAGCAGGATGCCCAGGTAGCCGAAGATGACGCCGCTGGCGCCGACCACCACCGAGTTGGGCGAGCCGGTGAACCACACCCCCAGCCCGCTGACCAGGATGATCACCAGCGTCGACCAGAGGAACCGGCGGGTGCCGGCGGCCAGCACGAAGGTGCCGAGCAGGATCAGCGGGATGCTGTTGCTGTAGAGGTGGGTGAAGTCGGCGTGCAGGAACGGCGAGAAGAAGACGCCGTCCAGCCCCTGGATCCGGTGCGGGATGATCCCGGCCGCCACGTCGAGGTCGGCGTGCAGCCCGACGTCGAGCGCCTCGATGAGGAAGAGCACCGGCACGACCGCGCACATCGCGACGAAGGCCCGGCCCAGCGAGGCGTAGAACGCCTCGGTGCCGAACCGGTGGGGATCGCCGCCCGTCGGGCCGCCGCGCCAGGTCACGTACCAATGGCTATCAGCAATCGCGGTCGACCGCCACTTGAGCGGCGCGTCCCAGGGCGACACGACGATCGCGGGGTGTGTGGCTGCCCACACACCCCGCCGTCGTCAGCGTCGGATCAGTACCAGCCGGTGCTCTGCGAGTGCGCCCACGCGCCGCACGGGTCGTCGTACCGGCCCTCGATGTAGCCGAGCCCCCACTTGATCTGGGTGGCCGGGTTGGTCTTCCAGTCGTCGGCGACCGAGCCCATCTTGCTGCCGGGCAGCGCCTGCGGGATGCCGTACGCGCCGGAGCCGGAGTTGTAGGCCTTGTGGTTCCAGCCGCTCTCCTTGGTCCAGAGCTTGTCGAGGCAGGGGAACTGGTCGATGGCGAAGCCCTCGTCGAGCATGATGGCGCAGCCGATCGCCCGGTTGCCGCTGAACTCCTCGCAGGAGGCGGGGATCGGGCCGTCGTACGGCTTGGCAACCTGGGCTGCCGCCGCTTCCCGTTCCTTCTTCCGGGACGCCGCCGCTGCCTCGGCCTCGCGGGCCCGTTCGGCGGCCTCCTTGGCCGCCGCCGCCGCCCGCAGCTTGGCCTGGTACTCGGCGGCCCGCTGCTTGGCCGACTCCAGCCGGTGGTCGGCCTGCAGCTCACGCTGGTACGCGTACTCCGCCCGGTCGACCTCGAGGCCGACCTGCGCGGTCAGGCCCTGTTGCTGGGTTTCCCGGTCTTCGCCCAGATAGAAGCCGCCGGCAACGCCCACGGAGAGCAGTGCGACGGCGGCCGTACGGGCACCGAACCGGCTCCACAGCCGACTCACGAAGTGGTCCCTTCGTCGGGGGCAAGGACACGACGCGACGCGTGGCCGTCCGTGGCCGCGTCGGCGCCGTGAGCGCCCCGACCCCGCGGGTCGCAGCCGACGCACCGGCGTTGACCGATCTCCAGTCGCCGGGGGCGAGCGATGACCGACGATCTTTCTGGTGCGTGGGCGCTCGTTGGACACCATCGCGCACAGTGAGGCGGATGGGAAACCAACAGCCACATTTGTGATCTGGGCCACAAAGCGAATACCCGCAAGGAATGACAAATCCGGCAGGAAATCGATATCAGAGCGGAATGTCCTCCAACAGATCCGTCACCATGGCGGCGATCGGCGACCGCTCCGAACGACTGAGCGTGACGTGTGCGAAGAGCGGATGGCCCTTCAGCGCCTCGATCACCGCGGTCACCCCGTCGTGCCGCCCGACCCGCAGATTGTCCCGCTGCGCGACGTCATGGGTGAGCACCACCCGCGACCCCTGGCCGATCCGGGACAGGACGGTGAGCAGGACCCCCCGCTCCAGCGACTGCGCCTCGTCGACGATCACGAAGGCGTCGTGCAGGCTGCGCCCCCGGATGTGGGTGAGCGGCAGCACCTCGAGGATGCCCCGGGTGGTGACCTCCTCCAGCACGTTCTCGTGCACCACCGCGCCGAGGGTGTCGAAGACCGCCTGGGCCCAGGGCGACATCTTCTCCGACTCCGACCCGGGCAGGTACCCCAGTTCCTGACCGCCGACGGCGTAGAGCGGGCGGAACACGATCACCTTCTTGTGCCGGCGGCGCTCCATCACCGCCTCCAGCCCGGCGCAGAGCGCCAGCGCCGACTTGCCGGTCCCCGCCCGCCCGCCGAGCGAGACGATCCCGATCGACTCGTCCAGCAGCAGGTCCAGCGCCACCCGCTGCTCGGCCGAGCGACCGTGCACGCCGAACGCCTCCCGGTCGCCGCGGACCAGTCGTACGGTCTTGTCGGACAGCACCCGGCCGAGCGCCGAGCCACGGGCCGACTGCAGCACCAGACCGGTGTGGCAGGGCAGCCCGGCGGCGGCGTCCAGGTCGAGCGTCTCGCCCGCGTACAGCCGGCCGATCTCCTCCTCGCCCAGCTCCAGCTCGGCCATGCCGGTCCAGGTCGGGTCGCTGGCCTGGCCGTGCCGGTACTCGTCCGCCCGCAGGCCGACCGAGGCCGCCTTCACCCGCAGCGGCATGTCCTTGCTGACCAGGGTGACCTCGCGCCCCTCGGCGGCGAGGTTGAGCGCCACGGAGAGGATCCGGGCGTCGTTCGACTCGTTCCGGAAGCCGGGTGGCAGCACCCCGTCGTCGGTGTGGTTCAACTCGACCCGGAGCGTGCCGCCCTGGTCGTTGGCCGGCACCGGCCGGTCCAGCCGGCCGTGCTTCACCCGCAGCTCGTCGAGCATGCGCAGCGACTGCCGGGCGAACCAGCCCAGTTCCGGGTGGTGCCGCTTGCCCTCCAGCTCGGAGATGACGACGAGGGGCAGCACCACCTCGTGCTCGGCGAAGCGGTGGAAGGCCGCGGGATCGGAGAGGAGGACCGAGGTGTCCAGGACGAAGGCCTGGCCGGCTGGTCGGGGCTCCTCGGTGCCGACCGACGCGGCGGCCGTGGTGCGGCGGCTGCGGGTGGTCCGGCGGGTCGTGGCAGTCGCGGCCGGGGTCTGGTCGGCACCGGCGGGGGTACGGCGAGTCGTCACAGGCCTGCTCCGCGGATGGGCACCCGGCCACCCGTGTTCCGCCTCGTCCGGTGCCCGGTGGACACGGGTCGGATGCGGGCCCCGTGCGCGAGGTCGCAGGTCCGGGCTGGCCGGCTGGCCCGGGAGAACCCCGTGCCATGACTAGACGCTAGTCGCGTCACGGCCCTTCGGCTAGTACGCGGCAGTGGATCCCACCCGACCGGGGCGTGAACGCCGGGCGGCGGAACCGGCCGGGATGCATGCCCCCTGCGCGCATCCCGGCCGGCGGGACCACCGTCACCGGTCTGACGTTGGTCCCGACGGTGCGCGTCCGCCGCGGACGACGCACCGTGTACCTGGCGGACCTCAGCCCTGCCGGCGGACCAGCGTCCCGGCCGGATGCCGGCCGCCGACCACGGACGCGGTGAACGAGGAACCGGTGTAGGTCGTGCCCTGCCGGGTGGCGATCCCGCCGAACTGTGCGGTCGCGGAGGCGCGGGAGGACGGCCCCGGCGCGGGCCGGCCACCGAGCGCGACCGCGGTCGCCGTACCGTCGCGCGGGCCCGTGCCGACCGGCGGCACCGCGGCCGACGTCGGGGTGACGACCGGGCCGGCCAGCGCCGAGGCGATGGCGGCCTGGGCGTCGCGGCGCCGCCGGTTCCAGGCGCCCCGGTCACCGTCGAAGTAGCCCTGCCGATAACCGAAGCGGTAGCCGATCCGGTAGCTGAGCTGGCCGTGCAGCCGGCCCGCCGCATAGCTGGTCGACCCGAGGACGAGGACGAGGACGACCGCGAGGAAGGGGCTCATCCGGCCGCTCCCGCCGGCGTCGGGTCGCCGGACACCCCGCTCGCCCGCCGGGTCATCGCTCCTCCGGCTCGGCCGCGGGGTCGACGACCAGCAGCCGCTCCAGATCGGCGGTGCTGACCTCCTCGACCAGTTCGACGCTGATCCGGCAGCCGTCCAGCACGACCTCGGCGACCGAGGAGCGCCGGATCTCGCCGCCGGCGTCGTAGACCCGGACGCTCAGCTCGGGACAGCCGAGGTGGATACGCCAGGCGTTCCACTCGTCGCGGTCCGCGACGCTGAGGGAGAGGTAGCGGCAACCCCGGGCGAGGTAGAGGCGCCAGGGCGCGCTCAGCCCGGCGGCCACCCCCTCGGCGATCAGGCCGAACGCCTGGGCGCGGGTGGCGAGCTCGGTCACCGGACCCCCTTGAAACCCGCGGAGTGACGCATGTGAGCACTCATCGTCTCATGCACGTGACACACCGTAAGTTGTCTCATGAGCGTGACAGTATCAGCTTTTCGTCTGTTTACCGCCGTACTGGTGGGCACCTATTCTGCCCGGGTGGCACCCCTCAAGAGCAGCGCTGGATCGTTTACCGGAAATCCGAGAGAGCCGTCACGTCTGCGTGACAGCAGCGTGCCGGGCCTCCCCGGGGCGGACGACTGGTCGTACCGTCACGGGGTGACCGAGACGGCCAACGCACGGAAGATCGCCTTCGCCACCTTCGTACGGCGCGCGCTGGACGACGCCCGGGCCATGCGGGCCTGGAGCGGGACCGAGGTCTCCCGCCGCACCGGCGTCTCCCGCCAGACCATCAACCGCTGGGTACGCGGCGACTGGGCCAGCGACCCGGAGGCGGAACGGGTGGTCGCCTTCTGCCAGGGGCTGGGCCTCAACCCGGCGACCGCCTTCACCGCCCTGGGCTGGGACCGGGCGGCTCCGCCGCGCAGCGCCCCGAGCCCACCGCCGATGGACCCCGACGTCGAGGCACTGCTCCGCCGTCTGGTCGATCCGAATGTGTCGGACGCGGAGAAGTTCCACATCCGGGAAACCATTCGTTACCTGGCTTATCGCCCAACTCTTCCGGTCGAAGTCCGAAATAGAGGTAAACAAGCCGGGTAGTTCCTCAGATGGCGAAAGAATGGTAGGGCAGACCCGACCGTTTCCCTCCGGGGCCGGAACGGGCGCGCTAGCGTCCCTATTCGTACTGCTTGGGCTCGTCATCGGCGGGGGGACGGGACAAGGCCGAATCCAGCCCTGCGGGACAGAAGGAGGGGTCTGTCCATGACCCTGAAATGGTTGGCAGTCGTGGTCGCGGTGGTTTCGGTGACATCGTGCGTGACCGGCAACGTGGTGGTCGGCGTGATCAACGGCGGGCAGCTTCCCCTGGTCGTCAATCTCTTCGCGCTCATCACCGCCGGCACCGCGGTGGTCCTGGCCGTGGTCGCCGAGCTGCACGACCGGCTCAACGACCGGGTCAGCGCGCTCACCGAGTTCCTGGTGGCCAGGCTGAACGAGATCGAGACGCACACCGGCGACCGGAACACCGGCTTCGTGGAGGGCTACCTGCTCAGCCACGGCCAGGAGGCGGCCGTCGTGCCGTTCGGACGCCGGGGACGGGGGGCCGCCGAACGCTGACATGTCCCGCCGGCTGAGCGTCACATCTCGGCCACGAATGAGCCGCACCGCCCGGGGTACGCTGTCGCCCGTGCCGCCGTTGAATTTGGGCAACCAGCAGCCGAAGACCCCGCTGGACGCTGAGCACGCCTGGCGGGCGACCGCCGAGCGGGCCGCCGACACGGTGCTCTTCTTCGACTTCGACGGCACCCTCGCGCCGGTCGGCGACGACCCGACCGCGGTCCAGCCCGCCCCGAAGGTGCTCGCCGCGCTGGAGGCGCTCGCCCCGCTCGTACGCCGGATCGCCATCGTCTCCGCGCGGCCGGTGGAGTTCCTCCGCGACCACCTCGGCGGCCTCGGCGGGATCGACCTGTACGGGCTCTACGGCCTGGAGCACAGCCACTCCGGCGGCGAGACGGTCACCGAGCCGGCCGCCCTGCCCTGGGTGCCCACCATGGCGGAGCTGGCCGAGCAGGCCCGCGCCGAGTTGCCGCCCGGCGCCCTGGTGGAGTTCAAGCGGCTCTCCGTCGCCCTGCACTGGCGCACCGCCCCGCAACTCGGCAACCTGGTGCAGGAGTGGGGCCGGGCCCGCGCCGAGCGGCTCGGGCTGCGCTGCCAGGCCGGCCGGATGGTGCTGGAGCTCAAGCCCCCGGTCGACCGGGACAAGGGCATGGTGATCGGCGAGATCGTCCGCGACGCCGGCGGCGCCTGGTACTTCGGTGACGACGTCTCCGACATCAAGGCGTTCGCCGCGCTGCGCGCCCGCGCCGCCGCCGACCCCCGGTTCGTCGGCGTCTGCGTGGCCGTCGCCAACCCGGAGACCGGTCTCGAGGTGGCCGACGCCGCCGATCTGACCCTGGACTCCCCGGCCGCGCTCGCCACCTTCCTCACCGACGCCCTCCCGCACCTCACCTGACCGGGCGGGTGTTGGGTGGTCAGGCGCCGAAGCGGCGTTGCCGGGTGGCGTACGAGCGCAGGGCCCGGAGGAAGTCGACGCGGCGGAAATCCGGCCAGTTCAGCTCGCAGAAGTAGAACTCAGAGTGGGCCGACTGCCAGAGCATGAAGCCGGAGAGCCGCTGCTCGCCGCTGGTCCGGATGATCAGATCCGGATCGGGCAGGCCCTTGGTGTAAAGATGCTCGGAGATGTGGTCGACGTCGATCGAGTTGGCCAGTTCCTCGATCGTGCCGCCGTTCGCCGCATGCTCCAGCAGCAGCGAGCGGACCGCATCGGCGATCTCCCGCCGGCCGCCGTACCCGACCGCGATGTTGACCTGGGCGCCGCCGCTGCGGTTCCGGGTGCGCTCCTCGGCGGCCTTCAGCGCGGCGGCGTGCTGCGCGGGCAGCACGTCCAGCGCGCCGACCATCCGCAGCCGCCAGGGGTTGCCCTCCTCGGCCAGCTCGGTGGTGAGGTCCTCGATGATCTGGAGCAGCGGGTCCAGCTCGGCCGCCGGCCGGGAGAGGTTGTCGGTGGAGAGCAGCCAGAGCGTGACGTGCCCCACGCCGGCGGCGTCGCACCAGCGCAGCAGCTCCTTGATCCGCTCGGCGCCCATCCGGTGGCCGTCGTTCGGGTCGACGAAGCCCATCTCCCGGGCCCACCTGCGGTTGCCGTCGCACATGACGCCGACGTGCCGGGGCACCGGCCTGCCCGCGAGCCTCGCCGTCAGCCGGCGCTCGTACACGGAGTAGAGGAGTTTCCGCAGAGTCATCACCTTGCAGGGTAGCGACCCCGTTGAAGATCAGTGCCGCGGAGGCCGATCCCTGGCCGGGAGACCGATGCCGATCATGGCCAGGGTGCGGGCGTCCAGCCGCCCGTCACCCAGCCCCAGCTCCACCACCGTCCGGTAGACCCGGTCGTCGCGGCGGGCCGCCCGGACCGCCGCGTCGACCACCCGCCGGCGCCGGGCCAGCCAGGCCGCGACCGAACTGTGCCGCAGGTGGGTGCCGAACCGCCGGCGCAGCGTGTCCGCGTACCGGCGGGCGGCCTGACCCGGGGAACCGGCCGCCGCCGCGCCGGCCAGCGCGCCGGACCGCAGCGCGTAGAAGATGCCCTCCCCGGTGAACGGGTTGATCAGCGAGAGCGCGTCGCCGGCCAGCACCACCCGGTCCCGCCCCGGCGCCGGCCGGTGAGTGGAGAGCGGCAGGTGGTGGGCCCGCAGCTCGGTGACCGTCGCCGGATCCGTGCCGGGCAGCAGGGCGGCGAGACGGTCCACCAGGTGGGCCCGGGTCAGCGGCTCGCCGCGCAGCACCTCCCCGTACCCGACGTTCGCCCGGCCGTCGCCGATCGGGAAGGACCAGGCGTACGCCGGCCAGCGCGGCGCCGAGGTGACGATGAGCTGCTCGGGCGGGCCGGGCAGCGCCGGGGCGTACCCCCGGATGGCCAGCGCCAGGTGGCGGTCCGGGTTCACCGGGTGGCCGAGCGCCCGGCGGACCACCGAACCGGCGCCGTCCGCGCCCACCACCGCATCGCCCGACAACTCCCCGTCCAGCACCACCCGGTCGTCCCGGAGCTCCACCCGGCGCACCGTGTGCCGGCGCAGCTCCGCGCCGGCCGCCACCGCCGCCGCCACCAGCCGGGCGTCGAAGACCTTCCGGGGCACCGTGTACGCGGGCCGGGGCAGCGCCCGGGCCACCGCCCCGCCGCCGGGGCCGACCAGCCGCAGCGCGGGCAGCGGGGCGTACCCGTCGACGGCGTCGGTGACGCCCAGCTCGGCGAGGACGTCCAGCGCGTGCGCGGCGATCCCGTCCCCGCAGGCCTTGTCCCGGGGAAAGTCGGCCCGGTCCAGCAGCAGCACCCGGGCCCCGGCCCGCCGGGCGGCCAGCGCGGCGGCCGAACCGGCCGGCCCCGCCCCGACCACGATCACGTCGAACTCGTCGCCCACGGCTGCCCCTCCCTCCCGGGTGCCGCCGGCGGCGGCACGGACCGGTCGCACCCCGGCCCACCGGACCTCTCCGCCCATCCTGCCCCGCCCACGCTCACGAACCCGGCCGCCTCACCGCCACACCCACCCCCGCTCCCCGCGCCCCGGCAGCCGCCGCAACGTCCCGCACCTGGGAGCCCCGCACCGTGGGCGCGCGCCACATCCCGCAGGTGGCGGCCTCAGAACGGGAGAAGGCAGCAACCTTCCACCACCGGTGTGGATCTTGGATGGGGCCAGCCTGGCGGACCGCAGGAAGGGAGTCGCCCCGGCGTGGAGGGTCAGGCGGGCTGGGGGTCAGGGCTGGGTGGGGGAATCGGCGGCCCGGTCGGCGCGCCGGAGACCGTAGAGGGCCAGGAGGGCGGCGGCCACCAGGGGTCCGCCGTCCCGGATCAGGCCGTCGACGCCGAGCAGCCACCAGCAGAGCGGCAGGTCGACGGCGAGCACCCCGAGGGTGATCGCGACCAGGAGCCGGCGGGCCCAGGCCCGGCCGCGCATCAGGAAGGCGGTGCAGAGAAGAACCAGGTAGCTGACGACGATGCCGGCGAGGAACCAGAAGAGCACGGCCGGCACGGCGCTGAGCCGTCCGTCCAGGATGGACCCGCCGGCGACCAGCGCCGGTACGAGCATCAGCGGACTGTAGGTGAACGCGGCGACCCGGCTGGTGAGCAGCCACCCGGTCACCGGCGGACGCTTCGGCGCGACCTCCCGCCAGGAGATCGTCCCACCCTCCACGACCAGGGACTTCCGGTGCCGGACCAGGTGCCCGCCGACGGCGTCCGAGCGGTAGAGGAGCACGACCACGGCCACGCAGAGCGCGGTGAGCAGCCCGAATCCCAGCAGGCCGGGCAGCGCGGGCACTCCTTCCCGCGGTACGACCAGCCGCCCCACCGCGAAGACCGTGGTGACCGCGAGGATCAGCCCGAACGGTCGGGCCACGGTACGGCCGCGGTTGACGTGCCCGATGAGCACCAGGAAGCCGAGCGAGCGGAGCATCGCCCAGCCGGTGCGTACGGCCAGGCCGAACTCCTGCTCCGGGGCGTACCAGTAATTGAGCAGCTCGACCACGACGGTGGCCGCCGCCGTGACGGCGAGCAGGGTGGTCAGCGCCCGGACGGCGGACGGCCGCCGGACCTGGCTGGTCTCGGCGGCCGTCCTCATGGGATTTGATGTTGCCCGGTAGGGGCAACCGTCACACCTACTTCTGCGGCTGCTCCGCGTCGAGCCGGGCGCGCAGCGCGTCCAGCTCGGCCCAGAGGACGCCGGGCAGCTTGTCACCGAACTTCTCGAACCACTCGGTGACCAGCGGCAGTTCCTTGCGCCACTCCTCCGGGTCGACCTTGAGGGCGATCCGGACGTCCTCCGGGGTCATGTCCAGGCCCTCGACGTCCAGGGCGTCCTGGGCCGGGACCATGCCGATCGGGGTCTCCACCGCGTCGGCGGTGCCCTCGATCCGCTCGATGACCCACTTGAGCACGCGGGAGTTCTCGCCGAATCCGGGCCAGAGGAAGTTGCCCTCGGGGTCCTTGCGGAACCAGTTCACGTAGTAGATCTTGGGCAGCTTGGCCGCGTCGCCGTCGGCGCCCTTGCCCATCTCGATCCAGTGCCGGAAGTAGTCGCCGGCGTGGTAGCCGATGAACGGCAGCATGGCCATCGGGTCGCGGCGGACCACGCCGACCGCGCCGGAGGCGGCGGCGGTGGTCTCCGAGGAGAGCGTCGCGCCCATGTAGACGCCGTGCACCCAGTCGCGGGCCTCGGTGACCAGCGGGATGGTGTCCCGTCGCCGGCCCCCGAAGAGGATCGCGTCGATCGGCACGCCGTTCGGGTCGTAGTACTCCTCGGCCAGGATCGGGCACTGGGTGATCGGAGTGCAGAAGCGGCTGTTGGCGTGCGAGGAGAGTTCGCCGCTCTCCGGCGTCCAGTCCCGGCCCTTCCAGTCGATGAGGTGCGCCGGGGGCTCACCCATGCCCTCCCACCAGATGTCCCCGTCGTCGGTGAGGCCCACGTTGGTGAAGATGGAGTTGCCCCGGTCCAGCGTCCGCATGGCGTTGGCGTTGGTCTTCCAGTCGGTGCCGGGTGCGACGCCGAACAGGCCGTACTCGGGGTTGACCGCGTACAGGCGGCCATCCTCGCCGAAGCGCATCCAGGCGATGTCGTCGCCGATGGTCTCGACCTTCCAGCCCGGGATGGTCGGCTCCACCATGGCCAGGTTGGTCTTGCCGCAGGCGGACGGGAACGCCCCGGCGATGTGGTAGACCTTGCCCTCCGGTGAGGTGATCTTGAGGATCAGCATGTGCTCGGCGAGCCAACCCTCGTCGCGCCCCATCACGCTCGCGATCCGCAGCGAGTAGCACTTCTTGCCGAGCAGCGAGTTGCCGCCGTAGCCGGAGCCGAACGACCAGATCTCCCGGGTCTCCGGGAAGTGCGAGATGTACTTCGTCTCGTTGCACGGCCACGAGACGTCCTGCTGGCCGGGCGCGAGCGGGGCGCCGATCGAGTGCAGGGCGTGCACGAAGTCCGCGTCGTCGCCCATCGCCTCGAGAATCTTGGCGCCCATCCGGGTCATGATGCGCATCGAGGCGACCACGTACGGGCTGTCCGTGATCTCGACGCCGAACATGGGGCTCTCGGCCTCGACCGGGCCCATGACGAACGGGATGACGTACATGGTGCGTCCGCGCATGCTGCCGCGGTACAGCTCGGTCATCGTCCGCTTCATCTCGGCCGGCGCCATCCAGTTGTTGGTGGGGCCGGCGTCCGCCTCGTCGACGGAGCAGATGAAGGTGCGCTCCTCGACGCGGGCGACGTCCGTCGGGTCGGTCCGTGCGTAGAACGAGTTGGGCTTCTTCTCGGGATTCAGCCGGATCAGGGTGCCCTTTTCGACCAGTTCGTCGGTGAGGCGGCGCCACTCCTCATCGGACCCGTCCACCCAGACCACCCGGTCGGGGGTGGTCAGTTCCGCGACCTCTCGGACCCAGGCGAGCAGTTTGGGGTTGGACGTCGGGGCCTGATCGATACCCCGAACAGTAGCCGGAGCAACCATGTCACATCTCCTTGTGGTCGACGCTGACCGATGTATGGGGTGCACGAGTTCTGGCGAGCGAGTCGTCGCCTTCGTGGAAACCTGGGATTGGGCTCAGCGTAAACCGGCCTGCCTCGCCAGTCAGTGGGACTGGTTGTGAAGAACTGCACAAGGTAGGGCCACGCTGCGGCATCGCGATCTGATACCCGCTTTCGCGCGCAGTTTCACGCAAATCCTGCGGCGAACCTCCGGCGGACGCCCGTCGCGAGGTCCGGTCGCTGGTGCACGATGAGCGGAAGCGCCCGCCCGTGCCGAGGGCGGCGATTGGGTGATCTGATCCGCAATTCCGCCACGGCCGGTTACGCTCTGCTCACCGCACGACGAACCGGGCGGCGTCCCCGTGAGACGCGGTCGAATCCGGCTCGTCCGTGCTACCCGTCCACCGTGCGGGCACCCGGTAGGCTCGGCGGGTGGCCGCGACGATGACCGGGGACCAACCGGGCGCTAAGCAGACCCGGCCGGGTCTGATCGGTTTCCTCCTCGACCGTTTCGGTCACCTCGTCCGGGAGTTGAGCAAGTTCGCCACGGTGGGCGGGCTCGCGTTCCTGGTGGACTTCGCGCTCTTCAACTACCTGGCCAGCGTCCGCCACATGCCGCCGGTCACCGCGAAGACCATCTCCACGGTGATCGCCGCGACCATGGCGTTCCTGGGCAACCGGTTCTGGACCTGGCGGCACCGCCAGCGCTCCAACCCCGCCCGGGAGTACGCGCTGTTCTTCTTCTTCAACGGGGTCGGCCTGGGCATCGCCGTCGCCTGCCTCGCGATCAGCCGCTACGGGTTGGGCAGCATCTGGCCCGGGGTGTTCCAGACCCCGCTGGCCGACAACATCGCCAGCTTCATCGTCGGCACCGGCCTCGGGACGCTGTTCCGATTCTGGTCGTACCGGCGGTTCGTTTTCGTGAAAGCGGGAATTCCCCCCCTTCCGGGAACGAGCCACGACCGAGACTCCGGGGCGTGACCTACCGCCCACCCCGTCCTGCCGGGCCGAGCCGGCCCTGCCCACTGCCCTAAGGTGTTCCGCATGCGTCTGGTCCGTCTGCTGCCCGAGCGCTGGCAGAAGTTCATCCACGAGGCGCTCAAATTCGGCATCGTCGGTGGCATCAACACCGTCATCAATTACGCGGTGTTCAATGCGCTGGCACTGACCGTTTTCCGCGACGGGCAGCTCAAGGCGACGGTCATCGCGACCATCGTGGCCACGATCACCTCGTATCTGATGAATCGGCACTGGACGTACCGGGATCGCCCGAAGTCGGCGCTACGCCGCGAATACGTCCTGTTCTTCCTGTTCAACGCCACCGGCCTGATCATCGAACTCGGCGTCCTCGCCGCAGCGAAGTACGGCCTCGGTGTGACCAGCCTGCTGGCGCTGAACGTGGCGAAGACCGGTGGCGTACTGCTGGCCACCATGTTCCGTTTCTGGTCGTACCGGACGTTCGTCTTCCAGCCGGTGCCGAAGCACGCGCAGGCGACCTGGCACAGCATCCCGCGCGACGAGTGGGACACCATGGCGGAGATGGATCCGGTGGCGGAGCTGGCCGAGTCGGTCAGCGAGCTGGAGGAGTCCGAGCCCCCGCCGGGCGAGCGCCGGAGTCGGACGGCCGGTCGCCGCGCCGGCGCGGAGTACGGCGCCCCGACCCAGGGTCGCCCCGCCCCGGCGGACGCCGCCATGGGCCCGGCCCTCGGCCGCACCCTCGACAGCGACCTGGACGCCGAACTCGCCGCCGAAATCCACGCCGGCACCCGCCACTCCCCCCGCCGCTGACCACCCGGCCCAGCCCGGCCGCGGCCCCAGCCGAAGTTGGTCAAGAGGTTTGCGTCGGCCGCGACGCAAACCTCTTGATCAACAAAAAGGGGTCAGGCGCTGGGGTCGCGGAGGGGTTTGCCGTCGCGCATGTCGGCGAGGATCTCGCGCATCTCGCCGTCGCCCAGGGAGTGCTTGTCGTGGTGGGCCTCGACCAGCTCGTAGAGCTTGGTCTGCACCCGGTCGACGTGCGGCACGTCGTTGAGCACCGACTGGCCGCGTTCGCCGGCCGACTCGATGGTCAGGGTGCCGCAGCCGAGCAGCCGCTCCAGGAAGCGCTGGTGCATCGAGTGGTCGTTGATCCGGGTCAACGGGAGGTCCCGCCGGTTCCGGGAGAACACCCCCTCCTGGAGCAGCACCCGCTCGTCGGTGAAGAGGTAGTGCGTGGTGCGCCAGACCAGGAACGGCCAGAAACCCAGCCAGCACACCAGCGCCAGGCCGAGCGCGGCGATCGCGTAGAGCGCGATCGTGCCGCCATCGCCGTCGGGCAGCAGGAGCCAACCCGCCACCACCGCCGCGACGGCGAGCACCAGCACCAGGATCGGCCGTAACAGCGCCTTCCAGTGCGGGTGCAGGTGGAGCACGACGTGCTCATCCTCGGTGAGCACGTCTTCGGGGAATGCCACGGAAACCTCCTCGCAGAACAGGACGGGCTGACCGTAACCGGTCGACGCTCGCCCAGGGATCAGCCGCGCGGCGGTAAAGCGGGTCAGCGCACGTGCAGCACGTCGCCGGCGGCGAGCCGCAGCTGCCCCGCGGGCCCCTCGACCAGCAGCTGGCCGTCCGGGTCCACGCCGGTCGCGGTGCCGTTCACCTCGCGGCCGTCCGGCAGCAGCACCCGGACCTGGCGGCCGATCGTGGCGCAGCCGGCCAGGTACGCATCGCGCAGCCCGCTGGCCACCGCGTCGCCGCCGGCGTCGCGCCAGCGGTCGTACCAGTCGGCGAGCGAGCGGAGCAGGGCGCGAAGCAGCGGATCGCGGTCGGTCGCCGCCGCCCCGGCGAGCTGCAGCGAGGTGGCCGGCAGCCCGGTGGGATTGTCGGGCAGCTCGTCGGCGCGGAGCGTGACGTTGAGGCCGATGCCGACCACGATGGCTGGTGGTTGGGTCGGGACGGCGCCGGGGACCGCCTCGGCGAGCACCCCGGCGCACTTCGCGCCGTCGATCAGCAGGTCGTTGGGCCACTTCAGGGCGGCCTCCAGCTCGGCCAGCCGGGCCACCGCCTCGACCAGCGCCAGCCCGGCGAGCAGCGGCAGCCAGCCGTACCCGGCGGGTGGGACGGGCGACCAGCCGCGCTCCGGGACGGCCTCGCCGGGCCGGAGCAGGACGCTGGTCGCGATGCCGGCCCGGGGCGGCGACTGCCAGACCCGGCCGCGCCGGCCCCGGCCGGCGGTCTGCCGCTCGGCGACCACCACCAGGCCCTCCGGCTCGCCGGCCCGCGCGGCGGAGACCACGTCGGCGTTGGTGGAGGCGGTCTCCGCCCGCAACTCCAGGCGGCGCCACGGGCCCTGCGGGGCGATCAGCGCGCGCCGCAGCCGGGCCGCCGACAGCGGGGGGCGGTCCAGATCGGTGTACGGCGAGCCGGCCATCCCGCCAGCCTACGGCCCCGCCCTCCCCGCGTCGGCCGGATACCGCCGGGAGCCCGGTGAGGCGCACTGCACAGCGGCGGCCGCCTGAACCATCGTTATATTCCCTGGGTGACTACCGAGACCGGGATCAACATCCACAGCACCGCGGGCAAGCTGGCGGACCTGGACCGTCGGGTCGACGAGGCGGTGCACGCCGGGTCGGCGCGCGCGGTCGAGAAGCAGCACGCGAGGGGCAAGAAGACCGCGCGGGAGCGCATCGAGATGCTGCTCGACGAGGGCTCCTTCGTCGAGCTGGACGAGCTGGCCCGGCACCGGTCGACGGCCTTCGGGCTGGAGAAGAACCGCCCGTACGGTGACGGCGTGGTCACCGGCTACGGCACCGTGGACGGCCGGCAGGTCTGCGTCTTCGCGCAGGACTTCACGGTCTTCGGCGGCTCGCTGGGCGAGGTCTTCGGCGAGAAGATCGTCAAGGTGATGGACCTGGCCATGAAGATCGGCTGCCCGGTCGTCGGCATCAACGACTCCGGCGGCGCGCGCATCCAGGAGGGGGTCGCCTCGCTCGGCCTCTACGGGGAGATCTTCTTCCGCAACGTCCGGGCCAGCGGCGTCATCCCGCAGATTTCGCTGATCATGGGCCCGTGCGCGGGCGGCGCGGTCTACTCCCCGGCGGTCACCGACTTCACCGTGATGGTCGACCAGACCTCGCACATGTTCATCACCGGCCCCGACGTGATCAAGACGGTCACCGGCGAGGACGTCGGGATGGAGGAGCTGGGCGGCGCCCGCACCCACAACTCGCGCAGCGGCAACGCGCACTACCTCGGCGCCGACGAGGAGGACGCGATCGAGTACGTCAAGGCGCTGCTGTCCTACCTGCCGTCGAACAACCTGGACGAGCCGGTGGTGTTCGAGTCCCCCGCCGACCTCGACATCACCGACGAGGACCGGGAACTGGACACGCTGATCCCGGACTCGGCCAACCAGCCGTACGACATCCACCGGGTCATCGAGCACGTCCTCGACGACGGGGAGTTCCTGGAGGTCCAGCCGCTCTACGCGCAGAACCTAGTGGTCGGCTTCGGCCGGGTCGAGGGACGCCCGGTCGGCGTGGTCGCCAACCAGCCGATGCACTTCGCCGGCACCCTGGACATCGCCGCCTCGGAGAAGGCGGCCCGGTTCGTGCGCACCTGCGACGCGTTCAACATCCCGGTGCTGACCTTCGTGGACGTCCCCGGCTTCCTCCCCGGCACCGGCCAGGAGTGGGACGGCATCATCCGCCGCGGCGCGAAGCTCATCTACGCGTACGCCGAGGCGACCGTTCCGAAGGTCACCGTGATCACCCGCAAGGCGTACGGCGGGGCGTACGACGTGATGGGCTCGAAGCACCTCGGCGCGGACCTGAACTTCGCCTGGCCGACCGCGCAGATCGCGGTGATGGGCGCGCAGGGCGCGGTGAACATCCTCTACCGCTCCGAGCTGGCGAACGCCGACGACCCGGCCGCCGTCCGGGCCGAGAAGATCGCCGAGTACGAGGACACCCTGGCCAACCCGTACATCGCCGCCGAGCGTGGGTACGTCGACTCGGTGATCCCGCCGCACGAGACGCGTACCCAGATCGTCCGGGCGCTGCGGGTGCTGCGTACCAAGCGGGAGACCCTGCCCCCGAAGAAGCACGGCAACATCCCCCTGTAGCGGTCGCCTCCGGGGCCCCCCGCCGTACGTCCGGCAGGGGGGGGCCTCGGTGCGTCAGCAGCCGGGGTTGGCGGCGGCGCACATCCGGCGGGCCGCGGCGCGTGCCACGTCGAGCAGCTGCGCCTCGGTCACCGTGTTCCCCGGCACGCCGAGACGCAGGGGCTCGCCCGGCACCAGGACCGTGACCAGGTCTCCGACCCGGACGACCAGCGTGTCCTCGGGCCAGGGCGGGATACCGGCCGGCTTGCCCGTTGTCCCGACCGGCGGCACGGAGACGGTGTGCCGGAGCAGGATCGCCTGGTCGCCGGCGAAGTCGCTCGCCGCCACCGTCCACCGGTGCACGAGCGTGGTGGTGACGGTCCCCCGCTCCGCCTGCACCGGGCCTACCTGCCGCCAGGTCGTGCAGGCCGCCACCAGCCGGTCGAGGTCGGCGAAGACCCGGCCCGCCGCCCCAGCCTCCAGCCGGTAGACGTCCTGGCTGACGACCGGCCTCCGGTACGGGGCGAAGCCGTCCGCCGTGGCGGTCCCGATCAGGGTCTGCGACCGGGAGTAGCGCGACACCGCCTGGTCCTCCAGCAGCCCCCGCTCCTGCCCGCAGGTCCGGAGGACGTCGTCGACCCGGACCCGCTCACCGAGGCCCGTGTCGCCGAGCCGCTCGTCGCTCTTCGCCGGTACGTCGGCCGGTGCCAGCATCGCCTCCGCCGGGATCTCGGCGTGTTCGCTGGCGGTGGCGGCCGGCGGTGGCGCGGGCGCCACGGCCCGGCCGACGACGACGGCGGAGACCGAGGCGAGCACCAGCACCGCCGCGGCCGCCGTCACCGCCGTACGTCGGCTGCGGCCCCGGGCCTGCGCCCGGATCTCGGCCGGCTCGGGCCAGCGGACCTCACGCAGGTCCCGATGCACCAGTTCGACAAACGTCACGTCGTCACGCATCTGCGGCCTCCTCCAGATCCACGACCGCGAGCAGTCCGGCGAGCGCGGTGCGCCCCCGGGAGAGCCGGGCCTTCACGGTGCCCACCGGGGCCGAGGTCTCCCGGGCCACCTCGGCGACCGGCATGCCGAGCAGGTAGTAGAGGGCGATGGCGGTGCGCTGCTCCTCGGGGAGCCGGCGCAGCGCTTCCACCACCGCCAGCGTGTCGGTGCTGGGGGCTGGGCTGGTCTCCTCGACGCCGTGCCGCAGGTAGGCGCGGGCCCGGCTGCGCAGGCTGCGCCAGCGGCTCACCGCGATCCGGCTGGCCACCACCCGCAGCCAGGCCTCCGGGTCGTCGTAGTCGCGCACGGTCGACCAGCGCTGCCAGGCCCGGATGTACGCCTCCTGCACGGCGTCCTGGGCCTCGGCGAGGTTTCCGGTGAGCACGTAGACGAAGCCGAGCAGCCGTTGTCGGCTGCCCCGGTAGAACTCGTCGAACCCGTCGACGTCCGACACCCTGGTACCTCCCCCCGTGGCGGTCGCAGGGGAGACGCCTGGCGTCGGGCCCGCGGTTGCCGGTCAGCCGACCATTTTCTCCAGCTCGACGCGGGGGAAGCTCCCGGCCGGGATCCGCTCGCGCACCGCCCGCCGCACGGCGAGCTGGACGGCCGCGTTCGCCGGCGTCGGTACGCCGTGCAACCGGCCGAGCAACACGATCTCGCCGTTGAGGTGGTCGGCCTCGGCCGAACCCGCGCCCCGGGCCAGGCTCTGCCAGGTCGAGCCGCCGGACCGTTCCTCGCCGTCCACCGGCCGGTGCCGGACCAGGTCGCCGCGCTCGGCCGCCTCCTCCTCGGGCGAGGTGTGCGCGATCCCGGCCGCGGCGAGCGCGGCGACCCCCTCGGCCCGGACCCGCTCGCCGACGGCTTCCGGTACGTCGCGGCCCAGCAGCGCCTGCAGGCCGTTGCCGAGGTTGGCGAGCAGCTTGCCGTACTTCCAGCGCATCACGTCGTCGCGGACCGGGGCGACGAACCCGGCGGCGATCAGGTCGGCGGCGATCGCCCGGCTGGTGTCGTCCGATCCGGACGGGTAGCGGCCCAGGTGCAGCATCCCCGGGTGCGGATGGCCGTTGGCGACGACCACACCGGGCTCCAGGTGGGTGGCGGGCAGCCAGACGCAGACCGGGTGCACCCGGGCGAAGAGCCGCAGCGCGGCCCGCTCGTTGGCGACGCCGTTCTGGGCGAGGACGAGGGGCAGTCGCTCGCCGGCCGTACCGCCGCCGTCGACCGGCGCGTCCACCCAGGCGGTTAGCGCCCCCTCGGTGTCCTGCGACTTCACGGTCAGCACCAGCACGGTGTCGGCCGGCAGCGGCTCCGCCGGCGGCCCGTCGGTGGCCGGCCCGTGCCAGATCACCGTCCCGTCCGGGGAGCGCAGGGTCAGCCCCCGGTCCCGGATCGCGTCCAGGTGCGCGCCGCGGGCCACCAGCGCCACGTCGCGCCCGGCCTCCCCCAGCCGTACGCCGATGGTGCCGCCGACCGCGCCCGCCCCGATGATCACGTATCGCATCTGCCCGATTCTGCCCCTCGCCGGGTCAGCCCGCGGCGGCGAGGTAGCCGTGCCTCGCCCGGCTGGCCTGGTTCGTCAGAGGGTGAGCCCCGCGTCGGTCAGGATCGGGCCCGCGAGCAGCACCGCGCCGACGCCGAGGGCGGCCAGACTGACCAGGGCGAAGACGGTCACCCAGAAGAGCGCCGGGAGCGGCGTGAGCCGGGCGAGCTGGTCGGCGTCGGACTCCGGCATCCGGCCCCGGCTACGCAGCCGTTGCAGCTCCACCACCGGCCGTACGCCGCCGAGGAGCAGGAACCAGACGGAGGTCCAGGCGAAGGCGGCCTGTACCTGCGGGGAGGCGTACCAGGAGACGGCGAGCACGACGCCGCCGGTGACCAGCAGCGAGAGCACGCCGAAGACGTTGCGGATCAGCACCAGCATGGCCAGCAGCAGCGCCACAGCGACCCAGAGCAGCAGGGTGATCCGGTTCCCGGCGAGCAGCCAGGCGCCGGCGAGCCCGACCAGCGAGGGGGCGACGTACCCGGCGAGCAGGGTGAGGATCATCCCGGGGCCGGTGGGCCGGCCGGCCGAGAGGGTGAGCCCGGAGGTGTCCGAGTGCAGCCGGATGCCGCGCAGCTTCCGGCCGGTCAGCAGGGCCACCAGGGCGTGTCCGCCCTCGTGGGCGATGGTGACCGCGTTGCGGGCGATCCGCCAGGGCAGCCGGGTGGCGACGACCACCAGCGCCACGGCGGCGGTGAGCAGGACGAGCAGTGGCGGGGGGTCGGGCTGGGGTCCGAACAGCTTGTCCCAGAGGGTGGTCAGGCCGTCGATCAGGGGCATGGGCGGGGAGCCTACCGGCAAGCCCTGTGTCGCTCGCCCTCCGAGGGCGATCGGTGCACGACCTCGGTCCGCTGGGAGATCGACCCCGCCGCCCTCCGCTGACCGTTATCGATCAGCCACCGAGGCGCTGGCGATCGTCAATGAAAAATTCTTTAAGCCCTCTTGTGATCTAGGGCAGTTAACTCCAAAGATGAGCGTCAATCAGTTGCCGTCCCGGGAGGCATCAATGGCCAGTACCAGACTCTCCGTACGCCGGCTCCTCGCCGCCGGCCTCACCGTCGTCGCCACCGCGGCCGCGGCCCTCGTCGCGACCGCCGGACCGGCCGCCGCGGCCACCACCCCCGGCGTTGACGTCTCGAACTACCAGGGCGCCATCAACTGGACCAGCGTGCGGAACGCGGGCATCCAGTTCGCCTTCATCAAGGCCACCGAGGGTACGAGCTACAAGGACCCGAGGTTCAACACCAACTACGTCGCCGCGTACAACGCCGGGGTGATCCGCGGGGCGTACCACTTCGCCCGGCCCAACATCTCTGCCGGCTCGACCCAGGCGAACTACCTGGCCAGCAACGGCGGCGCCTGGTCCGCCGACAGCCGCACCCTCCCGGCGGCCCTCGACCTGGAGGCCAACCCGTACAGCGGCGGCTACTGCTACGGCAAGACCACCTCCGCGATGCGGACCTGGATCCAGGACTTCCTGAACACCTACAAGTCCCGCACCAGCCGGTACGCGGTCATCTACACCACCACGAGCTGGTGGAACCAGTGCACCGGCAGCTGGACGGCCCCGTGGGCCAACCACCCGCTCTGGGTCGCCCGCTGGTCCAGCACCGTCGGCACCCTGCCCGCCGGCGCCCCGTTCTGGAGCTTCTGGCAGTACACCTCCAGCGGCAGCGTCTCCGGGATCAGCGGCAACGTCGACCGCAACTACTGGAACGGCGACCGGACCCGACTGATCGCGCTGGCCAACAACACCTGATCCGGTAGAGACGGGTCGGCGGCAGCGGGATCGGCTATCACCCTCGGTCGATAGCTGGTCCGGCTGCCGCCACCGTCGTCCCTGTGTCAGTGTCGGTCAGGCCCTCCGTCGGGCGGCGACCGGCACGGTGACCGCACCCTCTCCGGCCAGGGCGCTCCGCCGCGTCAGACGCCAGGCGGCCACCCCGGCGACGGTCACGGCCACGACACCGAGCAGCGCGACCAGCGCGGAGATGCCGGCGCTCACCAGCAGCAGGACGATGTCCCCGAGTGCGACCAGCATCCACAGTGCCAGCCGGGGCCGGGTGTCCTTGCGTCGGTAACTCATGTCGTACCTCCTTCCGTCGTCGCGGGATCAGTACCCCGTCCGACGGAAGGCCATGCGAGTCACTTTCGCACCGGCACGAACCCGTCCGCGATGATCTTGAAGTTGGGCTCGTTCTTCGCCCAGTCCGCCTCAGGGCAGTCCCAGCGGATCGCATAACCCTTGTCGGGCGCGGTCACGAAGCCCCGGTTGCGGACGTGCGTCCGCCGACCGTTCTCGTTGTAGATCCACTCCCAGTCGGCCGCCTCGTCCCAGTAGTCCACCGACTCGATCTTCACCAACTGGTAGCCGGAGTAGCTTCCCCTGCGACTCCGCTCCTGGTCCCGCCAGTCGGCCTCGGCATCCTTGAGCGGCTTCGTCGTCTGGTCGATCAGCAGCGAGCGACCCTTGCCGTCGGAGAAGCGAACCCGCCAGTCCTCCGGCCCGGATCCGAAGTGCCGGCGATAGTCCAGTCTGAACCCGGGCGGCACCGGCACCGCGAAGCCGCTCTGATCCTTGTGCAACGTCCAACCCGCCGGCAGGGCCGTACCAGAGGAGGCGCTGGCCGACGGGGTCACGCTGGGCCCGGCACTGGACGGGGCCGGCGCGGCCGGCTCCGAGGTGGCGGCCGCGGACGGCTCGTCCGAGGCGGCCGCGCTCCCACCGGCCTGCTGGCCTCCGCCGTCCTGCGGGTCGTCGCCCTTGTTCAGCAGCGGCACGGCCACCACGAGCGCGATCAGCAGGAGCGCGACCAGCACGCCGATCAGCAGGTTGCGCCGCTTGTGATCCGGCTTCGTGCCGGGAACGACGGTGGCGCGGCCCGTAGACGGCACCGGACTCACCGGCGCCGGCATGACCGAGGTCGGGTTCGCCGGCCCGCGCGGCGTCGGCGCGTCGACCCGGGTGTCGTCGTCGGCCACCGGGGGAACCGGCGGCTCCACCCGGGTGTCGTCGTCGACCGCAGCGGGAGCCGGCGCGTCGACGCGGGTGCCGCCGGTGATGGGCGGCGGCCCGTCCACCTGGGTCTCGTCGAGGGCGGGCGCCGGGGCGTCGACCTTCGCGGTCGGCTCGGCGTCCGCAGTGGACACCGGCGGGCCGACCTTGGCGGTCGGGGCGGCGTCCGACCCGGTGGGCGCGGCGGCGTCGGCCGCGAGCGCGGCGGCGTCGGCCGCGAGCGCGGCGGCCCCGGCGGCGGCGGCCGTACCCAGGTCAGGCTTGCGCGGCGCCGGCGTGGCGACCGGCGGGTCGGTGCGGGCGGCCGCCGGGCGCGGCGTGGGCACCAGCGGCGGGCGCGGCTCCCGCGGGCCGTTCGGCCCCGGCCGGCGTACGCCGTCCAGCAGCGAGATGCCCTTCGCGCGCTTGCCGCCGGCCTTGCGGAGCAGGCGCTCGGCCACCTCCGCGGTGATCCGATCGGCCGGGTCCTTGCGGAGCAGTCCCTGCAGGACCGGCTTGAGCGGCCCGGCGTTCTTCGGCGGCGGCAGCGGCTCGGTGGCCAGCGCGGCCAGGGTGGCGATCGCGGACGGCCGGGCGTACGGCGACTTGCCCTCCACGGCCGCGTAGAGGGTCGCGCCGAGCGACCACAGGTCGGCCTCCGGCCCGGCGGTGCCGTCCTTGGCCCGCTCCGGCGCGATGTACGCGGGCGAGCCGAGAACCATGCCGGTGCGGGTCACGTTCGGGTCGCCGGGGATGGTGGCCAGACCGAAATCGGTCAGCACCACCCGGCCGTCGTCGCCGAGCAGCACGTTGCCCGGCTTGACATCCCGGTGCATCACGCCGGCCTTGTGCGCGGCCTTCAACGCGCCCAGCACCCCGAGGCCGATCTGGATCGCCTTGGCCGACGACACCGGACCGTCCTCGGCGAGAGTGTCCTGCAACGACTTGGACGGCACGTACTCCATGACGATCCACGGGTCGCCGTCGGTGCGCAGCACGTCGAAGATGCGGACCACGTTGATGTTGTTGAGCCGGGCGATGGCCCGCGCCTCCCGCAGCGAGCGTTCCCGCATCTCGCGGCGCTCCTCAGGGGTGAGGCTGGGCGGCGGGACGAGTTCCTTGATGGCAACGTCCCGGTGCAGCACCTCGTCACGCGCCTTCCACACCCGACCCATGCCGCCCTGGCCGAGCGGCGAAATGAGCCGGTACCGGTCGGCGACGAGTTGGGGAAGCGCGTTCGACATCGGTGAGACGGTACCCGGCAGGCGCGACCGTCACACCGGCGGCACGCCACTGTGCGGCGAAGGTCAAGTTCTCGACGCGTACCCTGAGGTCATGTCTGCCGAAGAGCCGCTGTTCCGGATCGTCCGCGGCGTGCCGACCGCCGAGGAACTGGCCGCCCTGGTCGGCGCCATCGCCGTCCGGACCCGCCCGGCCGCCGCCCCCGCGCCCGTCGGCGTGTCGGCATGGGCGCGGAGTGGCCGTCCGGTCGGCGCGGCGCCCGCCGCCGGCCGGGGCGCGTGGCGCGCCTCCGGCCTCCCCCGCTGACCTTTCTCCCGGTACGGCGGGTCCTGAGCTGGGAGAAGTTTGTCGGGACTGCCGAGATCGCGCCGCAGCCATTAACCTCACTCAGGGAAACGGTGCGGTAACAGGCAGGAGGGCCGATGATCCCCGAGGAGGACCGGCCAGCGGGCTGGCTGCGTGACTACGCCGGCATCAAGGCCGACATCCGACAGATGCGGGAGTTCGCCGACCGGCTCCAAGCCGAGGTCGAGCGGAACTACGCCCCCCACTTGTCGTACATCGCGGACGACATGAAGTCCCCGATCCCCAACCCGGCCGACGCGTTCATCGAGCTGGTGCAGTTCCTCCAGGCCCACCACGAAACCCAGCAGGCCACCGCCGAGGTGGTCTGGGGCATGGCCCCCGCGACCGGCCGGCTCGCCCAGGCGGCCGCCACGATCGCCGACGACTACGCCGGCTCGGACGCGTTCTCGTCCGCCCGGGTCGCCGACGTCGAGCGCGCCCTGGCCGGCCCCTCCGCGACGGCGGCCCGCCCCCTGCCCGCGCTCCCCGATCCGAGCGGGCCGGAGAGCGGGCGGGTGGTGCTGCCGTGATCGAGCGAGGCAGCGGCCGGACGTCCGGCCTCACCGACTGGCGACTGATGGACGTGCTCAGCATGTGGGCCTGCCTTCAGGACCACGACACCGCCGGGCACTGGAAGCAGGTCGCCGGCTGGCGCAAGGTCTGCGACCTCGCCCTCGCCCACCTGAGCCGCCTGCGGGAATATCGTCGCGCGCTCGCCGCGGCGTGGCCGCCGGAGACCAACGCCGCCGCCCGCGCCTACATCGGCGAACTGGACCAGCTCATCGACAAGGCGCAACGCACCCACGACGCGGCCGCCGCGAACTACGACGCCCTCGCCGCCGCCACCCGCGCCATCGGCAGCACCCGCGCCGAGCTCGAACCGCTCTACCAGGCGTACGCCACCAAGCTCCAGCAGAAGCGGGCGTACGAGGCGACGATCGCCGATCCGAAGGCGGTGGCCGGGAGCCGGCTACCGGACCAGCCACCGGTGACCGACGCGGACCTGGAACAGCTCAATGTCCAGGCACGGGGCCTGATGACCGGCCTCAGCAGCGAACTCCAACAGGCCCAGGTAATGCTCCGCCAACCACCGAGTCCGCCTATCCGGCCGGTAAGAGACTCTGCGAATCCTGACCCCTATAGCACCGCAACAGCAACCGCCCCTATCCTCCCGCCGGTTGTCCCTGTCCCAATAGCAACGTCCGACACTGTGACGCCAGTACGTCGGTCTGGCGCGGCAGCCCGGCCGGTTCGCATGCCAGCCGCGCCTAGCGTCGGTCCAGTTCTTGGTGCTGGACCCGTGCTCGGCGGGGCTGGTGCCGGCCTAGCGCCCACGCCGATCCACCCTGCCGGGACATCACCGCTTCCCACAGTGCCCACATCCGGACCAGGCATCGAGCTTCCGCCAACCGTTCCCCCGACCACGGGTGCTCAAGGACTCAACGGTGCCGATCGACCAATCCGCAGCCAGCCTGGCCAGGTTGAACGCCTGGGCGCAGGTGGCGGGGTAAGCGGCCTCCCACCCGCTTCCCCGCCTAGCAACACCCGGCCGATGGCTCCGGGCGGTCTTATCGGCGGCACTCCAGGAGTTGGGTTTGGCCAGCCAAACAGCCCAGCTTCTCCACGCCGAATCAATCCCGTGGGCGGGGTAATTGGGGGCGGCGGGGCCGGAACTGCGCCAGCTGGAGCAGCCGGTTCCCGTCCCGGAGCCGGCCGTGGATCGCAACTTGCCGGAATACACGGGATACCGCCAATCGGCGGCTCGCCCGGCATGGGCGTGTCGCCAGGAATCCCTGGGCGAGCAGGACGCCGGGACAGGCCTGATGCCGAGTCGCTTCGGTGGGACCCCGACCATCCATGGAAGACCGAGGAAGGGGTAAGCCCAGTTGTTCGGCCGCCTGACGAAGAGGGTCCTATCGATCCAGGTCCGGCCATCGGCTTCGACAGGTGAGACGAGGCCGTAAGGGGTCCGCTCGCACCGGCTCGATTGGGGCAGCGGCACTATGCGCCCTGATTGCTGTAGTCCTGCCGGTCGGCCCCGCGCGAGCCTCCCAACAAGATGGCGCGTCACGGATACGAAGCGACCAATGGCATTTGCGCTACCTTAGAGTCGCTGAGGCTCATCGCCTCAGCCAAGGCGACGGGGTGATAGTCGCTATACCGGACACTGGCGTGGATCAACACCCTGATCTCTCCGGCAACCTGCTCTCCGGCATCGATGTGATTCCTGGAGGCAGTGGCGACGGACGGCGGGACCTAAATGGCCACGGCACAGGCATGGCAGGTCTGATCGCTGCGGGCGGTCAGGGCGGCAATCGAGGGGCGCTCGGAATAGCTCCGCGAGCAAGAATTTTACCCATCCTCGTTACTCCGGCCACTGGCGAGGGAGAGGCCGATGCACTTGCGGAGGGGATCACATACGCGATGTCCCATGGTGCTAAGGTGATCAGCATTTCCAGTGTGGGTGGTTCCGGAGAAAGACTGATTAAGGCGCTTGATGCGGCGATCGCCTCGGATATTGTAATAGTTGCATCGGCTGGCAACCGTCCAGAGGACAGCGGCGTTGGCTACCCCGCGTCCGAGGACCGCGTCATCGCGGTCGGTGGGACTGACCGCAAGGGGAACCACGCGGCCTTATCGGTAACTGGGCGCGAGATCGACGTTGTAGCGCCGGCTGTGGACATGTACAGCACTGGTATCGACGGCAAGTACCGCAAGGGAACTGGGACATCCGACGCCACGGCAATCGTCGCTGGAGCAGCCGCTCTAATCCGGTCGAGATACCCTTATCTTCCGGCGGCAGAGGTCGCGCATCGGCTTACTGCAACCGCGATCGACAAGGGCCCACCTGGCCGGGACGACGAGTACGGCTACGGCCTCATCGACCTGGTCGCGGCCCTGACAGCGGACGTACCCCCGCTCGGCTTCGAATCCGCGGCGCCGAGCGCGTCGACTACGACGACCGCTGCGGAGCCCGCGTCGGATGGTGGAGACGGCGGTGCGACGGCCCGCGGCCTGGCCACGCTGGGCGTGCTGGTGGCGGCGGGCGGCGGTTACCTGCTCTGGCGGCGGCGTCGACGTGCCGACGACCCGCCGCCGCGGATCAGTCGGTAACGTCGGTCGGGTGCTGAACTCCGTACCGCTGCGTCTCGTGCTCGCCTCACAGAGTCCCGCCCGCCGCAAGCTGCTCCAGGCCGCCGGGATCGAACCCGACGTGCTGGTCAGCGGGGTGGACGAATCCCAGGTGGTCAGTGACCGGGCCGAGGACCTGTGCCTGGAGTTGGCCCGGCTCAAGGCGCAGGCGGTGCTGGGTCGGCTGCGGTCGACGCCGGACGAGCGGACGTTGGTACTCGGGTGCGATTCGGTGCTCGCGTTCGACGGGGAGATTCTCGGCAAGCCGGCCGACGCGGCGGACGCCACCCGGCGGTGGGAGCGGATGCGGGGGCGCAGCGGTGTGCTGCACACCGGGCACTGCCTGATCGACGTCACCCGCGATGCGCGGGCGGAGGGCGTGGGCTCCACCACCGTGCACTTCGCCGACATCAGCGACGAGGAGATCGCCGCGTACGTGGCGACGGGCGAGCCGCTGGCCGTGGCCGGGGCGTTCACCATCGACGGGTTGGGCGGCGCGTTCCTGACCGGGATCGAGGGTGATCCGGGCACGGTGGTCGGGCTCAGCCTGCCGCTGCTGCGCAACCTTCTCGGCGAGTTGGAGCTGAGCGTGACAAACCTGTGGACGAAGGTCGCGCCGGGGGGCCAGGAGATCGAGCATCTCGGCTAACGTCCGGTCATGAGCACGAAGCCGCTGCCGCTGACCCCGGAACTGCACGCCTACCTCGTCGCGCACGGGTCCGCCCCTGATGAGATCGTCCGTGAACTCTCCGAGGAGACCAGGGCGGCGCTGCCCGACCAGGCCACCATGCAGGTGGCGCCCGAGCAGGCCGCGTTTCTGACCTTCCTCACCCGGCTGCTCGGGGTTCGGCAGGCGGTGGAGGTGGGCACCTTCACCGGCCTCTCCTCCCTGGCGATCGCCCGGGGGCTGGCCGACGGCGGCCGGCTCACCTGCTTCGACATCTCCGAGGAGTACACCAGCATCGCCCGCCGCTACTGGACCCGGGCGGGGGTGGACGACCGGATCGACCTGCGCATCGGTCCGGCCGCGGAACGGCTGCGGGAGTTGCCCCGCGAGCGGTACCTGGACTTCGCGTTCATCGACGCGGACAAGGTCGGCTATCCGATCTACTGGGACGAACTGGTGCCGCGGATGCGCCCGGGCGCGGTGATCGCGGTGGACAACACGCTGCGTGGCGGTCGGGTGCTGGCTCCGCAGAACGCCGACGACCGGGCGATCGCCGCGTTCAACGACGAGGTCCTCGCCGACGTCCGGGTGGAGCCGGTGATGCTGCCGATCGCGGACGGCGTCACGCTCGCCCGGGTGCGCTGAGCCGGCGGGACGCCAGATCGGCGACGTGGCGGTATCGGGTGGCCGCGGAAACCGCCACACCGGCGACACGGAGTCGATCAAGCCCACCCAACGCCGGGATTCAGGCGGGGATCGGGACGGGGGCCTGGTCGTCGGTGGGGTGGGCGGCGCGCAGGGCGCGGCCGAGCCGCACGGCGAGCAGCGCGGCCGCCGCGATGAAGGCGGGCAGCAGCAGGAAGGCCAGGTGCGGCCCCACCCCGTCGGCCACCCACCCCAACGCGACCGGCGCGATGCCGAAACCCACCCCCATCGAGTACGACGCCCAGCCCGCCGCCTTGTCGGCGGCCGGACCGGCGACGGCGAGCGCGATGGAGATCGCCAGCGGGTAGTGCAGGGCGTTGCCCAGGCCGAGCACCAGCAGGCCGGTGACGGCCAGCCAGCCCACCGGGGCGACCCAGAACAGGGCGAAGCCGGCCAGCGACACGGTCAGCGCCGCCAGCAGCAGCGGCACCGGGGGCCAGCGCAGGGCGACCCGGCCGCCGGCGACCCGGCCGGCGAACATCCCGCAGACGATCGCGGCCACCGCCGCCGAGGCGCCGCCGGCGCTCAGCCCGGCGTGGCTGCGGAGCACGTCGGCGCTCCAGAGGGACAGGCACACCTCGATCGAGCCGGTGACCGCCATCAGCACCCAGGCGATCCAGTACGCCCGGGGCAGCCGATCCGCCGCCGCCCGGCGCGGACCATCGCCGGTCAGGTCGCCGGCACCAGCGTCTGCCGACCGCGAGGCGGCCGGGTTTCCACCGGTGACAGGCGGGTCGACGGCCGTCCGGACCGGCTGATCGGCGGGGGCGGAAGGCGCGGCGGTCACCCCGACGGGCTGGTCGGCAGCCGCGGCAGCGGGGGCGGCCTGCGGGAGGCGTACCCGGAAGGTCAGGGCGGCGAGGGCGACCAGCGCGATCAGCCCGACCTCGACGAACATCACCGGCCGCCAGCCGAGGCCCGCGTCCATGCTGGCGCCGATGACCAGCGGGGCGAGGATGCCCATGCCGGCGCAGGCGGCATTGGCCTCGGCGAGCGCGGCCGGCGCGGCGTCGCCGTGCCGGGCGGTGAGCACCACGTTGACCCCGCTGATCACCATCATGCCGAAGGTGGCGATCACCGCGACGGCGGCGATGGTGGCCGGCAGCGGGTGCAGGGCACCGAGCGCGGCCACGCCGGCGGCCACCCCGGCGAGGCCGAGCCAGATCGCCGGGCCGCGGCCGAGGCGGCGGGCAATCGGCGCGAAGAGCGCCCCGCCGAGCAGCGCGCCGACCGCGATGCCGGTGCTGTGCAGGCCGGCGACGGCGGCGCTGCTGCCCTGCTCGTCGCGGAGCAGCGGTACGACCGGGCCGAACCCGTAGTTGAAGAAGCCCCACAGTCCCAGCTGGGCGTAGGCCAACAAGGTGATCTTGTCATGGGTGAGGCGGGGCACCGGCCTCACGCTACAAGCGTCGGACCGGTGCCCCGCTTCGGGTGAGAGGCAACTCTCTCAGCGGACGCTGCGGGCGAACTGCCGGGCGGCCCAGACCACCCCGGCGACCGCGAGCACCGCCACGATGGTCAGCCCCTGCCAGACCTTGTCGTTGCCGAGGTCACCGGCGAAGAGCGCCCGGGTCCCGTCGACCGCCCAGGAGAACGGGTTCCAGTCGGCGATGCCCTGGAGCCAGCCGGGGGCGAAGGTGAGCGGCAGCAGGATGCCGGAGAGCAGCAGCACCGGCTGGGCGACCGTGTTCATCAGCGGGGCGAGCGCGTCCTCGCTCTTGACCTTGAGCGCGACGCCGTACGAGACGGCCGAGGTCATCAGCGCGATCAGCGCCAGCATCAGGTACGCCAGCAGCAGGTCCCCGATGAACACCCGCAGGTCGAACAGGAGCGCCAGCAGGGTGATGATGACGGCCTGCACGATCAGCGAGACCACGTCCCGCAGCGAGCGGCCGAGCAGCAGGGCGAGCCGGCTGACCGGGGTGACCCGGGACCGTTCGATGACCCCGGCGCGCAGCTCGGCGATCAGGCCGAAGCCCTGGAACAGGCCACCGAAGATGGCCAGCAGCACCAGCAGGCCGGGTACGAAGATCTTGTAGGCCTCCGCCTGGGTGGGCGCGTTCAGCGCCGGCTTGAGCAGCGGGGCGAAGAGCAGCAGGTACATCACCGGCTGGAAGACGCCGACGAAGACCCAGACCGGGTTGCGCAGCAGCAGTTGGATCTGGCGCTCGAAGATGAGCCAGGTGTCGCGGGCGAGTTTCATGGGTCTGTCTCCGGTGTCTCAGGACTCGCGCAGCGAGCGGCCGGTCTTGGTGAGGAAGACGTCGTCGAGGCTGGGCCGGTGCAGCTCGATGGAGCGCAGGTCCAGCCCGGCGTGGTCGAGGCGGCGCAGCACCTGCGGGATGGCGGTGGCGCCGTCCTCGACGTAGAGGCGAACACCCTCGTCGCCGGTCTCCAGCTTGTTGACGTACGGCTCGGCGTCGAGCAGCTTCGCCGCCTGCGGGGTGGCGGCGGTGTCGAGGCCGACGAGCACGACGTCGCCGGAGATCTCGCGCTTGAGCTCGGCCGGGGTGCCCTCGGCGACCACCTCGCCGTGATCCATGATCGCGATCCGGTCGCAGAGCGCGTCCGCCTCGTCGAGATAGTGGGTGGTGATGAAGACGGTCATCCCGTCGGCCCGCAGCCGGCGGATCTCGTCCCACATGTGCGCCCGGCTCTGCGGGTCGAGGCCGGTGGTCGGCTCGTCCAGGAAGACGATCTTCGGCTCGTGGATGATGCCGAGGGCGATCTCGACGCGCCGCCGCTGCCCGCCGGAGTAGGTCTTGCACTTGCGGTCCGCGTACTCGGTGAGCTGGAAGGCGTCGAGGGCGCGGGCGGCACGGCGGTGCGCCTCGGCCTTGCCGATGCCGTAGAGCCGGGCGTGCAGGACCAGCTCCTCGCGGGCGGTGGACTCGTCCCAGGTGCTGCCACCCTGGGCCACGTAGCCGATCCGGCGGCGCACCTCGGCCGGGTCCTTGCGCAGGTCGGCCCCGGCGATGGTGGCCTCGCCGCCGTCCGGCTCGATGAGGGTGGCGAGCATCCGCAGCGTGGTGGTCTTGCCGGCGCCGTTGGGGCCGAGGAAGCCGAAGATCTCCCCTTCCGCCACCTTGAGGTCGACTCCTCTGACGGCGTCCACGGTCTTCGTCTCGCGACCCGCCCGGGAGCGGAACGACTTCCGCAGTCCCCTGGTCTCGATCATTTCTGCTCCTGGTCGTCCGGGCCGGCGCGCCGGCCGTTCTCGCCTGGGGACGACGCCGGCCGGCGCGCTCCCCCCGTTGTGCGGGCTAAAACTAACGCGATATAGCGTCTCTAGTCAACGTTGATTATTGCGTGGAGGAGTCACCCTGATCGGCGGTCCGCTCCTGCCACTCGACCCAGCTCTCCCCGCCGACCAGTCCAGCAGGTAGGTACGACACTCCGGACTCGATCCGCTCGGCGATCCGCTCGCACCAGGCGATCTCGGCCTCCGAGCGGGCCGACCAGAGCTCGAAGATCCAGCCGACGTGCACCGGCCGCGTGGTCCGCATCCACTCCGAGTCGATCGCCGCCCGCATCGACTCGGCGCCGGCCCGCAGCAGCATCGCCCGGTTCCGCAGGGCCGCCGCCGCCTCCTCCCTGGGCAGGGCCGGCAGGAAGGAGAAGGCCGCGGTGAACGGATCGATCGGCTCCTGCAACTGCCACCACAGCCCGCGCAGCAGCGTCTCGAACTCGTCCGCGCCCTTCTCGGTGATCTCGTACGTGGTCCGGGCCGGCCGGCCGCCGACCTGCTCGGTGGCGACGGCGCGGAGCAGCCCCTCCTCGGTCAGCTTCCGCAACGCGTGGTAGATCGAACCGGGCTGGATGTTGGCCCACTTGTCCGCGCTCCAGCTCAGCAGCTCGCGGCGCACGTCGTAGCCGTGCACCGGCTGCATCCACTTGACCAGCCCGAGAATCATCATCCGCGTCGCCGACATCGGACAAGCGTAATAAACAAGTTTGACTAGTGCTCGGCGTTCGAGTGCGGCATCCCACACTGAGCGATCGTTAGGGCCGCAGAGGCCGGCCGATACACTCCCGGCATCGACCTCCCGGGAGGAGCCACCAAGGTGCGCAAGGTACTCATCGCCAACCGCGGCGAGATCGCCGTCCGCGTCATCCGCGCCTGCCGCGACGCCGGTCTGGGCAGCGTCGCCGTCTACGCGGACTCCGACCGGGACGCCCTGCACGTCACCCTCGCCGACGAGGCGTACGCGCTCGGCGGCGACACCGCGGCGGAGAGCTACCTGCGGATCGACAAGCTGATCGACGTCGCCGGGAAGTCCGCCGCCGACGCCGTGCACCCCGGCTACGGCTTCCTCTCCGAGAACGCCGACTTCGCCCAGGCCGTCATCGACGCCGGGCTGACCTGGGTCGGCCCCACCCCGCAGGCCATCCGCGACCTCGGCGACAAGGTGACCGCCCGGCACATCGCCCAGCGCGCCGGCGCGCCGCTGGTCCCCGGCACCCCGGACCCGGTGGGCAGCCCCGACGAGGTGATGGCCTTCGCCGTCGACCACGGCCTGCCGGTGGCCATCAAGGCCGCCTTCGGCGGCGGCGGTCGCGGCCTCAAGGTCGCCCGCACGATGGAGGAGATCCCGCAGCTCTTCGAGTCGGCCACCCGGGAGGCGGTCGCCGCGTTCGGCCGGGGCGAGTGCTTCGTCGAGCGGTACCTGGACAAGCCGCGGCACGTCGAGGCGCAGGTCCTGGCCGACCAGCACGGCAACGTGATCGTGGTGGGCACCCGGGACTGCTCGCTGCAGCGGCGGCACCAGAAGCTGGTCGAGGAGGCCCCCGCGCCGTTCCTCACCGAGGCGCAGCGCCGGCAGATCCACGACAGCGCCAAGGCCATCTGCCGGGAGGCCGGCTACCACGGCGCCGGCACCGTCGAGTACCTGGTCGGCGCCGACGGCATCATCTCCTTCCTGGAGGTGAACACCCGGCTGCAGGTGGAGCACCCGGTCACCGAGGAGACCGCCGGCATCGACCTGGTCCGTGAGCAGTTCCGCATCGCCGACGGCGAGAAGCTGCGCTTCACCGAGGACCCGACCCCGCGCGGGCACGCCATCGAGTTCCGGATCAACGGCGAGGACCCGGGCCGCAACTTCCTGCCCGCCCCGGGCACCGTCACCGCGCTGCGGCTCCCCACCGGCCCGGGTGTGCGGGTGGACACCGGCATCTCGGCCGGCGACGTGATCGGCGGCAACTTCGACTCGCTGCTGGCCAAGGTGATCATCACCGGCGAGACCCGGGCCGAGGCGATCGAGCGGGCCCGCCGGGCGCTCGACGAGATGGTGGTGGACGGCATGGCCACCGCGCTGCCCTTCCACCGGCTGGTGGTCCGGGACGAGGCGTTCACCGCCGAGCCGTTCACCGTGCACACCCGGTGGATCGAGACCGAGTTCGACAACACCGTCCCGGCCTTCACCGCCGCCGCCGGCGCCGCCGAGGCGCCGGCGGAGCGCGAGACCGTCGTGGTCGAGGTGGGTGGCAAGCGGCTGGAGGTGACTCTCCCCGCCGGCCTCGGCGCCGGTACGACCACCGGCGCGCCCGCCGCGAAGAAGCCGGCCCGCCGGGGTGGCGGGGCCAAGGCGGGCGCGGCGGTCAGCGGGGACGCCCTCACCTCCCCCATGCAGGGCACCATCGTGAAGATCGCGGTGGCCGACGGCGACACCGTCGCCGAGGGCGACCTGGTCGTCGTGCTGGAGGCGATGAAGATGGAGCAGCCGCTGCACGCCCACAAGGCGGGCACGGTGAGCGGCCTCTCCGCCGAGGTCGGCGCGGTCATCACGGCCGGCGCCGCCATCTGCACCATCGCCTGACCCGTCGCCTCCCGGCCGGCTGGCCGGCTGCGGGGACCGACACCACCGCGAGCGATATGCCTGTGAGTCATATTTGTGCCTCCCAGGCATATCGCTCACCAGGTACATGGCCCCCCGACGCGACCCGTCGCCGCCCGGACACCGGGCCAGCGGCCGTGCCCTCGGCTCGCGGCGCGGGCGCACGGCGGCCAGCCGGGTGGTTTGGGCCACCAGCGGGAGCGGTCCGGGGCGCGAGCAGGAATGATGTTCAGGTGCAGTTCCTTCATGGCGCGGTCCCCGCGCACGACCTGACCTACAACGACGTCTTCATGGCGCCGGCCCGCTCCGAGGTGGGCTCGCGGCTCGACGTCGACCTGTCCACCGGCGACGGCACCGGCACCACCATCCCGCTGGTGGTGTCGAACATGACCGCGGTCGCCGGCCGCCGGATGGCCGAGACGGTCGCCCGGCGCGGCGCCATCGCGGTGATCCCGCAGGACATCCCGATCGAGGTGGTGGCCAACGTCGTCGCCTGGGTCAAGCAGCGGCACCTGGTGCACGACACGGCGATCACCCTCGGCCCCACCGACACCGTCGGCGACGCGATCCACCTGCTGCCGAAGCGCTCGCACGGCGCGGTGATCGTGGTCGACGAGGCCGGCCGCCCGCTCGGCGTGGTCACCGAGGCGGACACCGTCGGCGTGGACCGGTTCGCCCAGCTCCGGCACGTGATGTCGACCGAGCTGCACACCGTGCCGGCGGACGCGGACCCGCGTACCGGCTTCGACCGGCTCTCGGCCGGGCGGCGGCGGCTCGCCCCGGTGGTGGACGCGGACGGCCGGCTGGTCGGGGTGCTCACCCGCCAGGGCGCGCTGCGCGCCACCCTCTACAAGCCGGCCGTGGACGACCGGGGCCGGCTGCGGATCGCCGCGGCGGTGGGCATCAACGGCGACGTCACCGGCAAGGCCGCCGCGCTGCTGGAGGCGGGGGTGGACACGCTGGTGGTGGACACCGCGCACGGCCACCAGGAGCGGATGATCTCGGCGCTGCGGGCGGTGCGCAAGCTCGACCCGGCGGTCCCGGTCGCGGCCGGCAACGTGGTCACCGCCGACGGGGTACGCGACCTGGTCGAGGCGGGCGCCGACATCGTCAAGGTCGGCGTCGGCCCCGGTGCGATGTGCACCACCCGGATGATGACCGGGGTGGGCCGGCCCCAGTTCTCGGCGGTCCTCGACTGCGCGGCGGCGGCCCGGGAGCTGGGTCGGCACGTCTGGGCGGACGGCGGCGTACGCCACCCGCGGGACGTGGCGCTGGCCCTGGCCGCCGGGGCGTCGAACGTGATGATCGGTTCCTGGTTCGCCGGCACCTACGAGTCCCCGGGCGACCTCTACAGCGACGCGGACGGCCGCCGGTACAAGGAGAGCTTCGGGATGGCGTCGGCCCGGGCGGTCAGCGCGCGTACGGCCGAGGACAGCGCGTTCGACCGGGCCCGCAAGGCGATCTTCGAGGAGGGTATCTCCACGGCCCGGATGTACCTGGACCCGGCCCGGCCCGGCGTCGAGGACCTGATCGACGAGATCATCTCCGGGGTACGCAGCGCCTTCACCTACGCCGGCGCCCGCAACCTGGACGAGTTCCACGAGCAGGCCCTCGTCGGCGTGCAGAGCGCCGCCGGCTACACGGAAGGCATGCCCCTCCCCACCAGCTGGTGACCCCTCGGCCCCCGCGGGGGCGGCGTCACTCGAAGAGGCGGCGGATCACGGCGCGGGCGGCGTCCTCCGGGTTGTCGCCCGAGCCGGGCGGCAGGGCGCCGGCCAGCCAGAGAGTGGCGAAGCCGTGCACGATCGACCAGGCCGCGAGGGCGTCCCGGCCGGGCTCCACGGTCGGTCCGGCGGGCCGGGCGGCGACCCCGCCGCGCAGCGCCGCCCCGGCCCGGGCGCGCGCGGCGGCCACCTCGGGGTCGTCGGCCCGGTAGAGCCCCGGCGCGAACATCACCTCGAAGTGGGCGCGGTGGTCGACCGCGAAGCGGACGTACGCCACGCCGATCTCGAGCAGGTCGTCGCCGGCCCGGCCGAGCGCCTCGGCGAGCAGGTCGAAGCCCTCGACGGCGAGCGCGGTGAGCAGGCCGGCCTTGTCGCCGAAGTGGTGCGCGGGCGCGGCGTGCGAGACGCCCGCGCGACGGGCCAGGTCGCGCAGGCTCAGCGCGGCCGGCCCGGACTCGCCGATCGCCTCGACCGCGGCGGCGAGCAGGGCCCGCCGTAGGTCGCCGTGGTGGTATCCGCGGTTCGCCGTCATGCGCCGCAGCATATCTTGCCAACGACAAGATAATGTGTCGGGAATTAGTTTGGCCCCTGACGATCTGGTGGCTAACCTGACGGCTGTGAAGATGGAACCGCTCGTCCGCTTCCCCGACATGCTCCAGCACGCGCCGCTCGGTCGACTGCTCGCCATCGCCGGCCATGTCGTCGAGCAGCACTGGGGGCGCTACCTGGCCGAGCACCACGGGCTCACCTCGGCCGGCATGCGGGTGCTGTTCATCCTGAGCCGCGTCGGCGACACCACCCACCGGGAGGTCGCCGAACGGTGCTTCGTCCGGCCCGCCACCCTCACCGGCATCGTCGACACCCTCGAACGCGACGGCTTCGTCGAGCGTCGCCGGGACGCCGCCGACCGCCGCACCGTGCAACTGACCCTGACCGACAAGGGCCGCCGGCACGCCCAGCACCTCACCGACCTGATCCACAGCGACCGTCCGCTCACCTCCGTCGACGCCGACCCGGCGAAGAAGGCGGTGATCCGGGAGTTCCTCACTGAACTCATCACGAGCATGTCCGACGGGGAGGTCGGTCGGTTGAACCCAGCGCAGGATTCCGCCGCCGAGACGCCGGGGAGCCGTCCATGTTGATCCGCCTGCTCCGCCACGAGCTGCGCCCGTACCGCCGGCTCCTCGCGGCCGTGGTCGTGCTCCAGTTCGTCGGCACGATGGCCTCGCTCTACCTGCCGAGCCTCAACGCCGACATCATCGACCGGGGTGTGGCCCTCGGCGACACCGACCAGATCATGCGTACGGGCGGCTGGATGCTGGTGGTCAGCCTGCTCCAGATCGCCTGCTCGATCGCCGCGGTGTACCTGGGCGCGCGGACCGCGATGGGGTTCGGGCGGGACGTCCGCGCGACCATCTTCGAGCACGTCAACCGCTTCTCGGCCCGCGAGGTCGCCCGGTTCGGCGCGCCGTCGCTGATCACCCGCAACACCAACGACGTGCAGCAGGTGCAGATGCTCGTGCTGATGAGCTGCACCATGCTGGTCGCCGCGCCGATCATGTGCGTCGGCGGGGTGGTGATGGCGCTGCGGGAGGACCTCGCGCTCTCCCGCCTGATGCTGGTCTGCGTGCCGGTGCTGGCGATCATGCTGGGCCTGGTCGTCCGGCGGATGGTGCCGGGATTCCGCGAGATGCAGACCCGGATCGACACGGTCAACCGGGTGCTGCGCGAGCAGATCACCGGCATCCGGGTGATCCGGGCGTTCGTCCGCGAGCCGTACGAGACGGAGCGGTTCGGCGTCGCCAACGCCGACCTCACCGCGACGGCGCTGCGGGTCGGCCGGCTGATGGCCCTGATCTTCCCGGTGATCATGCTGGTGCTCAACGTCTCCAGCGTCGCGGTGCTCTGGTTCGGCGCGCAGCGGGTCGACGCCGGCCAGATCCAGATCGGCGCGCTGACCGCGTTCCTGCAGTACCTGATGCAGATCCTGATGGCCGTCATGATGGCCACCTTCATGCTGATGATGGTGCCGCGCGCGGCGGTCTGCGCCGAACGGATCGTCGAGGTGCTGGACACCGAGTCGTCGGTGGTGCCGGCGGCTGACCCGCTGATCGCGATGACCAGGAACGCCGAGCTGGAGCTCCGCCGCGTCGCCTTCCAGTACCCCGGGGCCAGCGCGCCGGTCCTGCACGACATCTCGTTCCGGGCCGGCCCCGGCCGGACCACGGCCATCATCGGCGCCACCGGCGCCGGCAAGACCACCCTGCTCACCCTGATCCCCCGGCTGGTCGACCCGACCGCCGGCGCGGTGCTGGTCGACGGGGTGGACGTGCGGCTGCTGGAACCGGACGAGGTGTGGCGCCGGATCGGGCTGGTGCCGCAGCGGCCGTACCTGTTCAGCGGAACGGTGGCCAGCAACCTGCGGTACGGCAACCCGGACGCCACCGACGCGGAGCTGTGGGCGGCGCTGGAGATCGCCCAGGCCCGCGACTTCGTGGCCGAGATGCCGGGCGGGCTGGACGCCGCGATCGCCCAGGGCGGCACGAACGTCTCCGGCGGTCAGCGGCAGCGGCTGGCGATCGCCCGGGCGCTGGTCCGCCGGCCGGAGATCTACCTCTTCGACGACTCGTTCTCGGCGCTCGACCTCGGCACCGATGCCCGGCTGCGGGCGGCGCTGAAGCCGGTCACCGCGAACGCGGCGGTGGTGATCGTGGCCCAGCGGGTCTCCACGATCGTCGACGCCGACCAGATCATCGTGCTCGAGGACGGGGGCGTCGTCGGCATGGGACGACACGAGGACCTGCTGGAGCGCTGCCCGACGTACGCCGAGATCGTGGCGTCCCAGCAGACGGCGGAGGTGCCGGCATGAGCGCGAGGAGTGAGCCGGGGTTGCGAGCCCCGCAGTCGCGAACCGAGGTGGCGGCGTGAGCGGGCGGAACAGACAGCTCGGCCCACGGGACGGCAGGGTCGTACCGGATCAGAAGCAGGGCCCGGAGGCGACGACGCCGAAGCGGCTGCCGCCCGCCGGGCGGCGCCCCGGCGGCCCGCCGTGGATGGGTGCCGCGATGCCGGCCGAGAAGTCGATGAACTTCGGGCCGTCGGCCCGGCGGCTGCTGAGGCGGCTGCGGCCACACCGGCTTCAGCTGGCCGCGGTGATCACGCTCGCCGTGGCGAGCATCGGGCTCAGCGTCATCGGGCCGAAGCTCCTCGGCCACGCCACCGACCTGATCTTCAGCGGGGTGATCGGCCGGCAGCTGCCCGCCGGGACCAGCACGGAGCAGGCCGCGGCGGCGGCCCGGGCGGCCGGCAACGACAACTACGCCGACATGCTCGCCCGAATGGACGTGGTGCCGGGCGCCGGGATCGACTTCACCGCCCTCGGCCGGGTGCTTCTCCTGGCCCTGGCGCTCTACCTGGCGGCCAGCGTGCTGATCTGGTGGCAGGGCTGGCTGCTCAACGGGGTGGTGCAGCGGACCGTGCTGCGGCTGCGCGCCGAGGTGGAGGAGAAGCTCCACCGGCTGCCGCTGCCCTACTTCGACCGGCAGCCCCGAGGCGAACTGCTCAGCCGGGTCACCAACGACATCGACAACATCTCGCAGTCCCTGTCGCAGACGCTCAGCCAACTGCTCACCTCGCTGCTGACCGTGGTCGGCGTGCTGGCGATGATGTTCTGGATCTCGCCGCTGCTGGCGCTCGTCGCGCTGGTCGCGGTGCCGCTGTCGGTGCTCGTCACGCAGCAGATCGCCAAGCGGTCGCAGCGCAGGTTCATCGCCCAGTGGAAGCACACCGGCGAGCTGAACGGCCAGATCGAGGAGGCGTACACCGGCCACGAACTGGTCAAGGTCTTCGGCCGGCAGCGCGAGGTGCAGGCCGCCTTCGCGGCCAAGAACGAGGAGCTGTTCCGGGCCAGCTTCGGGGCCCAGTTCATCTCCGGGATCATCATGCCGGCGATGATGTTCGTCGGGAACCTCAGCTATGTCGCGATCGCCGTGGTCGGCGGGCTGCGGGTGGCCTCCGGGTCGATGAGCCTCGGCGACGTGCAGGCGTTCATCCAGTACTCGCGGCAGTTCACCCAGCCGCTCACCCAGGTCGCCTCGATGGCGAACCTGCTCCAGTCCGGGGTGGCCTCCGCCGAGCGGGTCTTCGCGGTGCTCGACGCCGAGGAGCAGACCCCGGACAAGCTCGCGCCGCCCCGGGTCACCGGCCGGGTCGAGTTCGCCCACGTCTCCTTCCGGTACGACCCGGACAAGCCGCTGATCGACGACCTGTCGCTGGTCGCCGAGCCGGGTCACACCGTGGCGATCGTCGGCCCGACCGGCGCCGGCAAGACCACCCTGGTCAACCTGATCATGCGGTTCTACGAGCTGGACGCCGGCTGGATCACCCTGGACGGGGTGGACATCACCAGCATGCCCCGGGACGAGCTGCGCGGACGGATCGGCATGGTGCTGCAGGACACCTGGCTCTTCGGCGGCACCATCCGGGACAACATCGCCTACGGCCGGCCGGACGCCACCGAGGAGGAGATCCTGGCCGCCGCCCGGGCCACCTTCGTGGACCGGTTCGTCCGCAGCCTCCCCGACGGGTACGACACCGTCATCGACGAGGAGGGCAGCAACGTCAGCGCCGGCGAGAAGCAGCTCATCACCATCGCCCGGGCGTTCCTGGCCGAACCGTCGCTGCTCATCCTGGACGAGGCGACCAGCTCGGTGGACACCCGCACCGAGGTCCTGCTCCAGCGGGCGATGGCCGCGCTGCGGTCGGACCGGACCAGCTTCGTCATCGCCCACCGGCTCTCCACCATCCGCGACGCCGACCTGATCCTGATGATGGAGAACGGCCGGATCGTGGAGCAGGGCAGCCACGACCAGCTCCTCGCCGCCGACGGGGCCTACGCCCGGCTGTACCGGTCCCAGTTCACCGAGGCGGTGGCCGACGAGGCCGACGCGCTCACCGAGCCGGCGACGGCCGGGAACTGACGATGAGCGAGGGATCCGGCCCGACACCGGCTCCCGTCCTGCAGGGACGGGAGCCGGCGGGCACCCGGTCGGCGGACGCCCGGTCCGCCGGCCACGAGCGGCCGGCGCCGCGACGGCGTGGGCCGGGAGTCGCCGGGTCAGTCCGCCGAGAGCAGACCGGCCGAGCGGCCGGCGACCACCTTCCCGATCAGCCCGAGGGCGTCGGCGACGGGCATCGGGGCCAGCGCGCGACCGTCGCACAGCCGCAGCGAGACCGCGCCGCCGGCCGCCTCCCGGGGGCCCACCACCCCGACGTACGGGACCCGGCGGCGGGCCGCGCCGCGGATCCGGGCGCCCAACGAGCCGGCCACGTCGACCTCGGCCCGCAGCCCGGCCGCCTCGGCCCGGCGCACCAGGTCGACGGCCGGCTCGACCTGCCCCTGGTCGACCGGGAGCAGCACCAGCTGCACCGGGGCGTACCAGGCCGGGAAGGCGCCCGCGTGCACCTCGATCAGGTACGCGAACAGCCGCTCCATGCTGCCGACCAGGCTCCGGTGCACCAGCACCGGCCGCCGCCGCGACCCGTCCGCGTCGGTGTACGACAGGTCGAACTTCTCCGGCTTGTCGAAGTCGAGCTGGATGGTGGAGATGGTGGACTCCCGGCCGGCCGCGTCGACGATCTGGATGTCGATCTTCGGTCCGTAGAAGGCCGCCTCGCCGGGCGCCTCGGTGAAGTCCACCCCGTCGAGCGCGGCGCGGAGCAGGTCCTCGGCCCGCGCCCACGCGGCGTCGTCCCCGACGTACTTCTCCCCTGGCCCGCGCAGCGACAGCCGGAACCCGGCCGGTCGTACGCCGAGCGCAGCGTGCGCCTCGCGGATCAGCCGCAGGATCTCGCGTACCTCGTCGCCGACCTGGTCCAGGGCGCAGAAGTTGTGCGCGTCGTTCAGCGAGATGGCGCGGACCCGGGACAGGCCACCCAGCACGCCGGAGCGCTCCGCCCGGTACATCCCGCCCAGCTCCGCGATCCGCAGCGGCAGCTCCCGGTAGGAGCGGCCCCGGGCGCGGAACACCAACGCGTGGTGCGGGCAGAGCGCCGGCCGGAGCACGAACTCGTCGTCGGCGCTCAGCCGCATCGGCGGGAACATGTCGTCGGCGAAGTAGCCCAGGTGGCCGGAGAGCTCGAACAGCTCCCGTTTGCCCAGCGGCGGCGAGTAGACGTGCCGGTAGCCGGCTCGGCGCTCCAGGTCGCGGACGTACTCCTCGACGGCGTGCCGGGCGGCGGCGCCGGCCGGCAGCCAGATGGGCAGGCCGGCGCCCGCGAGCGGGTCGGAGACGAACAGCTCCAGCTCCCGGCCCAGCCTGCGGTGGTCGATCATGTCGCTCTCCTTGATCGGGTACGACCCGGAGGCGACGCGGCCCGGAACGCCACGCGGCCCCGGGGCGGTTCGCCCCGGGGCCTGGTCGACGGTTACGTCAGCGCGGCACGCCGGGGACTCCCGGCGTCGTGGTCACCACCGCGCTGCGCATGCGGCGACGGTACGCGGGCGTCGACGTGCCGCGCACCCGGATTTCGCGGTGTCGTCGACGGCGCGGGCACCCGGAGAGAAGAGGGCGCGGGCGACCGGAGAAAGGGGGCGGGTCGCCGGCACGGGACCTGCCGGCGACCCGCGGCGGCCCGGTCGTCAGGAACGGGGGACCCGACGTCCGTGGAGCCGCGCGCCGACAACGGTACGCCGACGACGGCCGCTCCGCCGCCCGCCGCCGCGCCGCGCGCCACGCCGACGGCCCGTCACACCGGACGACGCCGGATCGTTGTCCCTCAGTGGCCCTGCCGTGTCAGCGGTCACCACCGGCCAGGGCCCCGCCGGGTGACGCCGGACACCTCGTCAGGCTCGGTGCAGGCAATCGGGGGAAACCGGCGAGGTGGCAGTCGTGCCCGAACTCATCACTGATGTCGCGTCGCCGACGTGGGCGTACCTCGCGCTGCTGGCGCTGCTCGTCGCCGACGCCTTCGTACCGGTCATCCCGACCCAGGCCGTCATGATCACCAGCGGTGCGCTGACCGTCTACGGCGGACTGAGCCTGCCGCTCACCATCGCCGTCGGCGCGCTCGGCGTCTTCGCCGGCGACCTGGCCTGCTACCTGATCGGGCGGGGCGCCCCGGACCGCCGGGCGGCCCGGCACGCCATGCCGGGCCGGGCCCGCCGGATGGCCGGCCGGGTCACCCGGGGGCTGCGCGAACCGGGGCCGCTGGTGATCCTGCTCTGCCGGTTCGTGCCGGGTGGCCGGATGGCGGCCTGCTTCTCCGCCGGGCGCAGCCGCTACCCGTACCGGCTCTTCCTGCTCTACGAGGCCGCCGCGGCGGCCGGCTGGGCGACGTACGGGACGCTGGTCGGGCATCTGGGCGGCACCGCGCTGACCCAGTCGGCCTGGCGGCTGGCGCTGATCGGCGGCGCGGCGGCGATCGGGTTCGCCGGCGCGGGCTGGGCGATGACCGCGATCAGCGCCCGCAACACCCGCCCCGAGGTCCCGGTCGACTGACCCGTCCGCCCCGCGCACCGGGGGCGGTCGTCGGCCACCTCTAGGGGTGGTCCCGGGGATCGATGTCGGTGGCGGTCCCGGATCCGCTTCGGGTGCCCCCGGCGACAGGCTGAGGCATGCCTGGAACCCGGACCCGCGGACTGCTCGCCCTCGGCGGGATCGCCCTGGCGGCGGTGCTCGCCCTGATCGGACACCTCGAGGTGAACGACGACCTCAACCCGTGGTCGCTGACCGTCAGCGACTTCGCCGTCTCCGACCGGGGCGGCGTCATCGACGTGGCGATGGCGGTGCTCGCCGCGGCCACCGCCGTCCTGATCCCGGTCCGCCGCGTCCCCGGCCGGCGGCGTCGGGCGAGGCGGACGGACGGAACGACGGAGGCCGCCGGGCCGGAGGGCGTGGGATCCGGCCCGCTGGTGGCAATCCTGCTCGGGGCGTGGACCGCCGGGCTGCTGGTCTCCGCGCTGGTGCCGACCAACGAGCCCGGCCTGCCCATGGACGCCGCCGCCTACCTGCACCGGTACGCCTCGGTGGTCGCCTTCCTCGCGCTGCCGCCGGCCGGCTGGCTGCTCGCGCGGCGCCTGGACGGACGCGGCGCCGCCTGGCTGCGGGGGCTCGCCCTGACCAGCCTGGCCCTGGCCGGCGCCATGGTCTGGTCCGCCTACCCGGGCGACCGGGTGCTGATCGGCCTCGCCGAACGGCTGCTCATCCTCGCCGAGGTCGGCGTGCTCGCCGTGGTCGCGGTGACCCTGATCGGCCGACCCGCCGTCGACGGGACGCGGCCGGCCCGTGCTGTTGACCTCAACACCGCTTCAACTCCTAACGTGTGGCCCTGGGGGTCGACGGCGGCCCGGTGCGGCGAGGAGGCGTGATGATCCTGGTGACGGGGGCGACCGGCACGGTCGGCCGGGAGGTGGTGTCGCTGCTGGTGGCCCGCGGCGAGCGGGTCCGGGCGGTGAGCCGGACCCCGGCGACGGCCGGCCTGCCCGCCGGGGTCGAGGTGGTGGCCGGGGACCTCGCCGAGCCGGCGTCGCTCGCGCCCCAGCCGGAGTCGTTCTGGGCCGTCGTGGAGCGGGCCGTCGAGGCGTCCGGCGCGGAGTGGACCTTCCTCCGCCCGGTCGGCTTCGCCGCCAACACCCTGATGTGGGCCGGCCAGATCCGGGCCGGCGACGTCGTGCGCTGGCCGTACGGGGCGGCCGCCCGGTCCCTGGTCCACGAGCGCGACCTCGCCGAGGTCGCCGTCGCGGCGCTGACCTCGGCCGGCCACAGCGGCGCGCGGCATCTGCTCAGCGGGCCGGCGACCCTGACCCAGGAAGAGCAGGTCCGCGCCATCGGCCGGGCCGTCGGCCGGGACCTGCGCTGGTCGGAGATGCCGCTCGGGGAGGCCCGGCAGATGCTGGCCGCCGCCTTCGGCGATCCCGACTTCGCCGAGATCGCCCTGCGCGGCTGGGCCGCCTTCGTCGACCACCCCGAACAGGTCACCGACACCGTCGAGCGGATCACCGGGCACCCCGCCCGCCCGTACGCGGACTGGGCCGCCGACCACGCCGACGCCTTCCGCTGACCCGGGGACTACTCCAGTTCGTGGAGCATCAGCTGGCGGGCGGCCTCGGTGATGGAGCCGGAGAGGCTCGGGTAGATGGTGATGGTCTGGGCCAGCTCGTTGACCGTGAGGTTGTTCTCCACCGCCATGGTGATCGGCAGGATCAACTCACTGGCCTTGGGGGCCACCACCACGCCGCCGATCACCTGACCGCTGGCCGGGCGGCAGAAGAGCTTGACGAAGCCGTCGGCCAGGTCGGCCATCTTCGCCCGGGCGTTGCCGGAGAGCGGCAGCATCACCTGGCGGGCCGGGATCTTGCCGGCGTCCACCTCGTCCTGCGAGACGCCGACGGTGGCCAGCTCCGGGTCGGTGAAGACGTTCGCCGCGACGGTACGCAGCCGCAGCGGCCGGACCGCCTCGCCGAGCGCGTGCCACATCGCGATCCGGCCCTGCATGGCGGCGACGCTTGCCAGCGGCAGCACCCCGGTGCAGTCACCGGCGGCGTAGACGCCGGGCACGTTGGTCCGGGACACCCGGTCGACGGTGACGTAGCCACCCCGGGCCAGCTCCACGCCGTACTCGGCGAGGCCCAGGTTGGCGGTGTTCGGGATCGAGCCGACGGCGATCAGCGCGTGCGTGCCGTGCACCTTGCGGCCGTCGGAGAGCTCGACCTCGACCCCGTCAGAGGTGCGGCGGACCGCGTCCGCGCGGGAGTTGTTGAGGATGCTCATGCCCCGGTTGCGGAACACCCGCTCGATGGCCGACGCGGCATCGGCGTCCTCGTGCGGCATCACCCGGTCCCGGCTGGAGACCAGGGTGACCTCGACGCCCATGGCCAGGTACGCGCTGGCGAACTCGGCCCCGGTCACGCCGGAACCGACCACGATCAGGTGCTCGGGCAGGTCGGGCAGGTCGTACACCTGGCGCCAGGTCAGGATGCGCTCGCCGTCCGGGACGGCGGTGGGGAGCTGGCGGGGCGTGGCGCCGGTGGCGATCAGCACGGTGGAGGCGGCGATCGAATACTCCTCGGCGCCGTCGGCCGGGGTCACCACCACCCGGTGGGTGTGGCCGAGGGTGTCCTCGCCGAGCCGGGCGGTCCCGGCGACGAACTCCACCCCGGCCTTGATCAGCTTGGTGTGGATGTCGGCCGACTGGGCCAGCGCGAGCCGCTTCACCCGTTCGTGCACCGCGCGGGCGTCGACGGTGACCGCCTCCAGTCCGTCGGAGTGCACCCCGAACTCCTCGGTGTCCCGGCAGCCGGTCACCACCTCCGAGCTGGCGATGAAGGTCTTCGACGGGACGCAGTCGGAGAGCACGCAGGCGCCGCCGGCCCCCTCCGCCTCCACCACGGTGACATCGGCGTCGAGCTGGGCGGCGACCAGCGCCGCCTCGTACCCGGCCGGCCCCCCGCCGATGATCACGATCTGGCTCACAGCGCTCGCCCCTCGTCAGTGCTCACAGTGATTTTCTTCTCCCCAACGCGCTCGACACGCACCGTCGTATTCTCCCCCACCCGCCGGCCGGGCTATCGTCATCGCCGTGCGTCATTACGCCGCTTACGGCTCAAACCTGGACCCCGCCCGGATGCGTGCCTACTGCCCGCATTCGCCGATGGTGGGCATCGGCTGGCTGGAGGGCTGGCGGCTCACCTTCGCCGGCGAGGACGTCATCGGCTGGGAGGGCTCGGTCAGCACCGTCGTCGAGTCCCCGGGTGACCGGGTCTTCGTGGCGCTCTACGACATCCACCCGTACGACGCGGCGCAGCTCGACGAGCTCGAGGGCGTGACCGCCGGGACGTACCGCAAGCTCACGGTCCGCGTCTCGACGCTGGACGGGGACGTGACCGCCTGGGTCTACGTCTTCGACGGGTACGAGGGCGGCCTGCCGACGTCGTGGTACCTGTCGGAGATCGCGAACGCGGCCGAGAAGGCGGGCGCGCCGGACGACTACGTCACCGAGCTGCGGTCCCGCCCCACCGGCACCGCGTCGGCGTAGCGCGTATCGCACGCTCCCAGTCTGCTCCCGTGCCCGGTCGGGCCGCCCGTCGACCCCTGACCGGGTCGCCAATGCCACACCCGGGCGCCGGTCAGCCGGCGGCCTTGACCTCCAGCTGGTACATGTCGACCGCGCGTACCTCGCGCAGCCCGACCGACCGGTAGAGGGACAGCGGGGCGGTCGGGTTCGCCAGGTCCACCCCGAGGCCGGCGGTGGCCCGCCCCTTGGCGGCGTACCGGGCGAAGGCGTGCTGGAGCAGGGCGGCGCCCACCCCCCGGCGCCGATGCTCGGGCAGCACGGCGAGGTTCTTGACGAAGCCCTCGTTCTGGTCGATGCCCTGCGGGGAGGACTGGAGGACGCCGGCCGGTTCGCCGTCCACCTCGGCGACGAACCACTCGTCCCAGTCGGTGGCGTCGCCGAGGCTCGCCCGCCAGACGTGGTAGCTCCGCGGCTCGTAGTCGGGGGTGTCGCGGAACGCGGTGTCGTAGATCCGGTGAAACGTCCGCAGCTCCGCCTCGTCGTCGGGGCGTACCGGCCGGACGGTGACGCCGGCCGGGGGCGCGGGCGGCCCGGCGGGCAGGTCGGCCAGTGACCGGCTCATCCGCACGTACCGCTTGCCGAGGGTGAACCCGGCGTCGAGCAGGGTCCGCCGCCACTCCTGCTCCGGCTCGTACACCGCGCAACGGACGGTGAGCGCCGGCAGCCCACGCTCGACGGCCCGCTCGGCGACCCGGGCCAACTGCCGGTCCAGCAGCGGAGCTTGCAGCTCGCGACCGCGCTCGGGGTCGACGTACACCTCGACGAACTCGCGCCCCACGCCGGTCGGGTTGTCCACGATCGCCCAGGCGACGACCCCGCCCTCCGGGTCCAGGCCCAGCCACGAGTCCGCGGCCGGGTCGACGTACGGCGCGGTCAGGCACTCCGCCACGTCCTCGGCGGAGAAGTCCGGATATCCGATGGCGAACGTGTCGGCGGCGTGCACCACCTTCAGGATCGCCGGTACGTCGTCCAGGGTGGGTCGGCGGGCCGTCCAGCCGGCGGGGAGCGTCACGCCGCGATCCTGGCAGGCCGACCGCCGACCGCGCCGCCCATTTTTGGCCGAGGGCCGACGGACCACGGCCCGGTACGTCCGCACGGCCGGCACCGTCAGGCGGCCGGGACGCGCCGGCCCAGGTGCAGCCGGGCGGCGGTGAGCAGGTCGAGCAGTTCCGCCCCCTCGCCCGGGCCGAGCCCCCGGAACGCCGACGAGGCCAGCCGGTCGGTCACCGCCTCGGCCCAGAGCCGCCGCCGGACCAGCGGCCCCACCGGCGGGTACGGCGGCGGCCAGCCGCAGGCGGCGGCGCCGGCCTCGCCCTCCGGCCCGGCCAGCACCGCCTCCAGTGGGGTCATCCCGGCGGCCCGGACGGCGAGCAGGTACGCTCCGGCGAAGTGCTCACGGAGCAGGAGCAGCCCGACGGCCGTCCGGGCGCCGGACGACCGGTCCGGCACCGGCATGGCCCGCCAGGCGGCGAAGAGCGGCATCCCGCTGGCGTCCGCCGCGTCGACGATCCGTTCCAGCAGCCCGACCAGCCGGGCCGTCCCCGGCGCCTCGCCGAGATGCTGGGCGCCCCAGCGGCAGCACTCGGCCAGGTTCGCCGCGGCGATCTCCACCGGCCGGACGGTACGGGCCGCGGCGTCCCAGCCGTCGGCGACCGCGTCGGGGGCGATGAAGCCGAGGGCGGCGGCGACCGTCTCGGCGCGTACGTCGCCGAGCGCGCCGGCCCGGCCGGTGATGTAGAACGCCCAGCCGGAGATGCCGAGCAGGCGGGCCCGGCGCAGGGTCCCCGGGCAGCGGCTGAACGCCTCCCCGAGCTCCAGCACCAGCGGCTTGCTGGCGGCGGCGACCTGCTCGGGGGTCATCCGCCGGACACCGCAGCGGGAAGCGCGGACACCGTCCGTCCACCGTGGTCATCCATCCCGGTCAGTCTGCCTGCTGACCGCCGCCGGTGGCATCCCCCTCTTCGGCGTCCAGCGCCTCCACCGCGGCCTCGACCTCACCGGCGCGCCGGCGGGCCGCGGTGACCGCCCGCTCGGCGGCGCCGCGGGCCAGCTTGGCCCGGCTCAGCTCCTGCTCGGCGACGGCCCGCCGGCGCTCCAGCTCGGCGAGCTCGGCCTCGATCCGGTCCAGCTCCACCGCGCCGTCCTGGGCGGACCGCTCCGCGCCGGCCAGCTCCGCCTCGGCGCGTTCCTGGTCGGCCCGGGCCCGGGCCAGCTCCCGGTCCAGCTCCCGGCGGCGTTTCGCCCGCTCGGCCCGGGCGGCCCGGTCCGCCGCCCGTTCGTCGCGCGTCCGCCGGGTCTCGGCCCGCTCGGCCGCCCGGTCCGGTACGGCGGGTTCCTCAGCGCCCCCGGTGACCAGCCGCAGCTGGGGGCGGGGCACCTCGCCGAAGCCGGCGTAGCTGGTGGCCCGGAGCAGGCGACCGGAGCGGATCTGCTCGGCCACCTCGGCGTCGGAGAGCGCCGCGTTGAGGGTCGCCTCGACCTCGCCCAGCGGCAGCTTCCCGGCCGGCGGGGCCTCCCCGGTCTCGGCGGCCAGCCGGCGTACCTCGGCGACCAGGGCGCCGACCACGGCCCGGCGCTGCGCGGACAGCTCGCGGAGCTTGGCGCCGCGCAGGTCGCGCTGGGCGGCACGGAGCGCGTCGGCGAGCTGCGCCAGGTCGGCGACCAGCTCGGGCCGGCGGATGGCCAGCAGGTTCACCAGCCAGGCCGCCACGGTGGGCCGGCGCAGCCGGGCGATCTCCCGGGCGGCGGCCTGGTCGCCGGCTCGGCGCGCCTCGGCGACGGCGGCGTCCCGGGCAGCGACGAACCGGTCGGGTGGCGTGGCGTAGAGCTGCTCAACCAGCTCGCGGGAGGGGGCGGCCACGGGGTCAGGCGTCGAACCGGGTGCCCGGCTCGAGCCGCTGGTACTCGGTGTTCGACAGCGCGGTGTACTGCCGGTCGAGCACGGCGAACCCGTTGCTGTTGAGCAGACCGTCGTGCAGGGCGTACGCGCGGCGCGGGGCGACCGCCCGGATGAAGTCGACCACCTCGGCGAACTTCGACCAGGGCGCGTGGATGGGCGCGAAGAGGGTGTCCACCTGGACCTCCTCGGGGACGTCCAGGGAGTCTCCCGGGTGGTAGACCACATCGTTGATCAGGTAACCCAGGTTCTCGATCACCGGGATGTCCGGGTGGATGACGGCGTGCTTTCCGCCGTACGCGCGGACCGCCACCCCGGCGGCGGTGAACGACTCCCCCGGCGCGACCGCGGTCAGTGCCTCGGCCGCGTCACCGAGGACGCCGGCGAGCGAGGCCGGACCGTTGACGGTGAACGGGCGACGCTCCAGCGCCCGGGCGAGCGTCTCCGGGTTCACGTGGTCCGGGTGCTGGTGGGTGATCAGCACCGCGTCCGCCCCGTCCAACGCCTCGGGCTCGGTGAACACCCCGGGGTCGACGACGAGCACTCCCCCGTCGTGCTCCACCCGGACACAGGAGTGGGCGTACTTGGTGACCTGCATCGTGACTCCTCGATTATCGAATCGTGACGTCCTGAGCGCAGTCTGCCGGAACCGGCGCGGTGTCGCGTCGCGTCCGACGTATCGCCCCGGGACGGGGCCACGAGGATCGGAGCGGGGATGAGCGTACGGACAGGACGCCGCGGAGGCGTACCGCTGGCGGCGGTGGGACTGGTCGCGGTGCTGGTCGCGGGGGGTTGCGGCGCGGGCGGCGGGGAGCGTGACAGCAACTCCGCCCAGGCGCCGGCCGGCGGCGCGGCGGCCGACCGCGGCCAGGCGGCACCCGGCGAGGCCGGCGCGAGCCCGCCCGACCTGCGGGTCGACCAGCGGTCGATCATCTACACCGGAACGATGCAGGTGCAGGTGGACGACGTGGAACGGGCCGCTCGGGAGGCGATCGCCGCGGTGACCGAGGCGGGCGGGTTCGTCGGCGGCGACCAGCGGCGCAGCGAGTCGGCGGACGCGCGGGCCGAGTTGGAGCTGCGGGTGCCGGCGGCGAAGTTCACCGCGGTCGTGGACGAGCTGGCGAAGCTGGGCCGGCAGCAGCGGCGCGAGGTGCACACCCAGGACGTCACCGAGGAGGTGGTCGACCTGGACGCCCGGATCATCAGCCAGCGGGCCCGGGTGGAGAGCGCCCGCAAGCTGCTGGACCGGGCCACCTCGACGGGCGAGCTGGTGAACCTGGAGAACGAGCTGGGCCGGCGGGAGGCCGACCTCGCCTCGTTGGAGGCGAAGAAGCGCCGGCTGGCCGACCTGACCGCGCTGTCCACCATCACGGTGACCTTCGTCGGGAAGGACGCCTCCACCGAGGAGGAGCAGACCGAGATCGGGTTCCTGGTCGGGCTGCGGGGTGGCTGGGAGGTCTTCGTCGCCTCGGTGACCGTGCTGCTCACCGTGCTCGGCGCGCTGCTGCCATGGCTGGTGGCGTTCGGCGTACCGGTGGCGCTGCTGATCCGGGTGCTGCGCCGCCGACGCCGGCGGACGCCACCGGCCGGGCCGACGCCGCCGCTCGGGCCGCCGGCCGGTCAGCCGGTTGGTCCTACCGCACCGCTGCCAGTGCCCGCAACGCGGTCTGCACCATGAGGCGTACCCCGACCGGGATGGCGCGCTCGTCCGGATCGAACGAGGCCCGGTGCAGGTCCACGTTGGGACCGGACCGGCCGACGCCGAGGCGGGCGAGCGCGCCCGGCACGTGCTCCAGGTACCAGGAGAAGTCCTCGCCGCCCATGCTCTGCGGGGTCTCCGCGATCCCCTCGGGGCCGAGGGCGGCGGCGGTCGCGGCGGTCAGCACGCCGATGGCGCGGGCGTCGTTGCTGACCGGCGGGCGGCCACGGAGGTATTCCAGGTCGACGGTCGCACCGGTGGGCGCCATGACGTCCTGGACCACCTGAGCCACGATCTTCGGGGCCTGCTCCCAGGTGTCGCGGTCCATCACCCGCAGGGTGCCGGCGGCGCAGGCCTCGGACGGGATGACGTTGTAACGGGTGCCGGCCGAGGCGTGGCCGAACACCAGCAGCAGCCCGCTGTTGGCCGGCACCCGGCGGCTGACCAGGGTGGGCACCTCGGTGACCAGCCGGCCGAGCGCGTCGACCAGGTCGACGGTGAGGTGCGGGCGGGCGGTGTGCCCACCCGGCCCGGTGAGCCGGACGGTGACGTTGTCGGCCGCCGCGGTGATCGGGCCGACCCGCAGGCCGACCTTGCCCACCGGCAGGTTCGGGTCGCAGTGCACGGCGAAGATCTGCACCACGTCGTCGAGGCCACCGGCCTCGATGACCTCCAGCGAACCGCAGGGCAGGATCTCCTCGGCCGGCTGGAAGATCAGCCGGACCCGGCCGTTGAGCTGGCCCAGGTCGGCGAGCTGGGCCAGCAGCATGCCGACGCCGAGCATCACCGAGGTGTGCACGTCGTGCCCGCAGGCGTGGCAGACGCCGTCCACCGTGGACCGGTACGGCACGTCCTTCGCGTCGGTCAGCGGCAGCGCGTCGATGTCGGCGCGGAGCGCGATCACCGGGCCGCCCGGCCGCCCGTCGATGTCGCAGATGACGCCGTTGCCCTTGGGCAGCAGTCGCGGGTGCAGCCCGGCCAGGGAGAGTTCCCGGGCGATCAGTGCAGCCGTCTCGAACTCCTCGCCGGACAGCTCCGGGTGGGAGTGGATGTGACGGCGGGTGGCGATGAGGCCGGGTACCCGGAGGGCGAGCAGATGGTCGAGCTCGAAGGGCAGGGGCTGGGACCCGGATGGCGCCTCCGGCCAGGACGACGCCAGCTGGCCTGCGGTGGGCAGCGTCAACGCACTCGTCACGTCGAATTCTCGATCACTAGAGATGGATGGATCATCGGGGAGAACAGCAGACAGCCTAGACCTCCGGCGGTGACGCTGGGCAACATCTTTCCCGTAGCGATCGGACCGCACAGAGTCACGAATGCCCTGGTGAGAGGGGTCGAATATCTGCGGGACAGCAGGTAGATCGCGGTCGAACGCCGTCATCTGCCCCCCACCTCCTACAACGCGTAACCGTTTCGTCGGTCACGAAAACCCAGGCTGCCGTTCCGAATTGTCGCATTAGTCGCGACAATTAACTGCCGCTCCGACCATCAAACGACAACTCTCGGCGGCGGGACGACTCCCGACGGTGACATGACCGGCCGTTCCGCGACCGCACAGGCTGTCCGTCCCGATCACCCGACCGGGTTACCCGCATTCCCGATCCGCACACTCGCGGGCGGCCGGCCTCACTGCCGCAGGCCGGCCGAACGGGCCGGGCGCCGTCGCCCGGGAGGTCCGCGCCGCGCCTCCGCTCCGCCGAAGTACGGGGAGAACACCGACTGTAGCGCCGCCCGACGACCGGCGGCGACGCCCGTTTTCGCAGCTCGGAAGCGCGGACGGCGGCCCGCGCCGGTGCCGGGGCGCCGGCGGAGGCCGCCATTGACGAAGGTCAGAACCGGTCGCTCGGCCGGTACGTCCCCCAGACCGCGCGCAGCGTGCCGCAGACCTCGCCCACCGTGGCGCGGGCCCGCAGCGCCTCCTTCATCGGGTAGAGCACGTTCGCGGCGCCCTCGGCGGCCGCGCGCAGCTCCGCGAGCGCCCGCTCGACTGCGTCGTTGTCCCGCTCCGCCCGCAGCTTCGCCAGCCGCTCCGCCTGGGCGGCCTCGATCGTCGGGTCCACCCGCAGCGGCTCGTACGGCTCCTCCTCGTCGATGGCGAAGCGGTTGAGGCCCACCACCACCCGCTCACCGGAGTCGATCTCCTGGGCGATCCGATACGCCGACTGCTCGATCTCCCGCTTCTGGAAGCCGGCCTCGATGGCGTCCACCGCCGAGCCGTGGTCGGCCACCCGCTCCATCAGCTCGGTCGCGGCCGCCTCGATCTCCGCGGTCATCGCCTCCACCACGTACGACCCGGCGAACGGGTCCACGGTGGCGGTCAGGTCCGTCTCGTACGCCAGCACCTGCTGGGTCCGCAGCGCCAGCCGGGCCGCCTTCTCGGTGGGCAGCGCGATCGCCTCGTCGAAGCTGTTGGTGTGCAGCGACTGGGTGCCGCCGAGCACCGCGCCGAGCCCCTGGATGGCCACCCGGACCAGGTTGACCTCCGGCTGCTGGGCGGTGAGCTGGACGCCCGCGGTCTGCGTGTGGAAGCGCAGCATCATCGACTTCGGGTCCTTCGCGCCGAACTCGTCGCGCATCAGCCGGGCCCAGATCCGCCGGGCGGCGCGGAACTTGGCGACCTCCTCGATCAGGGTGGTCCGGGCGACGAAGAAGAACGACAGCCGGGGCGCGAAGTCGTCCACGGCCAGCCCGGCCGCCAGCGCGGCGCGGACGTACTCCACGCCGTTGGCCAGGGTGAACGCGATCTCCTGCGCGGGCGTCGCGCCGGCCTCCGCCATGTGGTAGCCGGAGATGGAGATGGTGTTCCACTTCGGCACCTCCTTGCGGCAGTACGCGAAGGTGTCGGCGACCAGCCGCAGCGAGGGCTTCGGCGGGAAGATGTACGTCCCCCGGGCGATGTACTCCTTGAGGATGTCGTTCTGGATGGTGCCGTTCAGCGCGCCCCCGGCGACCCCGTTCTCCTCGGCCACGAGCTGGTACAGCAGGAGCAGCACCGAGCCGGGCGCGTTGATGGTCATCGAGGTGGAGACCTTGTCCAGCGGGATGCCGTCGAAGAGCAGCCGCATGTCCTCGATGGAGTCGATGGCCACCCCGACCTTGCCCACCTCGCCGTGCGCGATCGGGTCGTCGGAGTCGTACCCCATCTGGGTGGGCAGGTCGAAGGCGACGGAGAGGCCCATGGTGCCGGCCCGCAACAACTGGTGGTAACGCGCGTTGGACTCGGTGGCGGTGCCGAAGCCGGCGTACTGCCGCATCGTCCACGGGCGGGAGGTGTACATGGTCGGGTAGACCCCGCGGGTGTACGGGAACTCGCCCGGGGCGCCCAGCCGGTCCGCCAGCTCCCCGGGGAGGTCGGCCGCCGTGTAGACGCCCTTGATGGGGAAACCGGACTCGCTTGACCGCCGTTCGCTCATTACCGGATGGTAGGACGCGACCGGACGTCGGTGGGTGAGGGATACCGCACACCACGTCGAAGAGGATCGACGAGAGGTGAGTACCTGACCACATACGGTCGAATAGGTAAACGTCCGCCGCGTCGGGTTTCGCATCGGCCGTCGGAACCAGCAAGATAGGGGGGTTGTGTCCCAGCCCCCCTCGATATCCCCCGGTGGCTTTTCTGTGACTCAGATCCCGACGTGGAGCGGCGGACCAGTCAGTCCTCCCAACGGACGCGCGGCACCCGGCACCACCATCGGTGGCCGCTACTCGCTGCGGTCCCCGGTGGGCAACGGCGGCATGGGCACGGTCTGGCGCGCCACAGACACGCTGCTGCGCCGCGACGTGGCGGTCAAGGAAGTCGTCCTCCCGCCCGGGCTCGCCCCGAGCGACCGCGACGCGATGTACGAGCGGACCCTGCGCGAGGCCCGCGCCGCCGCCGCGATCCAGCACCCCGCCGTGGTCCAGGTGTACGACGTGGTCACCGAGGGTGGCCGCCCGTGGATCGTGATGGAGCTGCTGGACGCCCGCAGCCTCGCCGACATGGTCATCGAGGACGGCCCGGTGGCGCCCCGCGCCGTCGCCAAGATCGGCATCGCCCTGCTCGGCGCGCTGGAGGTGGCGCACGCGATCGGCGTGCTGCACCGCGACGTCAAGCCGGCCAACGTGCTGATCTGCAACGACGGTCGGTGCGTGCTGACCGACTTCGGGGTGGCCCGGATGCCCACCGACGTGCAGCTCACCACGCCCGGCATGGTGCTCGGCTCGCCGCACTTCATCTCGCCGGAACGGGCGATGGGCCAGGAGTTCGGGCCGCCGAGCGACCTCTTCTCGCTGGGCGTCACGCTCTACACCGCGGTGGAGGGGCGTCCGCCGTTCGACAAGGGTGACCCCATCGAGACGATGCACGCCGTGGTCGAGGACCCGCCGGCCACCCCGCAGCGCAGCGGTCCGTTGACCCGGGTGCTGATGGGGCTGCTGGAGAAGGACCCGGCCCGCCGGCTGGACGTGCACACCGCCCGGGCGATGCTGCGCGAGCTGCTCGCCGGCCCGCTGACCAGCACCGCGACCGCGGTCAACTCGGTCACCGACCCGTACGCGGTGGTGCCGGTGCAGCGGCCGTCCGCGCCGCCGCCCCCGGCGGCGCCGGAGCCGAAGCCGAGTGGCCAGATCGGCGGCCGGGCGATGATCGGTCCCAGCGAGTCCCTCACCGACCGGCTCGCCGCGCTGCGCCGGGGCGAACGGTCCGGGGCGGCGGCCGCCGCGGGCGGCGCCGGGCTCGACGAGACCAGCGCCGACGCACTGGCCGGCCCACTGCACACCCCGACCGGAGCGATGGCCACGCCGGGACGGGCGGGCACCGCGTACGGCGCGTCGGAGGCCACCCAGCGGATCGGCCACCAGGCGGCGCCGGAGGCCACCCAGCGGATCGGCACCGGCCACCCGGACGCCACCCAGCCGGTGTACGGCCGCGCCGCCGAGGCCACCCAGCCGGTGTACGGCGGCGGCCAGTGGTCGGTGCCGGGCACCGGGCAGCCGTGGGCCGGGCCGACCAACGGGTCCGGCGGGTCCGCCGCGGGTGGCGCGCTGGGCACGCTGAAGGGCGCCGGCGACAAGGTGGTCGGCACCGTCAAGGGCTGGCCGCGCAAGGTGCAGCTCGCCGCGGCCGGCGGGCTGGCGGTGCTGCTGCTGATCGGCGCGGTCGTGCTGTTCGGCGGCGACGACGAGCCGAACCGGCAGATCGTGACGTCGCTGCCGACCGCGACGGCGCCGGCCGGGCCGGGCGTGGAGATGCAGGAGCACTCGGCCAAGGGCGTCAGCGTCCAGGTGCCGAAGGGCTGGGACCGGAAGACCGGCGGGGTCTTCGTCGACTACGTCGATCCACAGGTCAGCGGGCGCAAGGTGCGGATCCTCGCCGAGCAGTGGAGCGGCACATCGGTCAGCTGGGCGGAGTTCGCCTCGCGGAACCTCCGGGACAAGAGCAAGTCCTGCGCGAAGCCGTACCAGCAGCTCGCGATGTCGGAGCCGACGCTCGCCGGCGGGGCGGCGGCCGAGTTCGAGTACACCTGCGGGGACGGTGCGACCAAGCGGCACGGGGTGTGGCGCGGCGTGGTGAAGGACGGCAAGGTCTACTCGTTCTACCTGACCGCCAACGAGGCCGAATTCGCCGCGAGCCGGCCGATCTTCGACGCGATGGCGCGGTCCTTCCGGCTCACCGGGGCCAACTGAGTCGAGGCCGAGGGCCAGTGGTGATCCGCCGCCGTGCTATCAAGAGGCAATGGCGGCGGAAACCACTGACCTTGACGAACTTCGCGAGCAGGCCCGACGGTGGCTCGACGACGACCCCGACCCGACCAGCCGGGACGAGCTGCGGGGGGTGCTCGACGGGCTGCCGGCCAGCGGGCCGGACCTGGCCGACCGGTTCGCCGGGCCGCTGACCTTCGGCACCGCAGGCCTGCGTGGCCCGCTGCGCGCCGGCCCGAACGGGATGAACCTCGCGGTGGTCACCCAGGCCGCCGCCGGGCTGGTCGGCTGGCTCGCCGCCGAGGGCGGGACGGGTCCGCTGGTGATCGGGTACGACGCCCGGCACGGTTCCCGGGCCTTCGCCGAGCGCACCGCCCAGGTGGCCACCGGGGCGGGACGTCCGGCGCTGCTGCTGCCCCGACCGCTGCCCACGCCGGTGCTCGCGTACGCGGTGCGGCAGCTCGGCGCGGTGGCCGGGGTGATGGTCACCGCGAGCCACAACCCGCCGCAGGACAACGGCTACAAGGTCTACCTGGGCGCCCAGCTCGGCGGGGAGCTCGGGGCGGGCGCGCAGATCGTCCCGCCGGCCGACGCCGGCATCGAGGCGGCGATCCGGGCGGTGGGCCCGCTGGCGCAGGTGCCGCTCGGCCCGGCCGGCGAGGTGCTCGGCGACGACCTTGTCGCGTCGTACGTGGCGCGGGCCGCCGGGGTGATCGACCCGGACGGCCCCCGGGACCTGAAGGTGGCGTACACGCCGCTGCACGGGGTGGGCGGGTCGGTGCTGACCGCCGCCTTCGCCCGCGCCGGCTTCCCGGTGCCCGGGGTGGTGCCCGAGCAGGCCGAGCCGGACCCGACCTTCCCGACCGTGAGCTTCCCCAACCCGGAGGAGCCGGGCGCGGTGGACCGGCTGGTCGCGCTGGCCGAGTCGACGGGCGCCGACATCGCCATCGCCAACGACCCGGACGCGGACCGGTGCGCGGTGGTCGTCTGCGGCGAAGTGGGTTCGGCGAGCGAGCGGCGTGAGCTCGCGAGCCTCGCCGGCGGGAGCGAGGACCGGCGCAGCTGGCGGATGCTGCGGGGGGACGAGGTGGGCGTGCTGCTCGCCGACCACCTGATGCGCCGGGGCGTGACCGGCCTGTACGCCACCACCATCGTCTCCTCGTCGCTGCTGCGGGCGATGTGCGCGGCCCGCGGCCTGCCGTACGACGAGACGTTGACCGGGTTCAAGTGGATCGTCCGGGCCGGTGGCGGGTCCGCGCCGCTGGTCTTCGGGTACGAGGAGGCGCTCGGCTACTGCGTGGCGCCGGAGCACGTGCGGGACAAGGACGGCATCACCGCCGCGCTGAGCGTCGCCGAGTTGGCCGCCGGGCTGAAGGCGCAGGGCCGTACGCTCACCGACCGGCTCGACGAGCTGGCCGCCGAGTTCGGCGTCCACCACACCGACCAGCTCTCGGTGCGGGTCGATGACCTGCGGGTGATCGCCCGGACGATGGAACGGATCCGGGCCGACACCCCGACGACCCTGCTCGGTCACCCGGTCATCGAGTCGACGGACCTGCTTCCGGCGGCCGACGTGGTGATCCTGCGGACCGACGCGGCCCGGGTGGTGATCCGCCCCTCCGGCACCGAACCGAAGCTCAAGGCGTACCTGGAGGTGGTGGCGCCGGTCGTGGACGGCAACGTTCCCGCGGCCCGGCAGCGCGCGGTCGCCGCGGTCTCGGCGCTCCGCGCCGAAATCGCCGCCGCCCTCGGCCTCTGACCCGCCCGACAGGGTTGATCAAGAGGTTTGCGTCCCGGAGAGCGGCTCCGGAGACGCAGACCTCTTGCTCAACAAGGGCGGGGCGCGGGGCCGGGCGGGGTCAGGCGCGCTTGCCGAGGGCGGCGTCGACGGCCTGGCCCAGGGCGGCGACCACCAGGCCGACGGAGGGGCGGACCACCGAGTCGTCCAGGCTGACGTTGCCGGAGAAGCCGGCGCCGCCGGTGATCTCCTCCAGCCGGCGCCGGGCGTCCCGGGCGTCGTCGCCGGTCAACCCCAGCGCCGGCTCCATCCGCAGCACGGCGACCAGGGTGGCCAGCGCGGCGGTCCGCTCGTCGGGGAGTTCGCCGCTGGTCAGCGCCTCGGCCAGCCGGCGGCGGATGTCCGCCTCGACAGAGGCGTCGGCGACCGGGTAGCGGTGCACGTGGATGAAGCCCAGCTCGGTCTCGTCGACGTCGCGCACGACACCCTGGCGGCACAGGTCGCCGAGGATCCGGTCGCGCAGGCCGTGCCGCAGTCGCTGCACCCACGACGACGGGGTGTGCGGGGTGTCGGCGGCGATCCGGGCCAGCACCTCGTCGGCGACCGGCTCGCCGGTGGGCGCCGGGTCGGTCACCGCCAGGGAGCCCTCGGCGTACGCGATCCGGCCGGCCAGGGCCAGCTCGATCAGCACCGCGGCGGCCATCCCGAGGTCCAGGCTGATCCGCGGCATGGTCGCCTTGCCGGTTTCGTCGTCATAGGCGAGGAGCAGCAGCTCTTCGGCGAGCGCAACACCAGTCATGGCCCGAGACGCTAGCGGTTGTCCGCACCCCCCCGCGCGGCAACTCGCCCGGTCGACCCGTCCGGCCCGCCGGGTCACCGGCGGGCCGACCGGTGGCGTCAGAAGCGGGGCATGCCGCCGAACTGGCGGTCGCCGGCGTCGCCGAGGCCCGGGACGATGAACATCCGGTCGTTCAGGCCCTCGTCGATCGAGGCGGTGACCAGGCGCAGCGGCAGGCCGGACTGCTCCAGCCGGGCGATGCCGACCGGCGCGGCCAGTACGCAGAGCACGGTGATGTCGGTGCAGCCGCGGTCGGCCAGCAGCCGGCAGCCGTGCTCCAGCGAACCGCCGGTGGCCAGCATCGGGTCGAGCACCAGCACCGGCAGGCCGGTCAGGTCGCGGGGCAGCGACTCCATGTACGCGCGCGGCTCGTACGTCCGCTCGTCGCGGGCCAGCCCGACGAAGCCCATCGAGGACTCCGGCAGCAGGGCGAGTGCGGCGTCGGCCATGCCGAGACCGGCCCGCAGCACCGGCACCAGCAGCGGCGGGTTGGCCAGCCGGGTCCCCTCGGCGCCGGTGACCGGGGTCTGGATCTGGTACTTCTCGACCGGGAAGGAGCGCGCGGCCTCGTACACCAGCATGGTGGTGAGTTCGTGCAGCGCGGCCCGGAACGACGACGAGTCGGTCCGGGCGTCCCGCATGGCGGTCAGCCGCGACTGGGCGAGCGGGTGGTCAATGACGTGTACGTCCACGATCGCTCAACCTACCGGTCCGCCGGGGCCGGCAGTGCGGGTGCGGGGGTGACCAGCGACGCCGCTCACGTGTGGCGCCCCGACCAGGCGACCGTGACCAAGATCACTCACCGCGCGGATGCGTAGTATTCGAGACATGACGGCGACAGCGACGTCGGCCCGGTCGGACCTCTCCGAGCTGGGACGATCCGAGACCGCTCTGCGGACCTTCCTGCACGGCCTGCCCGGCGTGGACCAGGTCGGCGCGGAGCAGCGGGCGGCACAGCTCGGCACCCGCTCCATCAAGACCACCGCCAAGGCCCAGGCCATCGACCTGGCGATCCGGATGGTCGACCTGACCACTCTCGAGGGCGCGGACACCCCCGGCAAGGTGCGGGCGCTCGCCGCCAAGGCGGTGCGCCCCGACCCGGCGGACCCGAGCTGTCCGCACGTCGGCGCGGTCTGCGTCTACCCCTCGATGGTCCCGTACGTGGCCGAGGTGCTGCGCGGCACCGGCGTGCACCTGGCCAGCGTGGCGACCGCGTTCCCGTCCGGCCAGGCGCCGCTGGAGATCAAGCTGGCGGACGTCCGGGCGGCCGTCGAGGCCGGCGCCGACGAGATCGACATGGTGATCAACCGGAGCGCGTTCCTGGCCGGGCGCTACAAGGAGGTCTACGACGAGATCGTGGCCACCAAGTCCGCCTGCGGGGACGCCCACCTCAAGGTGATCCTGGAGACCGGCGAGCTGGCCACGTACGACAACGTGCGGCGGGCCTCCTGGCTGGCCATGCTGGCCGGCGGCGACTTCATCAAGACCTCCACCGGCAAGGTCCCGGTCGCGGCGACGCTGCCGGTGAGCCTGGTGATGCTGGAGGCGGTCCGCGACTTCCGCGCCGCCACCGGCCGGCAGGTCGGCGTGAAGCCGGCCGGCGGCATCAAGACCACCAAGGACGCGATCAAGTACCTGGTCATGGTCAACGAGACCGTCGGCCCGGACTGGCTGGACCCGGACTGGTTCCGGTTCGGCGCGTCCAGCCTGCTGAACGACCTGCTCATGCAGCGCACCAAGCTGACGACCGGCGTCTACTCCGGTCCCGACTACTTCACCCTGGACTGAGAGTGATGTTCGAATACGCGCCCGCCCCCGAGTCCCGCTCGGTGGTGGATATCAAGCCCTCGTACGGGCTGTTCATCGACGGGAAGTTCGTCGACCCGACCGACGGCGGCAGCTTCAAGTCGATCAACCCGGCCTCCGAGGAGGTCCTCGCCGAGGTCGCCGAGGCCGGCGGGCAGGACGTGGACCGCGCGGTCCGCGCCGCCCGGACGGCGTACGACAAGGTCTGGGGTCCGATGCCGGGCCGCGACCGGGCGAAGTACCTGTACCGGATCGCCCGGATCATTCAGGAGCGCTCCCGCGAGCTGGCCGTGCTGGAGTCGTTGGACAACGGCAAGCCGATCAAGGAGTCCCGCGACGTCGACGTGCCGCTGGTCGCCGCGCACTTCTTCTACTACGCCGGCTGGGCTGACAAGCTGGAGCACGCCGGCTTCGGCGCGAACCCGCGGCCGCTCGGCGTGGCCGCCCAGGTCATCCCGTGGAACTTCCCGCTGCTGATGCTGGCCTGGAAGATCGCCCCGGCGCTGGCCGCCGGCAACACGGTGGTGCTGAAGCCGGCCGAGACCACGCCGCTGACCGCGCTGCTCTTCGCCGAGATCTGCCAGCAGGCCGACCTGCCGGCCGGCGTGGTCAACATCGTCACCGGCGCCGGCGACACCGGCCGGGCGCTGGTCGAGCACCCGGGCGTGGACAAGGTCGCCTTCACCGGCTCCACCGAGGTCGGCCGGGCCATCGCCCGCTCCGTCGCCGGCACCCGCAAGAAGCTCACCCTGGAACTGGGCGGCAAGGCGGCCAACATCGTCTTCGACGACGCCCCGATCGACCAGGCGGTCGAGGGGATCGTCAACGGCATCTTCTTCAACCAGGGGCACGTCTGCTGCGCGGGCTCCCGACTGCTGATCCAGGAGAACGTGGCCGACCGGGTGCTGGAGTCGCTCAAGCGGCGGATGGCCCAGCTGCGGGTCGGCGACCCGCTGGACAAGAACACCGACATCGGCGCGATCAACTCGGCCGCCCAGCTGGCGCGGATCAAGGAGCTCTCCGACGCCGGCTCCGCCGAGGGCGCCGAGCGCTGGTCGCCGCCGTGCGAGCTGCCCGACCGGGGCTTCTGGTTCGCGCCGACCATCTTCACCGGGGTCACCCAGGCGCACCGGATCGCCCGCGAGGAGATCTTCGGCCCGGTGCTGTCCGTGCTGACCTTCCGGACCCCGGCCGAGGCCGTCGAGAAGGCCAACAACACGCCGTACGGGCTGTCGGCCGGGATCTGGACCGACAAGGGCTCCCGGATCCTCTGGACGGCCGACCGGCTCCGCGCCGGCGTCGTCTGGGCCAACACGTTCAACAAGTTCGACCCCACCTCGCCGTTCGGCGGCTACAAGGAGTCGGGCTACGGTCGCGAGGGCGGCCGGCACGGGCTGGAGGGCTACCTCAATGTCTGAGCGGGTCGCGGTACGCAAGACGTACAAGCTCTTCATCGGCGGGAAGTTCCCCCGCAGCGAGTCGGGACGGTCGTACATCGTGCAGGACGCCAACGTCGCCCTCTCCTCCCGCAAGGACGCGCGGGACGCCGTGGTCGCCGCCCGCGCCGCCGTGAAGGGCTGGGCCGGGGCGACCGCGTACAACCGGGGTCAGATCCTCTACCGGGTCGCCGAGATGCTGGAGGGCCGCCGCGAGCAGTTCGTCGCCCTCGGCGTGCCGGCCGACGAGGTCGACGCGGCGATCGACCGCTGGGTCTGGTACGCCGGCTGGTCCGACAAGCTCGCCCAGGTGTACGGCGGCGCGAACCCGGTCGCCGGGCCGTACTTCAACCTGTCGGCGCCCGAGCCGACCGGCGTGGTGGCCGTGGTGGCCCCCGAGGCGCCGGCGCTGCTCGGCCTGGTCAGCGTGATCGCCCCGGCCATCGTCACCGGCAACACCGTGGTGGTGGCGGCCTCGCCGGCGCAGCCGCTCGCGGCGGTGACCCTGGCCGAGGTGCTGGCCACCTCCGACCTGCCCGGCGGCGTGGTCAACATCCTCACCGGCCGCCTGTCGGAGACCGTGCCGACGCTGGCCGGGCACATGGACGTCAACGCCATCGACCTGACCGGGGTGGCCGACGCCGAACTCGCGGCCGACCTGGAGGTCAAGGCGGCGCAGAACCTCAAGCGGGTGCTCCGGCCGGCCCCGGTCGACCACGACTGGTTCGCCGACCCGGGGATCGCCCGGATGACCACGCTGCTGGAGACGAAGACGGTCTGGCACCCGAAGGGGGTGTGATGGTCGGTCCCGGCCGGGGTTTCGGGGGGAGCCCGCCCGCTCCGGGCGGTCAGGCTTGATCCCTCCGCGGGCGGGCTCCCCCCGAAACCCTCGCTGTGCCGGGTCCGCCCGGTTGTTCGATCTTGCTGGCCGGTGCCCGACGTCGGGTCACCGGCCAGCGGTGCCTCGGGCCACAGCCCTTCCCGCACGCTCTACTACGGGGGGTAGGATTGCGGCGTGACTCGGTTGGGCGATCTTGAGCGTGCGGTGATGGACGTGTTGTGGGATTCGGTGCCCGGCACGTCCGACGGGGTGACCGTGCGGGAGGTCGCGGATGCGCTGGACGGGCGTGAGCTGGCGTACACGACGGTGATGACGGTGCTCGACCGGCTCGCCGGCAAGGGCATGGTGCAGCGCGAGCGGGAGGGGCGGGCCTGGCGCTACCGGGCCGCCGCCAGCCGCGAGGCGCACATCGCCCAGCTCATGCTCGACGCGCTGGACCTCGGCGGCAGCCGGGACGCCGCGCTGGTGCGCTTCGCCCGCTCGGTCACCGGCACCGAGGCCGAGGTGCTCCGCGCGGCGCTGGGCGCCGAGGCCGGGCTGACCGACCGGGTCGAGGACCCGCGGGCCGGCCGGGCGAGGGCCGCCGACGAGGCGACGGACCGGTAGGGCGGCCGCCGTGGCGTACGCCCTGCACTTCGCCGCGACCGTCCTGGCCTGCTGGCTGACCGCGCAGGTCCTCGCCGCGGCGACCTGGACCTGGCGTGCCCCCCGGGTGGCGATCCTCTGCTGGCAGTCGGTCGGGCTGGCGCTCGGGCTGTCCGCGATGGGCCTGCCGATGGCGGTCGGCCTGGCCGCGTACGGCCGGCCGACCGGCAGCGCGCTGGTCGCCCTCGCCACCGACCTCTCCCACGGCACCCTGCCCGCCGGGCTGGGCGCGGCCCACCTGGGCCTGGTCGGGGTGGGCTTCGGCATCGGCGCGGTGCTGCTCACCACGACCGTCCGCAGCGTCCACGGCGCGGTACGCGCGCAGCGTCGGCACCGGGACCTGCTCACCCTGGTCGCCCGGCGGGACCCCACGGTGCCGGGCGCGCTGGTGCTCGACCACCCGAGCGCCGCCGCGTACTGCCTCCCCGGGGTGAAGCCGCGGGTGGTGGTCAGCGCCGGGACGCTGAGCCTGCTGGACCGGGCCGAGCTCGAGGCGGTGCTGACCCACGAGCGGGCGCACGCGCAGGAGCGGCACGACCTGGTGCTGCTGCCGTTCACCGCGCTCTGCCGGGCGCTGCCCTGGTTCGGCTGGGTACGCGACGCGCACGAGCGGGTGGCCCTGCTGGTCGAGATGCGCGCCGACGACAAGGCCCGCGAGCTGCACGCCGAGGAGCCCCTGGCCGGGGCGCTGCGCCGGTTCGCCGCGGCCGGCCACCGGGTCACCCCGGCCGGCGCGCTCGGCATGGGCGACCGCGACCTCGACGTACGGGTGCAGCGGCTGCTGGTCGCGGACCGCCCGCCCCGGCTGCTCGGCGCGGCCGCGCTGGCCGTGGCGACGGCCCTGGTCGCCCTGCCGATCTCCCTCTTCCTGAGCTGACCCCGGCCCGGCGAACCACCGCCGGCCCGCACGGCACCCCGTGCACGGCACTACTACGGACTGTCGTACATTCTCGTACTACATACCGTAGTAGTGATAGGTAGATAATCTACGTGTAGGCTCCCTACGACAAGCGAGCCAACTCGGGGGAGATCGAGAATGAACACCCTGCTCCTCGCGCGCCTGCAGTTCGCCACCACCACCTCGATCCACTTCCTCTTCGTGGTGGTCACGCTGGGCCTGGTCACCCTGCTGGTCGGGCTCCAGACCGCCGGCTACCTCACCGGCAAACCGATCTACGAGCGACTGACCCGCTTCTGGGGCCAGCTCTACGTGATCAACTACGTGCTCGGCATCGCCACCGGCATCGTGATGGAGTTCCAGTTCGGGCTGAACTGGAGCGGGCTGTCCCGCTACGTCGGCAACGTCTTCGGCGCGCCGCTCGCCATCGAGACCCTGGTGGCGTTCTTCCTGGAGTCCACCTTCCTCGGCATGTGGATCTTCGGCTGGCACCGGCTGCGCCGGGGCGTACACCTGGCGCTGCTGTGGGGGGTGGCGCTGACCGCGTACGCCTCCGCGTTCTGGATCATGGTGGCCAACTCCTGGCTCCAGCACCCCGTCGGGTACGAGGTCCGCGACGGGATCGCCCACCTGACCGACTTCGGGGCGCTGCTCACCAACCCCACCCTCGGCTTCGCCTTCGGCCACGTGGTCTCGGCCGGGCTGGTCACCGGCGGCGTGCTGATGGCCGCCGTCAGCGCCTGGCACCTGATCCGGCGTACGCCGGACTTCGCCCTGTTCCGCACGTCGCTGCGGCTCGGCGTGCTCACCACGGCGATCTCCGTGGTCTTCCTGATCGGCTTCGGCTTCGCCCAGTTCGGCCCGGTCGGGCGGGTGCAGCCGACGAAGTTCGGCGGTGGCCCGGAGCGGGACGCGCTGGTCGCCGAGTGGACGGCACGGTTCGGCCCGGGCGACTACACCCCGCCGGCGCTCTCCAGCGTCGGGCTCGGCTTCATGATCCTGATCGGCTTCACGCTCTTCCTCGGCACGCTGCTGGTGCCCCTGCTCTTCCGGGACTGGATCATCCGGCTGCGCTTCCCGCTCTGGCTGGTGCTGCTCGCCCTGCCGCTCCCGTTCGTCGCGGTGCTCCTCGGCTGGATCGCCCGGGAGGTGGGCCGCCAACCCTGGGTCGCGTACGGCCTGCTGCCGACCGGCCAGGCGGTCTCCCCGGTCGGCGCCGGAACGATGCTCACCTCGCTGATCGGCTTCAGCCTGCTGCTCGGCACCCTGGCCGTCACCAACTGGGTGCTGCTCGCCCGGCACGCCGCCCGCGGCGCGGCCGACCCCGCCCTCGGTCGCCCACCCGCGCCCGACGCCGACACCCACCCCGAACCCGTGTTCGCCTGAGGGAGCCCGCCGTGGAACTCGCCTGGTACGCCCTGCTCGGCCTCTTCTTCGCCACCTACCTCGTCCTCGGCGGCTACGACTACGGCGTCGGGCTGCTGCTCGCCCGGCGCACCGCCCCGGCCACCCGGCGGGCCGCGCTCAACGCGGTCGGCCCGTTCTTCCTCGGCAACGAGGTCTGGCTGGTCGCCGCCGTCGGCATCCTCTTCGGCGCCTTCCCCACCCTGGAGGGCGAGCTGCTCTCCAGGCTCTACCCGGCCGTGCTCGGCGCGCTGGCCGGGGTGGTCCTGGTGACCGCCGGGGTGCAGCTGCGCAGCAGACCGGCCGGCGAGCGGGCCCGCGCCGGCTGGGACCGGGTGGTCGTCACCGGCAGCGCGCTCGCCGCGCTGGGCTGGGGCGCGCTGCTCGCCGGGCTGCTGCAGGGCGTACCGCTGCGGGCCGACGGCCACGTCGCCGGCATGACGCACGTCTTCACCCCGTTCGTGGCCGCCGCCGCGCTGGCCATGCTGACCCTGGTCGCGGCGCAGGGTGCGACGTTCCTCACGCTCCGGCTGCCGGCCACCGAGGTCGCGCCGGTCGCCCGGCTGGCCCGCCGGCTGATCCCGGTGGCGTTCGCCACGGTCGGCGCGGCCACCGTCCTCGGCCTGCTCTCCGACCGGGTACGCGCCGCGGTGGTGCAGCCGGCGGCGGCCGTACTGCTGCCGTTGGCGCTGGTGGCGGCGCTGCTGGCGGCCCGGACGGCGCTCCGCTGGCGGCGGCCCGGGCTGGCCTTCGCCGCCACCAGCGCGGCGCTGGCGCTGCCGGTGCTGCTCGTCGGGGCGGCGCTCTGGCCCTGGGCGCTGGTCTCCACGGTCGAGCCGGGGGCCGGGCTGACCGTGGCCGACGCCGCGGCGAGCGGCCCCACCTTACGGCTGCTGGGCTGGCTCACGCTGCCGCTCCTGCCGGCCCTACTAGGCTTTCAGGCGATGTGTTGGTGGGTGTTCCGGGGACGGACCGACGGCAGGGCACCGGTGTACTGGTGAACCGCCGCCCGTTCGACCCGCGTCTGCTGCGTCGGGTCCCCGCGGCCCGGCGCGACCTCGCCGTGCTCGCGGTCCTCGGCGGGCTCACCGCACTGCTGGTGGTCGCGCAGGCCACCGCGCTGGCCACGTTGCTGGCGACGGCGGTCGACGGGCGGCTGCACCGGCCGGCGCTGGCCGGCTTCGCGGCGGCGGTCGCCGCTCGGGCGCTGGTCAACTGGGCCCAGGGCACGGTGGCGGCGCGGGCGGCGGCGACGGTGAAGGCGGCGCTGCGGGCGGACCTGCTCCGTGCCGTCGGCCGGCACGGCCCGGGCTGGGTCGCCGGGCAGCGGGCCGGGCAACTGGCCACCCTCGCCGGGCGCGGCCTCGACGCGCTGGACGCCTACTTCACCGGCTACCTCCCCCAGCTCGTGCTCAGCGTCACCGTGCCGCTCGCCGTGCTGGCCCGGATCGCGGTCGCCGACTGGAGCTCGGCACTGATCATCGCATTGACCATCCCGCTCATCCCGGTCTTCGGGGCGCTGCTCGGCTGGCAGGCGCAGGCCGCCACCGAGCGGCAGTGGCGGCGGCTCTCCCGCCTCGGCGGGCACTTCCTCGACATGGTCGCCGGGCTGCCCACACTGCGCGCGTTCGGCCGGGCCGGGGCCCAGGTCGACGTGGTCCGTCGGATGGCCGACGGGCACCGGCAGGCCACCGTGCGGACGCTGCGGATCGCCTTCCTCTCCGCGCTCGTGCTGGAGCTGGTCGCCACCCTCTCGGTGGCGCTGGTCGCCGTGCCGGTGGGCATCCGGCTGCTCGGCGGCGGGATCACCCTCTCCACCGCGCTGCTGGTGCTGCTGCTCACCCCGGAGGCGTACCTGCCGCTGCGGGCGGCGGGCAGCCGGTTCCACGCCAGCATGGAGGGGCTCACCGCGCTGGACGAGGCGCTGACCGTCTCCGCCGCACCGGCCGCCGCCGCGCCGGCCGCCGCCGCACCGGCCGCCGCCGCACCGGCCGCCGCCGCACCGGCCGCCGCCGCGCCGGCCCGGACGCCCGCCGGAGCCGGCGAGATCCGCTTCGAGGGCGTGACCGTCGAGTACGAGCGGACCACCGCGCTGCGGGACGTCACGCTGACCGTCCGTCCCGGTGACCGGATCGCGGTCATCGGCCCGAGCGGCGCCGGCAAGAGCACCCTGCTCGGCCTGCTGCTCGGCTTCGTCACCCCGACCGCCGGCCGGGTGACGGTCGACGGGGTCGACCTCGCCCACACCGACCTCGACGCCTGGCGCCGCCAGGTGGCCTGGGTGCCGCAGCGGGCACACCTCTTCGCCGCCTCGCTGGCCGACAACATCCGCCTCGGCGCCCCGGACACCACCGACGCCGCGCTCGGCCGGGCGGTCACCGACGCCGCGCTGGACGACGTGGTCGCCGCCCTGCCCGACGGGCTGTCGACCGAGCTCGGCGAGCGCGGGCACGGCCTCTCCAGCGGCCAGCGGCAGCGGGTGGCGCTGGCCCGGGCGTTCCTCCGGGACGCCCCGGTGGTGCTCCTCGACGAACCGACCGCCCGGCTCGACTCCGCCAGCGAGGCCGTGGTGCTGGCCGCCACCCGGCGGCTGGTCGCCGGTCGTACGGCGCTGCTGGTCGCGCACCGGCCCGCGCTGCTGGCGGACGCCGACCGGATCATCCGCGTCGAGGACGGCCGGGTCACCGAGCTGACCCCGGCACCGGCCGGGAAGGCGAGCTGATGAGCCCCGGACCGATCGTCCCCGACCGCCCCGACCAGCCGGGACGCGCCGTGCCCGGTGGCGTCTCGGCCGACGGCGCCACGCCGGCCGCGCGCGACCCGGGACCGCCCACCCCGGCGGAGGCGGTCCCGCCGGAGCTGGCGCCCGGCGCCCTGCCCACCGAGCCGACCCCCGACGAGGCGCCACCCGCCGGGCCGGTGACCGACGAGGCCATTCCCGCCGGGCCGGTGACCGACGAGGCCATTCCCGCCGGACCGGTGACCGACGAGGCCGTTCCCGCCGGGTCGGCCGGCGGCGTCCGGGCCGAGCGCACCGTGCTGCGGCTGGCCCGGCCGTACCTGGGTCGGCTCGTCGGGGCCGGGCTGCTCGCCGCCGCCACCGAGTTCGCCGGACTGGCCCTGATGGCCACCGCCACCTGGCTGCTGATGAGCGCCGCCGGCCGGCCCCCGCTGGACCGGCTGACCGTGGCCATCGTCGCGGTCCGGGCCCTCGCCATCAGCCGGGGCGTGTTCCGCTACACCGAACGGCTCGCCGGGCACGACGCCGTGCTCCGCATGATCACCGACGTCCGGGCCCGGGTGTTCGGCACCCTCGCCGCCCGCCGGCACACCCCGTCGCAGCGCTCCGGTGACGCGCTGAGCCGGCTGGTGTCCGACGTGGAGGCCGTACAGGACCTGCTGCTGCGGGTGCTGGTGCCGGGAGCGGCCGCCGGGCTGGTGAGCGTGCTCGCGGTCGGCGGGGCGGCGCTGATCTCGCTCCCCGCGGCCGGGGTGCTGGCCGCCGGGCTGCTGGTCGCCGGAGTGGCGCTGCCCGCGCTCGCCACGGCGCTCACCCGGCGGGCCGCCGACGAGGTGGCCCCGCTGCGCGGCGCGCTCGCCGTGGACGCGGTCGACCTGACCCACGGGGCCGCCGACCTGGCCGCGTTCGGCGCCACCGGCGCGGCGCTCGCGGCGGCCGACCGGCGCGCTCGACACCTCGCCCGGCTGGAACGCCGGCTCGCCGCGGCCGGCTTCGCGGTCGACGCGGCCGGGGTGCTGGTCGGTGGGCTCACCGCCGCCGCCGTGGTGGTCGTCGCGCTCCGCGCCGGCGTCGGCGGGGTGCTGGTCGGGGTGCTGGCCGTCGGCGCCCTCGCCGCCGTGGAGGTCGCGCTGGCGCTGGTCGGCGCGGCACGGCAGTACACCCAGCTCCGCGCCGCCCTGGAGCGGGTCGCCGCGCTGCTCACCGGGCCCGCCCCGGCAACCGGCGCGGCCCCGACACCGGGGACGGGCACCGGGACCGCCCCGAGCCCGGCGGTCGGCGCGGCCGGCACGACCGGCCGGACCCGGGCGGGCGCGCCGGCCGGCGCGGGGACCGAAGCCGCTCCCTCCGGCCACGACGTGCGATTCGACGAGGTGACCGTCAGGTACCGGACGGGGGCGGCCCCCGCCCTGGACCGGGTCAGCCTCGACCTGCCGGCCGGCCGTCGGGTCGGCGTGGTCGGGCCGAGCGGGGCCGGCAAGAGCACCCTCGCGGCGGTGCTCACCGGCGCGGTACGCCCCGACGCCGGCCGGGTCAGCCTGGACGGGATCGACGTGTTCGCGTATCCGGCCGAGGAGCTGCCCCGGGCGATCGGCGGACTCCTCGCCGAGGCGTACGTCTTCCACGCCTCCGTACGGGAGAACCTGCTGCTCGGCCGCCCCGGAGCGAGCGAGGCGGAGCTGACCGCCGCGACCCGGGCGGCCGGCCTGCTCGACTGGGTACGCGCCCAGCCGGCGGGCTGGGACACCGTGGTCGGCGAGGAGGGTGGGCAGCTCTCCGGCGGGCAGCGGCAGCGCCTCGCGCTGGCCCGGGCGCTGCTGGCCGCGCCGGCGGTGCTGGTGCTGGACGAGCCCACCGAGGGCCTCGACCCGGCCGCGGCCGACGCGGTGCTCGCCTCGGCGCTGGCCGCCACCCCGGCCGGGCACTCCGTGCTGCTGATCAGCCACCGGCTCAGCGGCTTGGCGGGGCTGGACGAGATCGTGGTGCTCGACGCCGGCCGGGTGGTGCAGCGTGGCCGGCACGCCGAACTGGTGGCCCGGCCCGGCTGGTACCGGGAGCAGTGGCTGCTCCAGGCGGCGGCGGAACGCGGCTATCTGGCCCTGACTCCCTGAGCGGCCTCCGGGAAATCCCCGGACGCGCCGGGTGGGGCGGGGTGGCAGGGTGAGGCCATGCGGGGGTACGACGGCGTGCTCGTGGAGGAGCGCCTGCGGGAACTGGCCGGGCGCCTGCGTGGGCCGGCCCGGTTGAAGACCGACCTGCTCACCGAGGCGCGGCACGCGCTCCTGGACGCCGCCGAGGCGTACCGGGCGGACGGCCTGCCGGCGGCGGAGGCCGAGCGGCGCGCGGTCGCCGAGTTCGGCAGCCCTGCCCAGCTCGCCCCGGGCTACCAGGCGGAGCTGGCGGCCGGGGCGCTGCGCGGGCTGGCGGTGCGGGCGCTGGCGGTGGCGGTGGCGCTGATGGTGGGGGGCGATCTGACCTGGCGGGGCGCCCACTGGCGGGGCGGACCGCCACCCGAGGGCTACCAGCTGTTGTCCGCCTCGCTGAACGGGATCTGGGGGACGGTCGCCGGGCTGGCGCTGGCCGGGCTGCTGCTGGGCTTCCTCGCCGCGCGGTACGGGTCGGCCCGGCTGCCCCGTCTGGGGCGGGTGGTCGGCTTCGGCCTGACCGGCGCGCTGGGCGTCGGCGCGCTCGCCGGCGGCGCCCTGCTCGCCTGGTCGATCGGGCTCTGGCAGGCGGCCCTGACCTGGCCGCCGATGATGGTCGGGGCGGTGCTGGCGAGCGCGGCCTGGTTCGCCCTGGCCCGGGCCGCCCGGTCCTGGCTGCTGGCCATCCGGTGACGCGGTGGGCGCCTGCCCGCCACCGGTGCAGCGGGCGGCGCCGGGGGAACTCGCACCGGACGGGGCGGTGAGCCGTCTCTCAGGCGGGTGCGGTCGGCGGTTGGTCGGCGCCGAGGAACCGGCCCACCGTCGCGCTGAACTCGCGCCAGCCGGCCCGCTCGCTGGCCAGCGCGCGCCCGCCGGCCTCGGTGAGCTGGTAGGTCCGTCGTTCCCGGCCGTTGACCGTGCTCCACGAGCTGGCGACGTAGCCCGCCCGTTCCAGCCGCCGCAGCGCCGGATAGATGGTGCCCGTAGGCAGGTCCAGCGTGCCGTCGCTGCGTGCCCGGAGCGCCTCGATGATCGCGTACCCGTGGAGTTCGCCCTGCTCCAGGACCGCCAGCAGCAGCGCGTCCAGGTGTCCGTGCAGCGCCTGGGCCTTCATGCGTAGTAACGCTACTTGTCCGCCGCCGGGATGCCACCGGGGTGCGGTCCCGGCCTCGTCGGGTCGCCCACTAGGGTATGTGCCCAGAGTCACTCGGCGGCCGCAAGGTGCGCCGGGTGGGCAAACCCGAAAGCACACGGAGGTCAGCGTGGCCCGCCAGTCGCCCCAACGGCCCGACGCCGACGAGCCCGAGCTCGACGAGAGCACCGCGTCGGCGGCAGCAGACGAGGCGGAGGACGACCGCCCGGCGGCCGACCGCGCCCTCTGGGACGAGCTGCGGATCGACCCGGTGGAGATCGCCCTGCCGGCCGGCACCGGCTTCACCCTGCGCGCGTACCGGCCGGCGCGGGAGCTGACCCCGACCGACGTCGCCGAGCGCGACGAGGACGACCCCTTCCTGGCCCGCCGCCAGGTCGTCGAGGCCGAGGACGAGGACCAGGAGGTGGTGATCCTCGACGAGGAGCTCGCCGCCCTGTCCGAGGACGAGGACGAGGACGAGGAGCGGCCCGCGGGTCGCAGGCGCGGCGCCGCCGAGGCGGCCGAGGAGAAGGCCGAGGCCGACGAGGACGAGGACGAGGACACCGCGGGCGACGAGGAGGTGCCCGCCTTCCTCAGCCACCGCGGCCGGCTGCTGCTGTTCAAGACGCCGGAGTCGCTGGTCAGCTTCGTCCGATCCGGCGCGCCCAACGACCTGTCCCAACTGGACAGCTGGACTGAACTGTCCGAACGGGTGGAACCGGCCGACATCGCCCCGCTGGACGAGGACACCTACGAGCTCGACCTGGTGGTGGAGAACCTCCGCGGCGGGCACGACACGTGGGACCCCACGCTCCTGATCGAGGCCGGCGAGGTCGCCCGTGACCTTGCGTACGCGCTGCGGCTACCCGCGGTGCTGGACATGCTCTCCGCGGACTCCAGCCTGGACGACCTGGACGAGGCGCTGCGGGCGTCTGTCAACGGCGGAATCGGTGCTTTCCTGGGCCGACGGCGGCTGAAGAAAATCGGGGCACAAACCGCAAGTTTGGGTTGGCGCACCATTGTCGGCAAGATCTCTGCTGTCGTGGACTGGCGCGACTGACCCGTAACGGGGAGCATCAGTCTCTGGCAGAAGTAACGATCTGTGTCCCGGGAGGAGGACGACGCCGTGGCGCTCGTGCGCGTGTACTGCGGTCTGGCCTCGGCGGATCCGGCCGACCGACCGGCTTCGACCGGTTCGGCGCTGACGTCCGCTGTGGTCGACGACGCAGGCCGTCTGCTGCATGTCTGCGAGATCAGCGACGACCCGGCGGGCTACGCCCAGCTGGTCGCGCTGCTCGTGGAGCGGTCGGGCGGGCCGAGCGGTGCGGCCATCGCCGCCGACAGCGACGACCACACGGTCACCTCGCTGCTCAGCGCGGCCGGTCGTCCACTGGCGATCGCGGACGACGACTCGGTGGACGACTTCGCCGAGCGCTTCGCCGACGACGACTCCCTGGAGGAGATGCAGTCCCCGCCGGCCGAGCGTCGCGCCGTCGGGCTGGCCCGGGCGCTGCAGGCCGGCGCGCTCTCCGCGGTCACCCTGCCGGCCCCCCGCGACCTGGCCAACTACAAGCAGGTGCTGGCCGCGCACGCCGCCCTGGCCAACGGGCGGCACTCTGCCGCGGTGGCGCTGCGCGAGGTGCTGCGGGAGCTCTACCCGGCCGCGCTGCGGGCCTACCCGGACCCGGCCGGGCCGGTCTCGCTGGCGGTCCTCGACGCGCTGCCCGAGCCGGGCATGCTCGGCGGCACGGTCGCCCGGGGCCGCGAGGTTGCGGTCGCCGCGGACGCCGTCGCGGCGCACCTCGTCGCCGAGGGCGTCGCGCGTGCCGGCCAGATCAACGACGCGATCACCGCCCTGCGGGTCGCCATCTCCGAGACGCCCCGCCGGGCCACGGTCAACCGGGTGCTCACCTCGGCAGTCGCGGAGACCGTGCGGCAGGCGGTCGCCTCCGTCCGGGCCTGCGACGCCGCCTGCGAGGCCCTGGTCGGCGCCCTCAGCGCCCGGGTCACCACGCCCGCTCCGGTTCCCGGCCGGCGGGCCGCCGCCCGTCGGAACGAGCAGGTCGGCGAGCTCGCCGGTCTGACCGGCACCACCGCGACCGGCCTGCGGACCATCCGGCCCGCGGAGCCCGAGCCGGTGGGCCGCCGCAGCCGTCCCGAGCCGCGCACCGGCGGCGCCGCGCCGCTGCCGCCCCGTCCGCTCGGCCCGCCGCCGGTCGCCCCGGCCCCGGTCGCGCCGCCACCGATCGCCCCGTCGCCGGTCGCCCCGGCCGCCGCCAGCGGTACGCCGATCTCCGCGCCGCCCGCGCGCCCCGCACCCGTGCCGCCGATGCCGCACCGGGTGGACGCGCCGACCAACCGTCCGGTCTCCGCGCCGCCCCCGCCGCCGCCCGGCATCACCCCGATCGCCCCGGCGCAGCGCGGCAACATTCCCCCGGCCGAAGCCGGCGAGCCGTTCCGGCCCACGCTGACCACCGCCGCGATCAACAGCGCCCGCGCCGAACGGCAACGGACCATCATCCCGCCGCGCCCCAAGACCACCCCGGAGCCGGCGCCGCCCACCGGCGGCTTCAGCGCGACCGACCTGAGCGTCCCGGTGCCCACGCCCCGTCCCGGCCAGGAGTCCGCTCCCCCGGGGTCCCGGGCCAACTGGCCGCTGGTCAACAACGGCGACGAGCTCGCCGACGGCCCCGCCGAGGCGCCGGCCGCCTACTCGTACGGCGACCGGGACGCGCGGAAGGTCGACGCGCCGACGGACCCGGGCAAGAGCCGGGTCACCCCGCCCTGGCTCGCCGACGACCTGCCCCAGGAGCCCCCGATGCTGCGGCTGGTCGAGCCACCGCCGCTGGCCGACCGGGCGCTGCGGGACAGCCTGAACCCGCCGACCGACCCCGGGCTGGACGCCCGGCCGCTGCGGCTGGTGGAGCGGGCAGAGGCGGAGCGGGCAGAGGCGGAGCGCGCCGGCCGGTCCGGTCCCCGTCCCGATCTTCCCGAACCGCTCGAGCGGCGGCCCGCGCCGAAGGAGCACCGGCCCCCGCCGGTCTCCGACGAGGGCGACGGCGACCTGCTCATCTTCGCCCAGGCGAAGTCCGCCTGGTTCGTCGGCCACACCGAAGAAGAGTCCGATCTGGACTGGTCGACCACCGCGGACACCGGGTGGCAGGCCGCCGAGCAGGCGGCCCGCCCGGCGGTGGGCGCCGAGACGACGGCGGGCCTGCCGAAGCGGGTCCCCCAGGCCAACCTGGTTCCCGGCTCGCCGCTGCGCGACGAGCGTCCACTGCGGATCATCCGGAACGCGGCGAGCCTCGCCGAGAACACCACCGGTTACTTCCGCGGCTGGCGGCGCGGCCAGGAGATCGGCGGGTTCGCGGTGGGCGGCCGCCCCGGCCGGGAGTCGGCCGGCGGCTGGGACTTCAGCCGCGACACGGGCGACCGTGACGACGACCGGGAGTACGAGTACCGCTCCGCCGGCTACCGGTCCTGACCGGGGTTCCACCGCCCGCCACCTGCGTGTTCCTGCCCACACCCGGCTAGTTCGACGCCGGGGTCGAGGCGGCTGGGAGCATAGCGGCGGAACTGCCGGCGGCGGGTGTCGCCGGGGCGGGAAGGCGACTCCAATGGCGACACCGGCAACCGATTCCGCCGTGCTGACCCGTCGGGGCGTCCTCGCCGCGCTCGACGCTGACCAACACCACCACCGCGGCGCTCACCCGCCGGGACTTCACCTTCCGCTACCTCCAGCGGCACGGCAGCTTCAGCGGCTTCGCCCCGTACGGCTCGGACCCGCTGCAACTGCGGCGGGTACGCCTTCGCGCCGATCCGGCGCGGGGGCATGGAGCGGGACTCCCTCGGCGTCTACGTGGTCACCCAGGGCACCTGGACGCCGTACGCCTGACCGCCGGCGCGGCCCGCTCCCCATCGAGGAAGGGCGGGCCGCCACCGGCGGACAGCGAGAAGCGCCCGGTGACCGCCGAGGCTGTCACCGGGCGCGTCCTGACGCCGGTCAGGCGGGCGCGACCGCCCGCGAGCGACGCATGGACAGCACATACTCGACCAGCGAGATCAGCACGTGCTTGGTCGACTCCCGGTTCCGGGCGTCACAGGCCACCACGGGCACGTCGCTGGAGATGGCCAGCGCGTCCCGGACGTCCTGCGGGTCGTGGTACTGCATGCCGTCGAAGCAGTTGATGGCCACCAGGTACGGCAGCCGCCGGTGCTCGAAGAAGTCGATCGCGGCGAAGCAGTCGGCCAGCCGGCGGGTGTCCACCAGCACCACGGCGCCGATGGCGCCGCGGACCAGCTCGTCCCACATGAACCAGAACCGCGTCTGACCCGGCGTACCGAACAGGTACAGGATCAGATCCCGGTCGATCGAGATACGACCGAAGTCCATCGCCACCGTGGTCGTCGTCTTGCCCGGCACCTGCCGGGTGTCGTCGACGCCCACGCCGGCGGAGGTCATGATCGCCTCGGTGGTCAGCGGCGTGATCTCCGAGACCGAGCCGACCAGCGTCGTCTTGCCGACGCCGAATCCACCGGCGATAACGATCTTCGCCGACGTCACGCGCCCGCTCGGGGCCGGCGGCCGGTGCGACATGTCAGAGCCTGCGAAGTCCACTCAGCACCCTCTCCAGCAGTTCAGTGCCCACCGCGTCGTCAGAGTCGTCCAAAATGGTCGGCTCGTGGACCGCGACCAGGCCGTCCGTCGCCATGTCGGCGATGAGCACCCGGGCCACGCCGAGCGGAAGTTGCATCCGCGCCGCGATCTCGGCAAGCGATTGCACGCGTCCGTCACACAGCGCGGCGATGTACTGGTGCTCACGACCCTGGCCGCCATTACCACTGGCAGCGGCCCGGCCGCGCACCGTCGTCTCGACGAGCGCCTCCAGCGCGATGTCGAGCCGGGGACGGGTACGACCGCGGGTCACGGCGTATGGACGGACCAATGCTCCGGTCGGTTCGTCACGATCGGCCATGTCGCCGCTCACCTCCTTCGCACCCGTCACCGGCTCTCGCCCGGTGGTTCCCGTCGTTGTTCTCGTGTCGTTCCTGCCGTGCCGACCAGCTGGTCAGCTCGGTCAGCCCATCATCCCGACAGCAGTACGAGGCGCCGGGGTCAACGCGTCGCCCACCCGGTCGACGAGCAGCGCCATCTCGTACCCGACCTGCCCGACGTCGCAACTGCGCGCGGCCAGGACCGCGAACGACGAGCCGTCCGAGATGGACATCAGGAACAGGAAGCCGTTGTCCATCTCCACGACCGTCTGCAGCACCGCCCCGCCCTCGAAGCAGCGGGCGGCGCCCTGGGTCAGGCTGACCAGTCCGGACGAGATCGCGGCGAGTTGGTCCGCCCGGTCCCGCGGAAGGTCACGAGACGACGCGAGGAGCAGGCCGTCGGCGGAGACGGCGACCGCGTGCGCGACACCGGGCACCCGGTCGGCGAAGTTGGCCAGTAGCCATCCGAGATCCTGCGTAGTTGTCATCCTTGTTGCTCCTTCTGCCCGCTCCCGGCCACCGGCCCAGAGCCAGACTGCGAGGACTGCTGCCCGCCCGGGGTCGCCTCCGGGCCGGTCGAGTTGCTGTCGGTCGGGTTGTTACGCCCCCGCTGCACGCCCCGATGGTAGGCCGAGAGCAGACCCCGTACGCCTTCCGGCGTGCGGCGTTGCACCGAGGCCGACGGCTTCTCCACGCCGCCCGGGACCAGCTGCGCCATCGGCTTCCGCTTCGGCAGCCCCTTCTGGGTGGTCTCCGCCACCGGCACCTCGGTGGCCGCCGAGGCGGCCCGCCAGCCGTCGTCGGCCGCGGTCTGCCAGCCACCGGCCGGCGGCTGCTGCTGCGGCCGCCGGTTCGGCAGCGCCTCGGCGGGAGCGGGGCGGGCCCCACCGTTCGTGGCCGTCCCGTTGTCGCGCGGCGCTCCACCGGCTGTCGGAGTGTGTGCCATCGGTGCGTTACCTGTCGTCCCGGGTGGTGTCTGCTGCACGGCCCGACCGGCGGCGTCGACCTTGGCGAACTGCTGGGTCGCGGCGCCGTTCGCCGGGGCGGCCGGCGCGGTGCCCGCCTCCTCCGGCCCGGGCCGGCGAGTGCGGAACCAGGCCGACTCGAGCTCCCGGAAGATCGGCAGCTCCATCGTCTCGTCCGCATACCGCTGGCGGTTCGCGGACTGCTGCGGCGTCGTCGGCCGGTTCGCAGCCGGCGGCCGGTTGACGGCCGGCGGCATGGCGGCCGGCGGAGCGGCCTCCGGGCGCGGCACCCGGGGCAGCTCGGTGGTCATGTCCAGGGCGGCGGCGAGCCGCTCCGGCACCGGCGGGGTGGCCGCGTCCCGGTCGGGCGCGGCTACCGGCGGCCAGGCCGGCGGTGCGGCGGCGCTCGGCGCGGTGGCCGGCGGAGCCTGCGGCGGCAGCTGACCCGCGGACGGCGCGGAGTACGGCTGGCCCTGGGCGGGCGGCGCCGAGTACGGCTGGCCCTGGGCGGGCGGCGCGGAGTACGGCTGACCCGGGGCGGGCGCGGCCGACACCGGGTGGCCGGAGTACGGCTGGCTCGAGACGGGCTGGCCGGAGACCGGGTGACCGGACACCGGCGACGCCGACACCGGGACGCCGGAGGTCGGCGGCAGCGGTGGGGCGGAGACCGGCGGCGGGTTGTACGGGCGCGTCTCCGGGCTGCTGGGCAGCTGCCGCGGGATCGCCGGCTGCTGGCCGGTGCCGGACGGGTCGCCGTCGCCGCCGTTGCGGCGCTGCGGCAGCGGGTCGATCGGCTGGCCGTTGGAGGTCCGCGGCGTGAACGAGTCGCTGCCGTTGATCCCGCTGGCACCGGTGAGGTCCGACCAGGCGGGCATCGAGCGCCCCCCGCCGGTCGTGGCGGGGTCGAACGGGCGACCACCGAGGGTCACCTGATTGCCCGACTCGCCGGGGCGCGGGGCCGGCGGCGTGGCCGGGCCGTTGCCCAGGGCCGCCAGGGCGCCGAAGGCGGGAGCCGGGCCGACCTGCTGGGGGCCACCGAAGGCCGGCGCCGGGCCGGTCGCCGCCGGGAGCGCCGGGGGCTGCTGCCCCCGCCCGGAGAGGGCGCGCGGCACCAGGACGGAGGTGGGCAGTGTGACGTCGGCGACGGTGCCCCGGTCGGCGCCGGGCCGCAGGTCGACCTTAACGCCGTGCCGGGAGGCCAGCCGGGCCACCACGACCAGACCCATCATCCGGGAGACGGCCACGTCCACCTGCGGCGGCGTGGCGAGCCGCTCGTTGAGGTCACGCAGTTGCTCGGCGCTGATGCCGATGCCCCGGTCCTCGACGTACAGGGAGGCGCGGTCGCCCACCCGCCGGGCCTCCACCATGACCTGCGAGTCCGGCGGGGAGAAGGCGGTGGCGTTGTCGAACAGCTCGGCGACCAGGTGCACCAGGTCGTTGACCGCGTGCGCGGCGACCTCGATGTCCCGGTCGATCACGCCGAACTCGATCCGGGTGTAGTGCTCGACCTCGGACTGGGCGGCGCGGAGCACGTCGATCAGGGCGGCCGGCTCGCGCTGCACGCGGGTCGAGTCGGCGCCGGCGAGGACCAGCAGGTTCTCGTCGTTGCGGCGCATCCGGGTGGCGAGGTGGTCGAGCTGGAACAGCTCGGCCAGCCGGTCCGGATCCTCCTCGCCGCGCTCCAGCCGGTCCAGGTGACCGATCAGCCGGTCGACCAGGATCTGCGAACGGCGGGCCAGGTTGACGAACATCGTCGCGACGGAGGCGCGCAGCGCGGCCTGCTCGGCGGCGGTCCGGACGGCCTCCAGGTGGACGGCGTTGAACGCCTCGGTCACCTGGCCGAACTCGTCCTTGCTCCGGACGGGCAGCGGCTCGGCGATCTGGTTGGCCAGCTGCACCGGGGAGAGCTGCCCGGTGACCTGCGGGTCGCGCAGCCGGGCCACCGCCTGCGGCAGGCCGTACTGGGCCACGGAGAGGGCGCCCTGCCGCAGGTCGCGCAGCGACCGGGCCATCGAGCGGGCGACCAGGTACGCGAAGAGGATCGCCAGCAGCAGCATGCTGAGCAGCAGGCCGGTCTCCAGGAAGACCTGGCGCTGCACGTCGGAGCGGAGCTTGTCGGCCTCGCGGACCACGTTGCTGTCGAGCCTCTGCTCGACCGTACGGAGCAGCTTGGCGTTTTCCACCATGGCCGCGTCCCACTGGTCCGGCCCGAACTGGGCGTCGGCCAAGCTGCCGCTGGTGTTGCTGCTGATGAACCGCTGGTAGGCAATCGACTCGCGCAGATCCGAGCCGGAGACCGTCTGGTCGTAGAACTCGGAGTCGGCCGGGTTGGCGACCGCCTTGAAGCTCTCGAGCGCCTGCGAGTCGCCGACCGTGCTCGCGATGAACTGCTCACGCAGGTTCGGGGTGTACTCCCTCTTCTTCTGCACCAGGACCTGGTGAATCACGACACGGCGCTGAGACAGGTACTCCTTCTGCCGAGCGACCGCGGTGGCGGCCCGCATCCGGTCGCTCAGGTCGTTGTCACCGGCGAGCTGGGTGGCCGAGTCCCGAACCGAGAGCAGCTCGGCGATCAGGCCGGAGTACGAGCGCAACGCTTCGGTGAGCTTGAGCTTGCCGTTGGAGACCTGGCTGCGGGTGCCGGGTAGGCCGGTGAGGCCGCCGTCGATGTTGTCGAGCAGCGAGTTGAAGTTCGCCGGCAGGCCGTCGATCTCCAGCCGCTGCTGCAAGTACGGCGCCTTGGCCTGGTCGACCCGGGAGTTGGCCCGGTTGTAGGCCTCCTGGTACTGGGCCTTGGTCTGCACCTCGGTCGAGCTGACGAACAGCACCGCGGAGGTCCGTTCGTCCTGCAGGCTGTCGATCAGGTCATCCGAGTAGCCGATCAGGTTGGCGAGGTCGCCGGCCCGGTTGGCATTGTTGAGCGTCTGCAGGTGGTCGACCAGACCAGTGGTGCCGACCACGACCGTGGCGATGGTCGGCACGATCATGATCAGACCGAGCTTGGACCAGATCGGCATGTCGCGGAGCCGGCTGGCCGGCCGGCGCAGACGCGACAGGAAGGAGCCCGCCGCCTTTGGCCGTTTGCTCACGTCACCGCCCTCGCATCACAGCGTCCGCACGTTGCCCTGGGCAACGGCGAGCGACCGACCCGGCGGGTCGGACCTCCGAGATTCCATCACGCCGGTCCGCAAAGAGAAAGCCCAGGTTGTCCCTCGCCGGAGGTGTGATGAGATGTTGATGCAATTTGCTAGCAATCCGTCTGTACGGAGTTACGCGAAGTAATGGAACATCGCCACCGTGTCGTCCTGCTCGCCGGCCCTTCCGGCTCCGGAAAGTCGTACATAGCGCAGCGAACCGGGCTTCCTGTCCTCTGTTTGGACGACTTCTACAAGGACGGCGACGACCCTACGTTGCCGCGTCGCAACGGACAGGTCGACTGGGAGTCCCCCAGATCCTGGGACGCCGAGACGGCGGTGGAAACAATCGCCCGACTGGCCCGGCACGGCAAGGCCGAAGTGCCGGTTTATGCGATCGGCGCGGACCGACGGGTGGCCACCCGGCCATTCGATGTCGCCGAATCGCCACTTTTCGTCGCCGAAGGGATCTTCGCCGCCGAGATCGTCGAGGAGTGCCGCCGGCGTGGCCTCCTGGCCGGGGCGTACGCGCTGCGCCGGCCGCGCGGGGCGACCTTCCTCCGCCGGCTCGCCCGCGACCTGTCCGAGCAGCGCAAGGCGCCCCGGGTGCTGCTGAGCCGCGGGGTGGCCCTGCTCCGCGCCGAGCCGGCGGTGCTGCGCCGGCAGACCGGCCTGGGCGCCGAGGCGGCCCGGGCCCGGGAGGTGCTGCACCGGGTGGCCGCCCTGCTCGCCGCCCACCCGCACCAGCATCCGTGATCAGCCGATCAGCTTCCCGTACGCCGGCTTGATCACCTCGTCGATGATCTTCAGCCGCTCGTCGAACGGGATGAAGGCGCTCTTCATCGCGTTGATCGTGAACCACTGGAGCTCCTTCCAGCCGTAGCCGAAGGCCTCCACCAGCAGTGCCATCTCCCGCGACATCGACGTGCCACTCATCAGCCGGTTGTCGGTGTTGACCGTCACCCGGAACCGCAGGTCCCGGAGCAGCCCGATCGGATGCTCCACGATCGAGGGGGCGGCGCCCGTCTGCACGTTCGACGACGGGCACAGTTCCAGCGGGATGCGCTTGTCCCGCACGTACGCGGCCAGCCGGCCGAGCACCGGCTCCGGACCCGCGACGATGTCGTCGACGATCCGCACCCCGTGGCCGAGCCGGTCGGCGCCGCACCACTGGATCGCCTGCCAGATCGACGGCAGGCCGAACGCCTCGCCGGCGTGGATGGTGAAGTGGAAGTTCTCCCGCTGGAGGTACTCGAAGGCGTCCAGGTGCCGGGTGGGTGGGAAACCGGCCTCCGCGCCGGCGATGTCGAAGCCGACCACCCCGGCGTCCCGGTGCCGGACGGCCAGCTCGGCGATCTCCTGCGAGCGGGCGGCGTGCCGCATCGCGGTGAGCAGGGTGCCGACCCGGATCGGGGTGCCCGCCTCGGCGGCCTGCGCGCTGCCCTCCACGAACCCGGCGACGACCGCCTCGACCACCTCGTCCAGGGTCAGGTTCTGTGCCAGGTGCTGCTCCGGCGCGAATCGGACCTCGGCGTAGACCACCCCGTCGGCGGCCAGGTCGAGCGCGCACTCCCGGGCGACCCGACGCAGCGCGGGGGCGGTCTGCATCACCGCCACGGTGTGCGCGAACGTCTCCAGGTAACGCTCCAACGAGCCCGAGTTGGCCGCCGCCACGAACCAGCGGCCCAGCGCCTCCGGGTCGGTCGTGGGCAGCTCGTGGCCGACCTCGGCGGCCAGCTCGACGATCGTCGCCGGCCGCAGACCGCCGTCCAGGTGATCGTGCAGCAGCGCCTTCGGGACCTTGACGATGTCCTCGTACCGGATTGCGACCATGCTCAGACATTAGTCACCGGCGGCCGCGGGACGGGACGGGACCGGGGCCGGGCAGGTCAGGGGCGCCAGCCGTACACCCGCTCGACCGCGAGGCGGACCACCAGGCGACCGTCGGCCACCATGGCCGCGCGGTACTCCGGCCAGTCGGGGTGCTCACCCCGGATCCGCCGGTAGACCTCCACCAGTTCCTCGACCGTCGCGTCGTCGGCGGCCGCGGCCGGCGGGGTGAGCGTCACCGTCCCCTCGGCCACCGCGTACGCCCCGCCGTCGGCGGTGGTCACGTGGAAGCTGGCCCGGGGGTCGCGGCGCAGGTTGCGGATCTTCGCCCGGTCACCGGTGGTGGAGCAGCGGATCAGCCCCGGCTCGGCGAGGTAGTCGACGTTGGACAGCTGCGGCCGGCCGTCCCGGCGCAGGGTGACCAGCACTCCGCGCCCCCGCTCGCCGAACAGCTCCCACAGCCGGGCACTCACGCCGCCACCCGCAGCGGCGCCAGGGCGACGGTCAGTCGGGCGAGTTGGTCGAGCATCAGCTCGGCCGCGTCGTCGCGCCCGGGGTCGGGCCGCAGCTCGCCGCCGGAGTCCAGCGCCTGCCGCAGGAAGACGGCCACCGCCTCGTTGACCGGCACCATGTTCAGCGTGGTGACCACCTGCTTGATCATCTGCACCGCGCGCAGGCCGCCTGAGGTCATGCCGTAGCTGACGAAGCCGACCGGCTTGTGCCGCCACTCGTGGTAGAGGTAGTCGATCGCGTTCTTGAGCGGGGCGCTGAAGCCGTAGTTGTACTCCGGCATCACCAGGACGAAGGCGTCCGCCGCGGCGGTCGTCTCGCTCCACTCGCGGGTGTGCCGGTGCAGGTAGTTCCCCTCGGACGGGTGGTGCGGCTCGTCGTGGAAGGGCAGCCCGACCTCGGCGAGGTCGACCAGGCGTACGTCGTCGAAACCGCCGTGCCGGAGGGCGGCGGCGGTGAACCAGTCACCGATCCGCCGGCCCACCCGGCCGGGGCGGGTGCTGGCGACGATCACGTTGAGGCGGGGCATGGCGGGGTCACTCCTGTCGGGGCGGGCCGGCCGGGGGCCGGCACGGCGAGTCGGGGGATGAGGAACTGGGCGAGCGGTCCGATGCTCAGCGCATAGAGCAGGGTGCCGACGCCGACCGTGCCGCCGAGCAGCCACCCGGCGGCGAGCACGCCCAGCTCGATCACGGTGCGGACACGACCGATCGGCAGGCCGCGGGCGGCCAGGCCGGTCATCAGCCCGTCGCGCGGGCCGGGGCCGAGCCGGGCGCCGAGGTAGAGGGCGGTGGCGACCCCGTTGAGCAGGACGCCGAGGAGCAGCAGGCCGACCCGGACGGGGAGCGCGTGCACCGGCGGGAGCACCGCCAGCACCGCGTCGAGTGCCACCCCGACCAGCGCGACGTTGGCCACGGTGCCCACGCCGGGCCGCTGCCGCAGCGGCAGCCAGAGCAGCAGCACCACCAGCGCCACGCCGTTGACCACCAAGCCCAGCGGCAGGCCGGTCCGGTCGGCCAGGCCCTGGTGCAGGACGTCCCAGGACGACAGCCCGAGGTCCGCGCGGACCATCAGCGCCACGCTGGCGCCGAAGAGGGCCAGGCCGAGCAGGAGGCGGACCAGCCGTACGGGCAATCTGGTTGACATGTCACCGACCGTAGGGCGGTTTCAGTGACATGTCAACAACTGGGTTAGGATCGTCGGCATGGAGGCCCCACGATGGCTGGACGAGCGGGAGGAGCGGGCCTGGCGCGGCTACCGCCGGATGCGCCGCCTGCTCGACCTGGAACTGGCCCGCGAGCTGGCCCAGGACGCCGGGCTCTCCGAGCCGGACTACGACGTCCTGTCCGACCTCTCCGAGACGCCCGACCAGCGGCTGCGCCTCAGCGAACTGGCCGACCGGATGCTCTGGTCCCGCAGCCGGCTCTCCCATCACCTGACCCGGATGCAGCAGCGCGGGCTGGTCACCCGGGAGGAGTGCGCGTCCGACGGTCGCGGCTCGATCGTCGCCCTCACCCCGGCCGGGCGGCAGGCCATCGAGGCCGCCGCCCCAGGGCACGTGGCGGCCGTCCGCCGGCACCTGATCGACCTGCTCACCCCCGAGGAGGTCGAGGCGCTCGGCGCGCTGACCCACCGGGTGGTGGACCACCTCACCGCGCCGATCGGGCCGGCTGGCGATCCGCCCCGCCGGGTCGCTCCGACATCCGCCGGTCCGGAGGTCTGACGTGGACCCCCGCATCCTCGACCGGCTGCGCTGCCCGGTCTGCGGCGACCCGCTGGCGGAGGTCACCGCGGGCACCGCCCGCGCGCTGCGCTGCCCGCGCCGGCACAGCTTCGACATCGCCCGCCAGGGGTACGTCAACCTGCTCGCCGGTCGCGCCCCGCACGCCGGGGACAGCGCCGAGATGGTCGCCGCCCGCGCCGACTTCCTCGCCGCCGGCCACTACGACACCGTCGCCGCCGCCCTCGCCGCCACCGCCGCCCACGTGGTCGACCGGATCGGCGCCGCCCACGGCGCGCCGACCGCCCGCTCCGCACCCACCGACGCGCCGGCGATTGGCGACGAGCGCCGCGTGGGCGGGTGCAGCGCAAAGCGGGCGGACGAGGAACTGCCGGCCGACCTCCCGGGGCCGGACGTCGGGGCGTACCCCCTGGTGGTGGATGCCGGTGCGGGCACCGGCCGGTACCTCGCGGCGGCGCTGGCGGCGCTGCCGAACGCCGCCGGTCTGGCCCTGGACGTCTCCAAGCCGGCGCTGCGCCGGGCGGCCCGGGCCCACCCGCGCGCGGCCGCGGCGCTCGCCGACACCTGGCAGCGGCTGCCGCTGGCCGACGCCTCCACCGCCGTGCTGCTGAACGTCTTCGCCCCGCGCAACGGCGCCGAGTTCCACCGGGTGCTCGACCCGGCGGGCGCGCTGCTGGTGGTCACCCCGGCCGAGGACCACCTGGTCGAGCTCGTCGAGGCCCTGGGCCTGCTCAGGGTGGACCCGGCCAAGGCGGACCGGGTCGCCGGCAGCCTGGCCGGGCACTTCACCGAGGAGCCGACCGAGCTGCACCGGGCCCGGCTCGGGCTCACCCGCACAGAGGTGGCCACCCTGGTCGGGATGGGCCCGAGCGCCTGGCACACCGACCCGACCCGGCTCGCCGAGCGGATCGCCGGCCTGCCGGAGCCGGTTCCGGTGACGCTCTCCGTCCGGCTGGGCGTATACCGGCCGCGCTGACCCCGGTCAGGTGGAGAGGTCGACCTCTTCCCAGCCGGGCGGCTCGTCGTGGTACGGGCCGCGGAGGACCACCGCCCACTCCAACGCCCACCGTCGCTGCCCGATCGCGTTCGCGTCGACCAGCCCCGGCAGCATCCGGCCGGCCCGCTCCGTCTCCAGGTACGCCCAGTCCAGGCAGTAGTGCAGGTCGAGCAGGGCGGCCGCGTCGGCGGGGTGCTGCGGCGCGGCCAGGATCCGGGACCGCCACTGGGCGAAGGTCTCCCCGCCGGCGACGTGCGGCATCCGCTCCACCAGCCGCTCGTCCACCGGCACCGTCGGGTCGAGCTCCTTGGTCAGCCCGAGCACCCAGGACAGCGAGAACAGCGCGTCGTGGTGCAGCACGAACGACCGGTGGTCACCCTTGCCGCCCATCACGAACTGCCACTCCGGCGGCGTCACCTGCTCCACCAGGTGCGAGGCGAGCAGCCAGCTCATCGCCGCCTGCGGGGGCATCCCGAAGCACCGGGCCAGGATCAGGTGCAGCACCGCGATCCGGGCCTCGATCTCGACGGTGGGGCGCAGCTCGATCTCGTCGCCCGGCTCCCACACCAGCGGGAACTGGGTCGGCGGAAGTGGCAGACCCAACCGGGACAGCTCGTCGAGGCTCGCCTCACGGACGGCCCGGGGATCGGGGGCGGGTACGCGCACGGCTCAGGTCCCTGTCTGCTCGCATCGGCTCATCGCCGGTCTGTCCCCCCTGGGCAGGGAGAATAGCGGCTCCAGGGGGCCGGCACCACGGCACCGCCGACCGGAGTTGATCAGCCGATGCGCTCGATGACCAGCGGCGACACCGCCGGCGCCTCCGGCGCGATCCGGACCGCCCGCGCCGCCTCGGCGAGCGCCGCCGGGATCCGCTCCGCGTGCTCGGCACGCAACTCGTAGAGGGGGTCTCCGGCGCGTACCGGGTCGCCGGGGCGCTTGTGCAGCACCACCCCGGCCGGAATGCTCACCGGGTCCTCCTTGCGGGCCCGCCCGGCGCCGAGCCGCCACGCGGCCACCCCGATGGCGTACGCGTCGACGGAGGCGACGAAGCCGTCCTCGGCGGCGCGGACCACCTCGACCTCGTTGGCGGTGGGCATCGGCGCGTCCGGGTCGCCGCCCTGCGCCCGGATCATCGCCCGCCAGACGTCCATCGCCCGGCCGTCGCGCAGCGCCGCCTCCGGATCTGCGTCCGGCAGGCCGGCCGCGGCCAGCATCTCCCGGGCCAGCGCCAGGGTCAGCTCCACCACGTCCGCCGGGCCGCCGCCGGCCAGCACCTCGACCGACTCGGTCACCTCGACCGCGTTGCCGATGGTCAGGCCGAGCGGGGTGGACATGTCGGTGAGCAGCGCGACCGTCCGCACGCCGTGCGCGCCGCCCAGCTCGACCATGGTCCGGGCCAGCTCGCGGGCGTCGTCCACGGACTTCATGAACGCGCCCGAGCCGACCTTCACGTCGAGCACCAGCGCGCCGGTGCCCTCGGCGATCTTCTTGCTCATGATGGAGCTGGCGATCAGCGGGATCGCCTCGACGGTGCCGGTGACATCGCGCAGCGCGTACAGCTTGCGGTCCGCCGGGGCCAGCCCCGGGCCGGCCGCGCAGATCGCCGCGCCGACGTCGCGGAGCTGGGCGATGAACTCGTCGTTGGTCAGCGCGGCCCGCCAGCCGGGGATCGACTCCAGCTTGTCCAGGGTGCCGCCGGTGTGGCCCAGCCCGCGCCCGGAGAGCTGCGGCACCGCGCCGCCGCAGGCGGCGACGAGCGGGGTGAGCGGCAGGGTGATCTTGTCGCCGACGCCGCCGGTGGAGTGCTTGTCCACGGTCGGCCGGGACACCGACGACAGGTCCAGCCGTTCCCCGCTGGCGATCATCGCGGCGGTCCACCGGGCGATCTCCGGCGCGCTCATGCCGCGCAGCAGGATCGCCATGGCCAGCGCGGACATCTGCTCGTCGGCCACCAGCCCCTTGGTGTACGCGTCGACCACCCAGTCGATCTGGCCGTCGCTCAGCACACCCCCGTCCCGCTTCACCCGAATAACATCAACCGCCGCAAAAGCACTCACTAGATGATCTTCCCTCGTTGTCATGGCGGATACCGACCCGCGGCCCGCTACCACCGAGGGATTGGGTCCACCGTGTCCGGCGGAGGGATCAAGCCTGACCGCCCGGAGCCGGGCACGGTGGGCCCAATCCCCCAACCTCAACCGCCCCAGCGGATCGGTATCTCCAGCGGCGGTTCGCCCTCTCCAGCCCAGAAGATCGCGCCCGACGCATCGACCACCACCACGCGGGGCGTACGGGCCAGCCCCCAGGTGACCGCCTCCGCCGGGTCCTCCCAGGTCGGGCCCTCCTCCAGCACACCGGTCTCGGCGCCCTCGGTGTCCCCGGCGGACCGCTCCCAGTACGCCGTCCAGACCTGCTGGCCGGCGGAGAGGTCCGGGTGGACGAAGACCGTGCCGCGCCCCCGCCAGGCGGCCAGCCGCTCCGGCACCACCGGCACCGGCGTCTCGCCGACCACGGCCTCCAGGTCCTCCACGTCGAAGGCGTGCGGCAGCAGCTCGGCCATCCGCAGCGGCCGGCCCTTCGTCTCGACCAGGCACTCCGGGCCGCCGTGCTCCCAGAGCAGCTGCCGGCACCGGCCGCACGGCATCAGCGGCTCACCGGTGGCGTCGACGCAGGACATCGCGACCAGCCGGCCACCGCCGGTGGCGTGCAGCGAGGAGACCACCCCGCACTCGGCGCAGAGGGTGACGCCGTACGCGGCGTTCTCCACGTTGCAGCCGACCACCACCCGGCCGTCGTCGACCAGGGCGGCCGCCCCCACGGGGAACTTCGAGTACGGCGCGTACGCGTGCCGCATCGCCTCGGTGGCCGCGGCCCGCAGCCGCTCCCAGTCGATCTCGGTCATCCCACCATTCTGCCCAAGTCACCCTGGTCGAACGCGGGAAGGGGTACCCCTGTGTCAGTCGACACTCGGAACGACTGTGCCCGGCCGGGAATCCCCCGCCGGGCACGGATCGATCAGGGGCTCAGCCCTTGATGTACGGCTTGCCGTCCGCGGCCGGCGCCCGCACCCGGCCGACCAGCCCGGCCACCGCCAGGATCGTCGCCAGGTACGGCAGCATCGCCAGGAACTGGCTGGGGATGCTGCTGCCGATCGCGCCGAGGTAGGTGGCGAGCTGGTCGGCGAAGCCGAAGAAGAGCGCCGCGAGCAGCGCGCCGGTCGGGCTCCACCGGCCGAAGATCAGCGCCGCCAGGGCGATGAAGCCCTTACCGCCGATCATGTTCTTGGTGAACGAGTAGAACGCCAGGGTGTACGAGGCGCCGCCGACGCCGGCGACCAGCCCGGCCATGATCACGTTGCGGTAGCGCAGGCGCAGCACCCGCACCCCCAGGGTGTCCGCGGCGGTCGGGTGCTCACCGACCGACCGGGTCCGCAGCCCCCACCGGGTCCGGAACAGCGCCAGGTGGATGACCAGCACCAGCAGCAGGCCGAGGTAGAGGAAGATGTTGCCGCGGAACAGCGCCGGGCCGATCAGCGGGATGTCCTTCAGCAGCGGGATCTCCCAGTTGCCGAACCGGGGGGCGCTGTTGTACTTCTCCGCGTTGATCTGCATCAGCCGCTCGTAGAGGAAGCCGGTGACCCCGACCGCGAACAGGTTGAGCACGGTGCCCATGATGACCTGGTCGACCAGGTAGCGGATCGCGAAGACGGCGAGCAGCAGCGAGATGAGCGCGCCGCCGACCGCCGCGGCCAGCAGGCCGACCCATACGTTCTGGTAGATGCTGCCGAAGAGCGCCCCGCTGAACGCCCCCATCAGCAGCTGACCCTCAATCGCCACGTTGACCACGCCGGTCCGCTCGCAGAGCACGCCGGACAACGCACCGAAGATCAGCGGCAGGGCCAGGATGAACGTACCCCGGACGATATTGACCAGCGGCATGAAGTTGCGCCCCTCGGGGGCGGCGGAGACCTGCCAGCACAGGAAGCTCAGCACGAAGGCGACCAGCCCGACGCCGAGCACGAGGGTGAACCAGCGCTTCGGCACCCCGGCCAGCAGGGCGCCGCCGGCCGCGGCGGCGACGAGTCCGAACAGGATGGCGCCGAAAGTGCCGGTGATCTCCAGGGCGGCACCGCCCTCGGTCTCGCTGAGGGTGAACCGCGCCTGCTGGCCGGTGGCGAGCGCGCCGAAGAGCACGGCGGCGAGCACGCCCAGCGCCAGCAGAACGGCGCCGACCTTGCGGTTGCGCGTCCAGAAGCCCACGTCGACGGTGACGGCGACGTCGGGGACAGCGATGGTCGACATTGCCTTACCAGCCCTTCGCCAGGCTCGTCTGCAACCGGGCCGCGCGGGCGGCCCGCAGCTGGAAGATCGCCTTTACCAGGGCCGGCGCGGCGACGAAGATGACGATCAGCGCCTGGAGCACGGTGACCAACTCCAGCGAGATCCCCGAGTACGACTGCATCCGGTTGCCGCCGGCCTGCAGCGCGCCGAAAAGCAGCGCGGCGAGCAGCACGCCCCACGGCTTCAACCGCCCGAGCAGCGCGACCAGGATGCCGTCGAAGCCGATCTGCGCGACCACCTCCGGGGTGAGTGCGTTCGCGGTCGAGCCGAGCACCATGTTCGAGCCGCCGAGGCCGGCGAGCGCGCCGGAGATCACCATGACCAGCACGTACGCCTTCGTGACACTGATGCCGGCGGTCCGGGCGGCGTCCGGGTTCTCGCCGACCGCGCGCAGCTCGAAACCGACCGTCGAGCGGTTGAGCAGCCAGGCGGTGAACCAGGTGGCCAATACGGCCAGCAGGATGCCGGAATGCACCCGCAGGTCGCTGCCGAGCAGCCGGGGCAGCTGGGCGGAGGACTCGACCGGCTTGCTGATCGCGTCGGCGCGGGTCGGGCTGTGCACCCCGGGCTGGATGATGATCCAGGCGAGGAAGTAGACCGCGACGTAGTTGAGCATGATCGTGGTGATCACCTCGTGGGCGCCGGTGCGCGCCTTGAGGATGCCCGGGACGAAGCCCCAGATCGCGCCGCCGGCCGCGCCGGCGATCAGCGCGACGAGCAGGTGCAGCACCGGCGGCAGCGGCAGCGCGAAACCGGCGACCGCGGCGAGGATGACGCCGATGGTCGCCTGGCCCTGGGCACCGATGTTGAACAGGCCGCCGCGGAAGGCGAGGGCAACCGCGAGGCCGGTGAAGACCAGCGGCGCGGTGTAGGTGAGCGTCTCCGAGATCGGGCTGAGCGAAGCGGTGAAGCCGGACGCCTGCGGGTCGAAGATCGCGCCCTTGAACAGGTTCGCGTACGCCTCGCTGACCACCGTCCAGCTGGAGCTGATCGCGTCGGCCGGCCGGGCGGTGATGTAGCTGTAGGTGGCCAGCACCTCCGGGTCGGAGACGATGATCAGCACCGCGCCGACGAGCATCGCCAGGACCACCGCGAGCACGGTGACGGTGACGGTGTTGGCGGCCCAGAGGTTGTCCAGGAACAGCCGGCCCAGCGAGGGGCGGGGCTGCCCCTCGGGCCGCTTCGGGGCGGTGGCGGTCGTCGCCGCGCGGTCGGTGTTGCCGACCGCGTTCTGCGCCGCCTGCGACTCGGTCGCCGGCTCCTTGTCCGGGGAGCCCGACACCGGGTTCGGGTTGGTCATGCCTCGTCCTCGTTACCAGGGCCCTCGGGGGCCGGGGCCGCCGCGGCGTCGGTCGTCTCCGGGGTGATGCCGGCCATCAGCAGGCCGATCTCCTCGCGCGGGGTGTCCGGGCCGACGATGCCGATGATCCGGCCCCGGTACATCACCGCGATCCGGTCGGCGAGGCCGATCACCTCGTCCAGCTCGCTGGAGACGACCATGACCGCGGTGCCGATGTCCCGCTCACGGATCACCCGGCTGTGGATGAACTCGATCGAGCCGACGTCCACGCCCCGGGTCGGCTGGGCGGCGATGAAGAGCTTCAGCGGCCGGGACAGCTCCCGGGCCACGATCACCTTCTGCTGGTTGCCGCCGGAGAGGGTGCCCACCGCGGCGTCCGCCGAGGGGGTACGCACGTCGAACTGCTCGATCCGCTCCTTGGCCGACTTCGCGATGGCGTCCGGCTTCAGCGACAGGCCCTTGCCGAACGGCGGCCGGTCGTAGATGTCCAGCACCAGGTTCTCCGCGACGGAGAACTCCTTGACCAGTCCGTCGACGCTCCGGTCCTCCGGCACGTAGCCGACCCCGGCGCGGAGCACCTTCTTGGTCGGCCAGCCGTGCACGGCCTCGCCGTCGAGGGTCACCGTGCCGGCGAGCACCGGCCGCAGGCCCATGATCGCCTCGATCAGCTCGGTCTGGCCGTTGCCCTGGACGCCCGCGACGCCGAGGACCTCGCCGGCGTGCACGGTCAGGTCGACGCCGTCGACCGCGCGGATCTGCCGGTCGTCGTCGACGACCAGGCCGGCGACCTCCAGGATCGGCCTGCCGGGGTTGGCGGGCTGCTTCTCCACGGTCAGCCGGACGCTGCGGCCGACCATCAGCGCGGCCAGCTCGTCCCGGCTGGCGGTCGGCGAGGCGGTGCCGACGGTCTTTCCGCGCCGGATGACGGTGATCCGGTCGGCGATGGCCTTCACCTCGCCCAGCTTGTGGGTGATGAAGACGATCGACTTGCCGCCGACTTTGAGCGACCGCATGACCGTGAGCAGTTCCTCGGTCTCCTGCGGGGTGAGCACCGCGGTCGGCTCGTCCAGGATCAGCAGGTCGACGTCGCGGGTGAGCGCCTTGACGATCTCCACCCGCTGCTGGATGCCGACCGGCAGGTCCTCGATCACCGCGTCCGGGTCGACCCGGAGGTTGTACCGCTCGGAGACCTCGGCGACCTCGCGCCGGGCGCGCCGGCGATCCAGGAAACCGGCGATGCCGCCCTTGACCTGCTCGGCGCCGAGCATGACGTTCTCGGCCACGGTGAAGACCGGCACCAGCATGAAGTGCTGGTGCACCATGCCGATCCCGGCCGCGATGGCGTCCGACGGGCCCTTCAGCTTAAGCGGCTTCCCGTCGACCAGGATCTCGCCCTCGTCGGGCTGGTAGAGCCCGTAGAGGACGTTCATCAGGGTCGACTTGCCGGCGCCGTTCTCGCCGAGCAGGGCGTGGATCTCTCCAGGCTCCACCGTCAGGTCGATGTGGTCGTTGGCGACCAGATCACCGAACCGCTTGGTGATGCCGCGCAGTTCGAGTCTCAGCGCAACCTCCTGGAGTGCGAGCGATGGTGCAGCGTAGCCGCTGCCACCGGGCGCCGAGCCGGCCCGGTACCGGGTGGTGCGGATCGGCCGCCCCGGCGGCGCGGGTGTCCCCGCGTACGCCGAGGCGGCCGGATCGTCATACCTGGTGCCCGCCGGCCTCCGCTGCCGATGATCTCACCGCGGCGGCCGGCGGCCGGGTCACTTGGTCGGCTGGGCCTTCGAGGTGACCGTGATGGTGCCGGCGGCGATGTCCGCCTTGATCTTGTCGACCTCGGCCTTGAGGTCCGCGGGGACCTTGCTGTCGAAGTCGTGGTACGGCGCGATGGAGACGCCGTTGTTGGCCAGGGTGCCCACGAAGCCCGGCTTGGCCTGGAGCTTCTCGCCACCGGCGGCCTTGAGCACGGCCTCCTTCACGGCGTCCGGGATGTTCTTGACCACGGTGGTCAGCAGCGCCGCGCAGTTCGGGGTGCTCTCGCAGCCGTCGACGTCGACCCAGACGACCGAGTACTTGCCGCCTGACTTCTGGGCCGCGTCGGTGGTGCCGAGGCCGGCTCCGCCGGCGACCGGCATGATGATGTCCGCGCCCTGGGCGACCAGCGCGTCGGAGACCTTCTTGCCCTCGTCCTGCTTGGTGAACGAGTTGGTGAAGGAGCCCTTCTGGGTCGCCTTGTCCCAGCCCAGGACCTGGACGTTCTTGCCCTTGGCCTTGTTGTAGTGGGCCACGCCGTCGGCGAAGCCGTCCATGAAGATGGTCACCGGCGGGATCGGCAGACCACCGTAGGCGCCGACCTTGCCGGTCTTGCTCATCCCGGCGGCCAGGTAGCCGGCCTGGAACCCGGCCTGCGCGGTGTCGAACTGCATCGGGTAGACGTTGTCCACGCCCGGGTTGGAGTCGACGATGCCGAACTGCTGGTTCGGGTTCGCGGTCGCGGCCTTCTTGGTGGCGTCCGACATCAGGCCGCCGACGGCCAGGATGAAGTCGCACTTCTGGTTGACGAACCCGGTCAGGTTGACCTCGTAGTCCGCCTCGGCCTTCGACGCGACGTACTTGATGTCGATGTTGTCGTTGGCCTTCTTGGCCTCCTGCAGGCCCTTCCACGCCGAGGTGTTGAAGGACTTGTCGTCGATGCCGCCGATGTCGGTCACCATGCAGGCGCTGTACTTCTTGGCGCCGTTGCCACCGGCGTTGTTGTCGTCCTTGGGGGCCTCACCACACGCGGCGGCGCCCAGCACGAGCCCACCCGCCACGAAGGCGGAGGCGATCCGCATCCCACGCACAGAGCGCAAGACGTCTCCTTCCCATTGCACACCGCATTTCCAGCGGTGGCAGCCCTTGAGCCGGCCTGCGCTTGCCGCCGGCGTCCCACGTTACGGACGGGAGCGTACGCCCGCGCCCACCCACCGGCCGACAATCGTGCACGAACGTTGAGTGCCTGTTATCCCTACGTAACCCGGGCGTGGGGCAGATCACCATTCGTGCCGCTACCGTGCCGCGGCGGGTGTCGCGAACGTCCGTTTTCCGTGGCCTTTCCGCTGCTGCCGACGCTACCGCCAGAAGACCGCCACCGCCGCGTTGACCAGGGTCAAGCCGATGATCGCGAGAAAATGGCCACGGTTGACCGACTCCCGCTTACGGGAGAAGAAGACCATGACAAAGATCAGCAGCGCGAGCACCAACTTGGTAACAAGTTTGGCGGGTGCCGGCTCGTCGCCGTCCCGCAACGGGGCGGCGAGGCCCAGGCCGGTCAGCAGACCGATCACCGAGCCCCACAGCATGGCCGCGTTGATCCGCAGCCGGCCGCTGGCGTACTGGGCGATCGAGCCGCCGAGCAACAGCGCGAACCCGATCAGATGGACGTAGAGAAGTACCAGCCGAAGAGCTTCCACGGCGGCCATCCTCCCCTATCAACGACGGTTTGTAGTAGGCGGCCCGCCGAGCCGAGCTCATACCGTGACCTCGGCCGGCCGCCGGCCCGGCACCGTCCCGCGGGCCGCCCGGACCGACCGGTGCCGACCGACCGCCACCAGGGCGACACCGAGCAGCGCATAGCCGGCCAGCACCGCGAGGGAGCGGCCGATGCCCGCCCCGTCGAAGAAGGCCGCCGAGCGGAGTAGCGTCCCGCCGGCCCCGACCGGCAGGAACTGCCCCACCGTGCCCCACGGCTGGGGCAGCAGCTCGGGTGCCGCGCCGACCGCGGAGAGCGGGTTGCCGACCAGGAAGACCAACAGCGCGCCGAGCCCGGTGCCGGGCGCGCCGAGCAGCGCGCCGAGGCCGGCCACGATGCCGGCGGCGGCCAGCGCGAAGAGGCCGATCGCCCCCGCCTCCCGCCACCAGGAGCCGTCGACCAGGCCGAGCCAGCCGTGCAGCACGGCGGCCCCGGCCAGGCCGGCGAGGACGCCGTAGCAGAGCAGCCCGACCAACCGGGCGCCCCGGCGGGTGACCAGGAAGGTGAGCAGGGCCCCGGCGAGCATGCTGGTCAGCGCGAGGGGCAGGAAGCCGGCGGCGAACCCGGCGCCGCGTGGGTCGTCCGGGTCGGCCGGGACGACCGGGACCACGGGCACCGGCCGGCCGGCGGAGAGCTGGGCCGAGGCCTCGGTGAGCAGCGCGGCGACCGTGGGGCTGGCCGCCGGGGCGGTGTGCAGGGCGATCCCGTCCGGCCCGGCGACGAAGGCCGCGTACACCTGGCGATCGCGCAGCGCCCGGTCGGCCGCCGCCGCGTCCGGCAGCGTGGTGACGTGGAACGCGCCGGGGCGGGCGGCGGCGAGCCGGCCGGCCAGTTCGGCGGTCGCGGCCGCCGGCCCGGCGACGGCGACCGGCAGGTCGCGCGGCGCCAGGTGGGCCTGCGGCGCCGCGAAGAGGGGTACGAGCAGGGCCTGCGCCACCACCGCCAGGGCGGCGAGCAGGACGGCCAGCAACCAGGGCGACCGGGTACGGACGGCTTCCATGTCAACTCCTAAAACGAACGCTCGTTCTCTTTAATGGCAGACTGCCCCTTCTATCGCCCCGCCGTCAAGAACGAACGTTCGCTTTACACTTTGCTCGTGCCACGCGTATCGGACGAACACCTCGCCGCCCGCCGCCAGCAGATCCTCGACGCGGCCCGGCGCTGCTTCCTGCGCGACGGCTTCCACAACACCTCGATGCAGGACGTGATCGCCGAGGCCGGGCTCTCCGTCGGCGCCGTCTACCGCTACTTCCCCAGCAAGAACGACCTGATCACGTCGATCGCCCAGTCCGTGATCGGCGGGGCGGACGAGGTCTTCGCCGAGTTGGTCGCGGTCGAACCGCCGCTGCCGCTGGTGGAGGCGCTGGACCGCGCGCTGTCGTACGTCGACACCCAGACCGGGCCCGACGGCGTGCTCCCGCTGGCCATCCAGGTATGGAGCGAGACGCAGCGCGACCCGGCCCTCGCCGAGTTCGTGAAGGCCACCTACGCCGGCTTCCGCCGGCACTTCGCCGCGCTGGTCCGGCGGGCCCAGCAGGTCGGCGAGGTGCCCGCCGACGCCGACCCGGAGGCGGTCGGCGCAGCCCTGTTCGCCCTGGTCCCCGGCTACTTCATGCAACGCATCCTGACCGGCGCCCCCGACCGCCACACCTACCTGGCCGGCGTCCGAACCCTCCTCGCCCGGCCCGCCCGCTGAGCCCCCGCGATCTTGCAGATTGCGCCCCGACGAAAGGCATGAAAGCCGCGGAACGTGGGCCCAAAGCGCAAGATCGCCGGAACGACCGGTCAGGTGAGGCGCCAGACCTGGAAGGTGGGGCCCTCGGCGGGGAGGGTGATCGCGCCGTCGGGGTCGGGGCGCAGGGCGGGGGCGTTGCCGTGGACGTTCTCGCCGGCGGGCAGGCCGGTCAGGCGGACCGGGGCGCCGGGCGCGCGGCGGGCCAGCACCAGCACCGAGCCGGTGGGCGCCTCCCGCAGGAAGACCAGGGTGTCCGCGTCCGCGTGCACCCAGCGCAGGCCGCCGTGGCGCAGCGCCGGCTCGGCGCGCCGCAGCGCCAGCAGCGACCGGTACGCGGCGAAGGTCCGCTGGTCCCAGCTCTCCGGCCGGCGCCACGGCATCGGGGTACGCGACCCCTCCCCGTTGGTGCCGGTCAGCCCCAGCTCGTCCCCCGCGAAGATCACCGGGGTGCCCGGCATCGCGGCGAGCAGGCCGGCCGCGACCTCCTGCCGGGCGGCGTCGCCGACCACGGTCCGGATCCGGGCCGAGTCGTGCGAGCCGAGCAGCTGCCACGAGTGCACGTACGCCCGCCAGGAGATCAGCGACCGGTAGGTGTTCATGGTGGCCAGCACCGCACCCGCGTCCCGCCGGGCCACCCCGCCGGGAGTGCCGAGGAAGTTCGGCACCGGGGCGTCACCGTGCCGCAACCAGGACCAGACCGGGTCGGTGAACCCGACGTAGTTCATCGTTCCGTGCCAGCCGTCCCGGTCCAGGTCACCGGTGTGGTCGTGGCCGTGCTCGGCGAGCAGCAGCCCGTCGGGCCGGGTGCCGGCGACCACCTCGCGCATCAGCCGCGCCACCTCGTGGGTGTACGCGTCCGCGCCCCGGCGGCCGGTCATGTTGGCCACGTCCACCCGCCAGCCGTCGAGGGCGTACGGCGGGCGCAGCCAGCGACGCAGCAGCGAATCCGGGTCGGTGGCGAAGCGGCGACGCAGCTCGGCGCTGCCCCAGTTCAGCTTGGGCAGCGACTTGACCCCGTTCCACGACTCGTAGTCGCCGGTGGCCTCGTCGAAGTAGTACAGCTCCCGCTCAGGTGCGTGCACGTCGGAGGCGGCCCGGGTGAACCACTCGTGCGCCTCACCGGTGTGGTTGCTGGTGATGTCACCGAGCAGCCGCCAGCCCCGGACGTGGACCGCGTCGGCGAGCCGGGCCAGCGCGGCGTCGCCGCCGAGCAGCGGGTCGACGGTGTCGAAGCTCGCCGCGTCGTACCGGTGGTTGGAGCGGGCCGGGAAGATCGGGGTGAGGTAGACGGTGTTCACGCCGAGCCGGTCCAGGTGGTCCAGCCGCTCGGTGATGCCGTCCAGGTCGCCGCCGTAGAACTGGTACGGCGTCTCCGGCCCGCGCCCGATGACGGGCGTGTCCCAGTCGCAGGGGATGGCCCAGTCCGGCGCGGTCCGGCCGTCGGCGGCGCCGGAGCGGGCGAACCGGTCCGGGAAGATCTGGTAGATCACCGCGTCCCGGGCCCAGGCCGGCGGCGGGGCGTAGCTGACCAGCTTGAAGTCGCCGTTGTCCGGCACGTCGTGGTCGACCAGGCCGGCGGCGTTCAGCCAGCGGTAGCCCGTCCGGCCGGAGAGCATGAACCGGTAGTTGCTGACCGGGTTGCGGACCTCGACGTCGGCCCGCCACCACACGTCGCCGCCCGCGGTGCGGTCCACGGTGGCCTCGGCGAAGCGCGGCTCACCGTCGCCGGTGGTCCGGACGTGCACCTGGCGTACGTCGGCGCCCTCGGGGACCCGGACGAAGACCGGCACGGTCTGCCCGAGCGTGGGCTCCTGCTCCGGGACGTACCGGGCGGATCCGTCGTGGTGCGGCTGCAGGGACATGGCGGGACCTTTCGCGTCGGTCGGACGGGGAGAGAGGGGCCGCCCGCCGCGGCCGGTCTCCCGGCCGCGGCGGCCAGCCCGTGACTGCTCCGGTGTACGTCGGACGCCGACGCCCTTGCCGCGCAGCTCGCGTGGGGCGCCCGCCGGTAACCCGGCGGCACGCGTGCGGAGTGGCGCCACTCTCCTCACGCACGACGGCGAGCGGCCACCTATCCGATTTATCCCTTGACTGCTCCCGCCGTGAGGCCGGAGACGATGTAGCGCTGGAGAAGCTGGAACACCAGCACCGTGGGGACGGCGGTGAGCAGGGTGCCCGCCGCGAACATCCCGAAGTTGTTGTTGCGCTCACCGGCCACCAGGCCGAACATGCCGACCGCGAGGGTCTTCGACTCGGTGTTGGTGAGGAACACGTTGGCGATCAGGAACTCGTTGATGGTGCCGATGAACGACAGCAGCGCGGTCACCGCCAGGATCGGCGCCACCAACGGCAGCATGATCCGGAAGAAGACCTGGGCGTGCGTGGCGCCGTCCATCGTGGCCGACTCGTCCAGCTCCCGGGGCAGCGTGTCGTAGAAGCCCTTCATCAGCCAGGTGTTCACGCCGAGCGCTCCACCGAGGTAGAGCAGCATCAGCCCCCAGGGAGTGTTGAAGCCGATCGTCGGCCACAGATCGGTCATCGTGGTGAAGATCAGGAAGATCGCCACGATCGCCAGGAACTGCGGGAACATCTGGATCAGCAGCAGCGACAGCAGCCCGACCCGGCGGCCGGAGAAGCGCATCCGAGAGAAGGCGTACGCCGCCATCGCCGAGAGGAAGATCGACAGGAACGCGGCCAGCCCGGCGATGAGCAGCGAGTTGACGAACCAGTGGGCGAACGCGGTCCGGTCGAACAGGTTGGCGAAGTTCTCGAGCGACACCCCACCGGTCGGCACCAGGTCGGTGGAGGAGAGGGTGCCGCGCGGGTTGAGCGCCGCGGAGAGCACGAACAGGATCGGGAAGAGGCTGAACGCCACCGCCAGCACGGCGACCAGATGCCGCCAGCCGACCTGGCGGAACCAGCGGCTCTTCCGCCTGCCCTTGGCGTTCCGGTTCCCGGCCGGAGCGCCGCCGGTCGCGACCGGGGTACCGGTGAGTGAGGTCACGAGTACACCTCCTCCTGCTTGCGCGTACGCCGGAAGCTGATGGCCGACACGGTCGCCACGATCGCGAAGATGAAGATCGAGATCGCCGCCGCGAAGCCGAACTGGGCGCCCTGGGCGCCGAAGGCCAGGCGGTACGTGTACGTGATCAACAGGTCCGTCGCGCCGACGGTCGGATTGTCGGCCGGGAACGGGCCACCCTCCGTGGTCAGGTAGATCGCGTTGAAGTTGTTGAAGTTGTACGCGAACGACGCGATCAGCAGCGGGGAGAGCGCGACCAGCAGCAGCGGCAGGGTGACCGCCCGGAACGTCTGCCAGGGTGAGGCCCCGTCGACCGAGGTGGCCTCGGTCAGCTCGCGCGGGATCGCCTGCAACGCGCCGGTGGCCACCAGGAACATGTACGGGTAACCCAGCCAGAGCTGCACCAGCAGCACCGCGGCGCGGGCGGACCAGGTCTCGCCGAACCAGTCGACCCCGAGCCCGAACAGGTTGTTGACCAGGCCGAAGTCGGTGTTGAACATGTCCCGCCAGACCAGCAGCATCGCGAACGACGGCATGGCGTACGGGAGGATCAGCAGCACCCGGTAGAGGTTGGTGCCCTTCATCCGGGGCGAGTGCAGGGCGAGCGCGATGGCCATGCCGAGGAGGAAGGTGAGGCCGGTGGAGCCGATCGCGAAGGCGAAGTTCCACACCAGCGTCCCGAAGAACGGCCCGGAGATGTTCGGGTCGGTCAGCACCCGGTTGAAGTTCCGCAGCCCGACGTTGACCTGCCAGCCCTGGGCCAGCCGCTCGCCGCCGGCGGCGACGAAGGAGCCGGTCGCCTCGTCGGCGGTCCAGGTCTTGCCGGTCTCGCTGTCCTTGACGCAGTCGCAGCCCGCGTCGTACGCCCGGATGGCCTTGCCCTCGTAGGCGCGGGACAGGCCGTTGGACCGGATCGCGCCGCCGGAGGTCGGCACCACCAGGTCGGTGATCTCGGGGCTGCGGGCGCTCGCCTGGCCGAAGTTGAGGATGGTGTAGCCGTCGGCGGCGGTGACCTTGCCGGTCGGGCTGACGGTGACCTGGCCGGCGTCGAGCCTGCGCACCCCGGCCGCGTCACCGGCGGAGACCTCCCTGGTCCTCGGGTCGGTGAGCAGGAAGACCAGCGGGCCGGCGGTCGGGTCGCCCTTGGTGGCGATGGAGAGGGAGTACTCGGTGGAGCCGGGGACCTGCTTCACCGAGGAGCTCTGGATCGCGACGATCGCGTCGTCCTTGCTGCCCCGGTGGCCGTCGCCGAAGTTGGTGAAGGCGGTGCTCGCGGTGTAGAGCACCGGGAAGACCTGGAAGGCGATCAGGAAGAGCGTGCCGGGGACCAGGTACTTCGCCGGGATGTGCCGGCGGGTCAGGTAGAGGTAGCACAGACCGGCGGTGGTGACCGCCAGGATGGCCAGCCCGACCCACAGCTCGGCCTCGATGAGCGGGAAGGCCGCCCAGATCGCGATCCCGGCCACCAGGCCGAGCAGGACCACCTTGACGACGAGGCCGGTCGCGGTGATCGGCGCGTGGTTCCGCGCGGTACGGGACTTGCGCGGGAGCCCGGAGCGAACGGGCTCCCGGCCCGGAGCCTGCGTGGCAGGTTCCGGGCCGGACAGCGACGTGCTCATTACTTGATCTGACCCGCGATGGTCTTGCCGGCGGCGGTGATCGTCTTGGCCGGGTCGGCGCCACCGATGACGGCGGCCTCCGCCTTGCCGAACGGGTCCCAGATCGCGGCCATGGCCGGGATCGCCGGGAGCACCTGGCCGTTCCTGCCGGCCTCGGAGAACTTGGCCAGGTCCGGGTCGGTGCCCTTGACCTGGTCGAAGGCGGCGGTCAGCGCCGGCGGACGCGGCTCGGCCTGGTACAGGGCGACGGCCAGCTCGGGCTTGGTCACGTAGTTGGTGACGAACTCCTGGGCCAGGGCCTTGTTCTTGCCCTTGGCGGCGACGTAGAACGCCTGGACGCCCACGAACGGCTGGGCCTCCTTGCCACCGGCGAAGCCGGGGACCGGGGAGATGTCGTACTTGATGCCGGCCTTCTTGGCGTCGGCGATGGCCCACGGGCCGGAGACCAGGAAGGCGCACTTCTTGCCGGTGAAGGTGGCGATGGAGTTCTCGCCGGTGATGGAGCGCTTCAGCGCACCCTCGCCCTTCTCACCCAGCTTCGCGATCTTCTGGAAGGCCGCGATCGACTCCGGCTTGCCCACGCCCAGGTCCTTGGGGTCGTAGTCGCCGTTGGCCGTGGTGCCGAAGAGGTAGCCACCGCCCGAGGTGTACAGCGGGTAGACGTGGTACGCGTCGCCGTTCTGGCCGGACTGGAGGCAGAGGATCTCGCTGGCCTTCTTCTCCGCCTTCAGCTTCTTGCCGGCGGCGACCAGGTCCTCGATCGTCTTCGGGGCCTCGGGGGCGAGCTCCGTGTTGCGGATGAGGGCGACGTTCTCGGTGGCGTAGGGGACGCCGTAGAGCTGGCCGTTGAAGGTGACGGCCTTGATCGCGGTCTCGTTGAAGCCGCTCTTCTGCTCGGCGGCGAGCTGCACCGGGTCGATGGCGCCGTTCTGCACCAGGTTGCCGATCCAGTCGTGCGCGCCCACCACGACGTCCGGGCCGCTGCCCTGCTGCGAGGCGGTGACGAAGTTGGTCTGCAGGTCCTTGGAGACGGCCTGCACCTCGACGGTCACGCCGTTCTCCTTGCCGAACTCCTCGGCGAACGGCTTGAGGGCGGCGGTCCGCTTGTCGTCGGCCCAGATGACGAGCTTGCCGCTGGCGGCCTTGGGGGATTCCTTGGCGGCCGGCTCGTCCTTGCTGTTGTCGCCGCAGCCGGACGCGGCGAGCGCCAGACCGAGAACGGCGACCACACCCGCGGTACGGATGCGCATCGGTACTCCTGTCGTTGTGGCGGCCCGCCGGGGGAGGGGCGACCCGCCAGTGGAAACGTCGGAAAGTTCTTGCCAACCGGCGCGAGGCTGCCGCGCCGCTGCTGTCCCGTGTTGCGGGGACGTTAGCAAGAGGTTGCAGGGAATGGAAGGGATTGCAGGAGAGTACGCAAGAACTTGCCCTTGAGCTAAAGTGCCGCCATGCGCGCTCGACTGTCCGACATCGCCCAACAGGCCGAAGTCAGCGAGGCCACGGTGTCGCGGGTGCTCAACGACCGCCCCGGCGTGGCCCCCGAGACCCGGCAGGCCGTCCTGACCGCCCTCGATGTGCTCGGCTACGAGCGCCCCGCCCGGCTGCGCAAGCGCAGCGCCGGGCTGGTGGGCCTCGTCGTGCCCGAGCTGGAGAACCCGATCTTCCCGGCGTTCGCCCAGGTCATCGAGTCGACGCTGGCCCAGAGCGGCTTCACTCCGGTGCTCTGCACCCAGACGCCCGGCGGGGTCACCGAGGACGAGTACGTGGAGATGCTGCTGGACCGGCAGGTCTCCGGGATCGTCTTCGTCTCCGGCCTGCACGCCGACACCGCCGCCAACCACGACCGGTACCGCGCGCTGATCGCCCGGCCGCTCCCCGTGGTCATGATCAACGGGTACGCGCCCGGGATCGCCGCCCCCTTCGTCTCCTGTGACGACCGGGAGGCCACCGAGCTGGCGGTGGCCCACCTGGTCGCGCTCGGCCACCGGCGGATCGGCCTGATCACCGGCCCGGACCGGTTCGTGCCGGTGCGGCGCCGGGTGGCCGGCTTCCGGGCGGCGATGCCCCGGCTGGCCGGCGTGCCCGAGGGCGGGCTGGACGAGCTGGCCGAGCTCTCCCTCTTCGGCGTCGAGGGCGGCGAGGCGGCCGCCGGCCGGCTGATCGAGCGCGGCGTCACCGGCATCGTGTGCGGCTCCGACCTGATGGCGCTCGGCGCGATCCGGGCCGCCCGGCAGCGCGGGCTGACCGTCCCCGGCGACGTCTCGGTGGTCGGCTACGACGACTCCCCGCTGATGGCCTTCACCGACCCGCCGCTGACCACCATGCGCCAGCCGGTCGCGGCCATGGCGGTGGCCGCGGTCCGGGCCCTGGTCGACGAGATCAACGGGCACGGTGCGCCGCACTCGGAGTACCTGTTCCGTCCGGAACTGGTGGTCCGCGGCTCCACCGCGGTGGTCCGCCAGCCCGGGGCCACGCCCGCGCCGACGCCGCAGCGCCCGACGCCCCCCGCCCTGGCCGTCCCGGCCTGACCGACCCGGCCCGTCGCCCTTCCGCAATGCGCGGCGGGTCGGCCCGCCCGGCCGCCGGGACGCCGAGATGTGCCGCAACTCGCCCACCGGGCGTCATTCCTTGCGCAAGAAATGCTTGACTCTTGCAACGTCGGCGCGGCATTCTGCTCAGGCACACGCGCCCACCATCCACGCCCGCGCGGCGTGCCGCCGTCCCGCGCCAGAGAACGGGGATCGTCACCGATGACCGCCGCCACCAACCCCACGCCGCTGACCTCCGACGACGACTGGTGGCGATCCGCGGTCGTCTACCAGGTCTACGTCCGCAGCTTCGCCGACGCCAACGGTGACGGCGTCGGTGACCTCCAGGGCATCCGGGAGCGCCTGCCGTACCTGCGCGACCTCGGGGTGGACGCGCTCTGGCTGACCCCCTTCTACACCTCGCCGCAGATCGACGCCGGCTACGACGTCGCCGACTACCGCGACGTCGACCCGCTCTTCGGCTCGCTCACCGACTTCGACGCGATGATCACCGACGCGCACGCCCTGGGCCTGCGGATCATCGTGGACCTGGTCCCCAACCACACGTCCAGCGCGCACCCGTGGTTCGCCGCGGCCCTGGCCGCCGGCCCCGGCTCGGCCGAGCGCGCGCGCTACCTCTTCGCCGACGGCAAGGGCGAGTCCGGCGAGCTGCCTCCGAACGACTGGGAGAGCATCTTCGGCGGCCCGGCCTGGACCCGGGTGGCGGACGGCCAGTGGTACCTGCACCTGTTCGACCCGACCCAGCCGGACCTGAACTGGCGCCACCCCGAGGTGCGCGCCGAGTTCGAGGACGTGCTCCGCTTCTGGCTCGACCGGGGCGTGGACGGGTTCCGGATCGACGTCGCCCACGGCATGATCAAGGCCGAGGGCCTGCCGGACGTCGGCTTCAACTCGATGACCACCGGCCAGCGCCAGTCCGAGCTGCTCGGCAAGGGCCGGCTGCCCTACTTCGACCAGGACGAGGTGCACGACATCTACCGGGCCTGGCGGCCGATCCTGGACAGCTACCCAGGCGGCCGGATGGCGGTGGCCGAGGCCTGGGCGGAGACCCCGCAGCGGCTGGCCCGCTACATCGGCCCGGACGAGCTGCACCAGGCGTTCAGCTTCGACTTCCTCGACGCCACCTGGTCGGCCGACTCGTTCCGCAAGGTGATCGACACCGCACTGGCCGAGTCGACCATCGTCGGCGCCCCGACCACCTGGGTCCTCTCCAACCACGACCGGCAGCGGCACGTCACCCGGTACGGCGACGGCGAGGTCGGGCTGCGCCGCGCCCGGGCGGCCGCCCTGCTGATGCTGGCCCTGCCCGGCTGCGCGTACGTCTACCAGGGCGAGGAGCTGGGCCTGCCGGAGGTGCTGGACCTCCCCGACGAGCTGCGCCAGGACCCGGCGTTCCTGCGGACCGGGGAGAGCCGGGACGGCTGCCGGGTGCCGATCCCGTGGACCGGCGAGCTGGCCCCGTACGGCTTCGGCCCGGAGGGCAGCGAGCTGAGCTGGCTGCCGGCCCCGGCGACCTGGCGTGCCCTCTCGGTGGCCGCCCAGGCCGGCGTACCCGGCTCCACGCTGGAGCTCTACCGCGCGGCGCTGCGGATCCGGCACGAACACCCGGCGCTGGCCGGCACCACCGGCGGCGTCACCTGGCTGGAGACCGAGCCCGGCGTGCTGGCGTTCCACCGGGCCGCCGGGGACACCGTGCTGACCTGCGTGGTCAACATCAGCGGCGCCGAGGTCACGATCGCCGGGTACGGCCGGCCGGTCGTCGCCAGCGCCGACCTCACCGAGCGGGGCGACGGACACGTCCTGCCGGTTGACGCAGCTGCGTGGTTCGAACGGCGCTGAGCCGGGTAACCCGCCATTGACCTGGTCGTCTGTTGTGCCCCGCGCCGACGGGCGGCTGGGCCTACCGACCCCTTGTGGTGGGGGGTGAGGTGGCACCGGCGCCTCGGGGAGTCCGCTCCCCGAGGCGCCGGTGTCCATCTGGGACGGCTCAGGCGCCCTTGCTGGTGAGCAGCTTCGCGATCCGGGCGAACCCGGCCCGCAGCTCGGCCTCGCTCGGCGCGGTGAGCGGCTCCGCCACCGGTTCCTGCTCGGCGGCCAGCTCCAGTTCCTCGTCGATGACGTCCTCGAAGTCGCCGTAGAGGTCGGCCTGGTCGATCTGGGCGGCCTCGTCCTCGGCGGCGATCTGCGCGGCGGCGATCTCGCCCCGGATCTCGTCCGCCGACAGCGCCGGCAGCAGCGGCTCGACCACCGCCATCAGCTGCTCCTCGGCGACCACCGCCTCGGCCAGGGCGAGCGCGTGCGGCCGCTCGTACGGGCCGCAGACCACCGGCTCCCACTCGTCGGCTTCGCCGAGCGGGCCGAAGGTGATGATCCACGGCAGGCCGAGCATCGGCGAGTCGTCCGGCAGGTCCAGTGTCACGAGAGCGCCCACGGGCTCATCATGGTCGTTCGCGGCGCGGACGTGGGCCACATTCACCCCAAATGCCGCTTCTCCCCCTGTCGCCCGCATGACATCCCCGCACGATGCGCCGCGCCGCGTCACGCCCGCGGGGGCCGGGGCGGGTCAGCCGGGATGGGTGGCCTCCAGGGCGGCGCGGACCAGGGCCAGCGCCCGGTCCGGCGGGACGCCGAGTCGCAGTGCCTCGGCGGCGTACCCGGCGGCGGCATGGTGCAACCGGTCGGTCGCGTCGTCGCGTCCCGGCGCCACCACGGTGCCGTGCCGGCCCCGGGTCTCCACCAGCCCGGCGGCCTCCAGCTCCCGGTACGCCCGGGCCGCCGTGTTCACCGCCAGGCCGAGGTCGGTGGCGAGCTGCCGGACGGCGGGCAGCCGGGTGCCGACCGGCAGCCGGCCGTCCCCGATCATCCGGGCGAGCTGCCCGCGCACCTGCTCGTACGGCGGCACGGCCGAGGTTGGGTCGATCCGGATCCGCATGTCAGCCCGCCCCGCCCGGCGTACCCGGTTCGGTCTCCTCGTCGACTTCCACGTCCACCTCCGCGGCCGAGCCGCCCTCCGCCAGATCCACCACCCGGCCGTACCGGCTGGTGGCGGCCAGGGCCGCGCCGAACAGCACCAACTGGTTGAGCAGGTAGAGGTAGAGCAGCAGCCCGACCGCGGTCGCCACCACGGTGTACGCCGGGTTCCGCTCGGTCCGCACCACGTAGTAGCGCCCCACGGTGTTCAGCAGGGTGATGCCGACGGCGACCGCCAGGACGACCGGCCGGAGCCGGCGGCGGCTCATCCGCAGCCGGGGCACCGCCACCAGCAGCGCGGTGGCCAGCACCGCGTTGATCAGGACGCTGAGCACCGCGCTGACCGTGGTCAGCCCGAGCGACCCGGTGCTGCGCAGCAGGAAGCGCAGCAGCGACTCCAGCGCGTCGACGGCGGCCACCGAGACGCCGAGCAGCACGAAGACCGCCACCATCACGCCCAGGTCGACCACGCGGCGGACCACCAGGTTGCCGGGCTGCTGGTTGAAGCCGTACATCAGCCGCTGTGAGGAGCGGATCGCCTCCACCCACCCGATTCCGGTGATGACCAGGATGATCAGGCCGATCACCCCGACGGTGTTGCTGCTCTGCGCGATCTGCTGCGGGTCCAGGAAGGGCAGGTTCTCGTCGAGGAAGTCCGCCACCGCCTTGCTGACCTCGTCGTTGTCCTGCAGGATCGCGCCGAAGATCCAGTACCCGACCAGCGCCAGCGCGAAGACCGCGAAGAAGCCGTAGTAGGCGATCGCCGCCGCGAGCCGGCCGCCCAGCACCTCGCCGTAGAGCGTCCCGGCCCGCCAGAGGTGGTCGAAGGCCGCCGAGCGCCGCCGGACCGCGTCCACCCGGCGGCCGAGGCTGGCCTCGATCCGGCCGATCACGTTCACCACGTCATCCTCGCCGATCCGGAGGCGGCACGCGGGCAGCCGGGCCGCGCGTTCAGCTCAGCCGCCGAGCCGGAAGTCCCGGCGGGGCTGCCACCGGGTCTGCCCGCTGTGCGAGAAGAGGGTGAACGCCTCCACCTCGAACAGCGCGGAGAAGTCGGCCAGGTCCTCGTACGCCCGGTCCAGCGCCTCCGGGGCGACGTCCTGCGCCACCGTGACGTGCGGGTGGTACGGGAAGCGGGCCTCGCGGTGCAGCTCGGGCGCCGCGCGGATCGCCGCGGCGAGCAGCTCGCACTCGCTGATCCCGGCCGCCACCGCCACGAAGACCACCTGGGTCACCGGCCGGAACGTGCCGGTGCCCCGCAGGTGCAGGGTGAACGGCAGGTGGGCGGTGGCCACCTCGGCGAGGTGCTTCTCGACCGCCGGCAGCGCCGCCACCGGGATCTCGGTCGGCCCGAGCAGCGTCACGTGGGCCGGGACGGCCTGGGGGTCGCCGGCCTCGACCCGGCGGCGGGTCAGCCTCCCGCCCCACGGCTCGGGGATGTCCACCGCGATCCCGATCTGGATGGTGTCGCCGGCGTCCGGCGCCCCGTCCCTACGATCCACGCTCCGCGCCACCCCTCCGGCCACCGACTGCTCCCCACCCGTTCCGTCGCGCCCGGACCGCTACTCGAAGCGGACCGGCGGGAAGAACCCGACCCGCTCGTACGCCGTCCGCAGCGTCGCCGCGGCGACCGCGCGGGCCTTTTCGGCGCCGTGGGCGAGCAGCTTGTCCAGCTGGGCCGGGTCGTCCAGGTAGGCGCGGGTGCGCTCCTGGATCGGGGTGACGAACTCCCGCACCACCTCGGCGAGATCCTTCTTGAGGTCGCCGTACCCCTTGCCCGCGTACGCGGCCACCAGCTCGTCGATGGTCCGGCCGGAGAGCGCGGAGTAGATGGTGAGCAGGTTGGAGATGCCCGGCTTGGTCTCGGCGTCGAAGACGATCTCGCGGCCGGTGTCGGTGACCGCCGAGCGGATCTTCTTGGCCGAGCGGGCCGGGTCCTCGAGCAGGTCGATGATGCCGGCCGGCGAGGAGGACGACTTCGACATCTTGGCCGTCGGGTCCTGCAGATCGGTGATCTTCGCGGTGTCCTTGACGATGTGCGGCGCGGGCACCGTGAAGGTGGGCCCGAACAGCGAGTTGAACCGCTGGGCCAGGTCCCGGGACAGCTCCAGGTGCTGGCGCTGGTCCTCGCCGACCGGGACGGCGTTGGCCTGGTAGAGCAGGATGTCCGCGGCCTGCAGGATCGGGTACGTGAACAGGCCCACGCTGGCCCGCTCGCTGCCCTGCTTCTGCGACTTGTCCTTGAACTGGGTCATCCGGCCGGCCTCGCCGAAGCCGGTGATGCAGCCGAGCACCCAGGCCAGCTGCGGGTGCTCGGGCACCTGCGACTGGACGAACAGGGTGCTGCGGTCCGGGTCGAGCCCGACCGCGAAGAGCTGGGCCGCCGCGACCCGGGACCGCTGCTTGAGCACCTTCGGGTCGTGCCCCGCGGTGATCGCGTGCAGGTCCACCACGCAGTAGAACGCGTCGTGCGTCTCCTGCAGCGCCACCCAGTGCCGTACCGCGCCCAGGTAGTTGCCGAGGTGGAACGAGTCGGCCGTCGGCTGGATGCCGGAGAAGACGCGCGGGCGGGCGGGTACGTCGGACATGCCGGCAATTCTGTCAGCAACGCCCGGCGTACGTCATGACGGGCCGGCGGGTCGGCTCTCCGCCGGCACCGCGGGGGCGGTGACCTCGCGCCGTTGCTCGGGCAGCCGCGCCGCGGAGACGGCGAGCCGGGACACCCGCCGCCCGTCGAGGGCGAGCACCCGCAGCAGCCAGCCGCCGGGCGGGCCGTCCGGGTCGGGTGCGGCCGGCTCGTCCGGCCCGGGGGTCACCGGCACCTCGTCCCCGGCGACCGGGAGCCGGCCCAGGGCGGCCATCACGAAGCCGCCGACGGTCTCGTACGGCCCGGCGGGCAGCGGGACGCCGGTGCGCTCGGCGAAGTCGGCGAGGTTGAGCCGCCCGTCGACGACGGCGGGCAGGCCGGCGTGGGCCGGGTCGGACCGGTTGTCGTACTCGTCGTGGATCTCCCCGACCAGCTCCTCGATCAGGTCCTCGCAGGTGACGATGCCGGCGGTGCCGCCGTACTCGTCGACGACGACGGCGAGATGGTGGCCCTCGCGGCGCATCTCGGTGAGCGCGGCGAGCACCCGCTTGCTGCCGGGCAGCTGCTTCACCTCGCGGGTCAGCTCGCCGACGGTGGTGCACGGGTCCCGGTCCGGGCGGAGCAGCACGTCCCGCAGGTGGACGAAGCCGACCACGTCGTCGTGGGTGCCGTCGACCACCGGGTACCGGGTGTGCGTCTCGGCCCGGACCAGCCGCTCCGCCTCGGCGATGGTGAGCCGGGCGGAGAGGAACACGACCTCGGTGCGGGGCATCATCACTTCGCGGACCAGGCTCGCCCCGGCCACCAGCACCTCGTCGATGATCCGGCGTTCGTCGGGGTCGAGCAGCGTGTTGGCGGCGACCAGGTCGCGCAGCTCCGCCTCGCTGATCCGCTCCCGGCCGGCGGTGGGGCTGGCGCCGAGCAGGTCGGTGACCAGCCGGGTGACGCCGTCGGCGGCGCGGACCACCAGCCGGGCGACGGTCCGGGCGATCGGCCCCGGTTCGCGCCGGGGCCGCCCCGGCGGTCGTCGCCGGAGTCCGGGACCGCCTGCTTCCCGCATGACAAGGATGTTGACATCCTCTCCCGCCTAAAGGTGGGAGATTCCCGCTTCCAGCGTCGTACGTCGCCGACGCTGGGTGGGTGGTCGACAGGACGCCTTTCGGCAGACGGCGGGCGCCGACCGGCTCGCGCCAGTGTTCGGATCTGTTCAATCATGGCGGATCATGGTGAAATGGGGACGGTCACGCGCAGCCGCGGCACAGCCCCCGGCCGTAAGGTGATCACGAACGGCCGCGGCGGGAGCGGCCAGGCAGGAGGAACCCGACGTGAAACTGCTCGTCACCGGCGGCGCCGGCTACATCGGCAGCGTGGTGACCCGGATGCTGCTCGACGACGGTCACGACGTGACGGTCCTGGACGACCTGCGGACCGGCCACCGGGAGGCGCTCGCCCCCGACGCGACCCACGTCGACCTGCCGATCCACGAGGCCGCCCGGGTGCTCACCCCGGACGCCGGCTTCGACGCGGTGCTGCACTTCGCCGCGCTGATCGCCGCCGGCGAGTCGATGGTCAAGCCCGAGCTGTACTGGCACAACAACACGGTCGGCTCGCTCGCCCTGATCGACGCGGTCCGCGCCGCCCGGGTGCCCCGCCTGGTCTTCTCCTCCACCGCCGCCGTCTACGGCAACCCCACCGAGCTGCCCATCCCGGAGACCGCCGTCAAGGCCCCCACCAACACGTACGGGGCGACCAAGCTGGCCGTCGACATGGCGCTCACCTCCGAGGCGATCGCCCACGACCTGGCCGCCGTCTCGCTGCGCTACTTCAACGTCGCCGGGGCGTACCTGCACGACGGCCGGGCGATCGGCGAGCGGCACGACCCGGAGACCCACCTGATCCCGATCGCGCTGGACGTCGCCGCCGGCCGGCGGGAGAAGCTCCAGCTCTTCGGCGACGACTACCCCACCGTCGACGGCACCTGCGTGCGCGACTACATCCACGTCGAGGACCTGGCCCGCGCCCACCTGCTGGCGCTGACCGCCGCGACGCCCGGCCGGCACCGGATCTACAACCTGGGCAACGGCAACGGCTTCACCAACCGGCAGGTGGTGGAGGTGGTCCGCGAGGTGACCGGGCACCCGCTGCCGGTCGAGGTGGCGCCGCGCCGCGAGGGCGACCCCGCCGAGCTGGTCGCCTCGTCCGCGCTGGCCCGCACGGAACTCGGCTGGGTGCCGGCGAAGCCCACCCTGCACGACATGGTCGGCGACGCCTGGGCCTTCTACCGCACCCACGTCCTGGAGCAGCGGTGACCGAGCCGGGCACGGCGGTCGGCGCCGTCGCGGAGCGCGCCACCGCCGGCTTCCGTCAGTGGTACGGCGCCGAGCCGGCGGGCCGCTGGGCGGCTCCCGGCCGGGCGAACCTGATCGGCGAGCACACCGACTACAACGACGGTTACGTGCTGCCGTTCGCGCTACCGCTGCGTACCGTGGTCGCCGCCGCAGCGCAGGACGGCGAGCGCTGGACCGTCTGGTCGGAGCTCGCCGACTCCCCGGTCGAGTTCGGCGCCGCCGAGGCCGACCAGGCCGGCCGGGTCAGCGGCTGGGCCGCGTACGTCGCCGGGGTGGTCTGGGCGCTGCGGGCCGCCGGCCACCGGGTGCCCGGCGCCCGGCTGGCCATCGCCTCCGACGTGCCGGTCGGCTCCGGGCTCTCCTCCTCGGCGGCGGTCGAGGCGGCGACGCTCGCCGCCCTGGTCGACCTGGGCGGGCTGGACCTGGCCGCCGACCGGCGGCCCCGGCTCGCCCAGCGCGCCGAGAACGACTACGTCGGCGCGCCCACCGGGATCATGGACCAGTCCGCGGTGATCCGCTGCCGGGCGGGGCACGCGCTCTTCCTGGACTGCCGCACCGAGTCCGTCGAACACATCCCGTTCGACCTGGACGCCGCCGGGCTGGCCGTGCTGGTGATCGACAGCCGCGCCCCGCACCGGCACGCCGACGGCGAGTACGCCGCCCGCCGGAAGTCCTGCGAGCGGGCCGCCGAACTGCTCGGGGTGCGCGCGCTGCGGGACGTCTCCCCCGCCGACCTGGACGCCGCGCTGACCCGGCTCGACGACGCGGAGATGCGCCGCCGGGTGCGCCATGTGGTGACCGAGGACCAGCGGGTGCTCGACACCGTGGCGCTGCTGCGCGCCGGCCGGATCCGCGACATCGGACCGCTGCTGACCGCCTCGCACGCCTCGATGCGGGACGATTTCGAGATCACCGTGCCGGAGATCGACACCGCCGTCGAGGCGGCCCTGGCCGCCGGGGCGTACGGGGCGCGGATGACCGGCGGCGGCTTCGGCGGCTGCGTCCTCGCCCTGGTCGAGGCGTCCTCCGCCGACGCCGTGGCGCGGGCCGTCGTCGAGGCGTACGCCGAGCGGGGCTTCGCCGCCCCCGGCACGGTGACCGTCGTCCCCACCGCGGGCGCCGCCCGCCTCGACTGACCAGCCCGGTAAACGATCAAGAGGTTTGCGTCGGGAATCCCGCGGGATCCGACGCAAACCTCTTGATCGACAGGGCTGGGTGGGGCCTCAGCCGGCCTCGACGATCATGCCGGCGCCGACCGTACGGTTGGTGGACTCGTCGATGATGACGAAGCCGCCCGTCGTGCGGTTGCGGCGGTACTCGTCCGCCAGCAGCGGCACCGTCGTCCGCAGCCGGACCCGGCCGATCTCGTTCAGCTTCAGCTCCGCCGCCGACTCGTCCCGGTGCAGCGAGTTGATGTCCAGCCGGTAGTGCAGCCCCCGCACGATCGCCCGCGCCGAACGGGTGGTGTGCTTGATCGCGTACCTGCCGCCGACCTGGAGCGGGCGGCTCTCGTCCATCCAGCAGATCATCGCCTCGATGTCCTGCGCGACCGTCGGGGCGTTGTGCGGCCGGCAGATCATGTCGCCACGGGAGATGTCGATCTCGTCGGTCAGCCGGACGGTCACCGACATCGGCGGGAACGCCTCGTCCACCGGGCCGTCGGCCGTCTCCACCGAGGCGATCCGGCTGGTGAAGCCGGACGGCAGCACCATCACCTCGTCACCCGGCTTCAGCACGCCGGAGGCCACCTGACCGGCGTAACCCCGGTAGTCGGTGACGGTGGTGGACTGCGGCCGGATCACGTACTGCACCGGGAACCGCACGTCGACCAGGTTGCGGTCGCTGGCGATGTGCACCCGCTCCAGGTGGTGCAGCAGCGACGGCCCGTCGTACCAGGGCATGTTCTCCGAGCGGCTGACGATGTTGTCGCCGCGCAACGCGGAGATCGGCACCACGGTCAGGTCCGGCGCGTCGAGCTTCGCGGCGAACGCGGTGAACTCGTCGGCGATCCGCTCGAACACCTCCTGCGACCAGTCGACCAGGTCCATCTTGTTGACGCAGAGGACCAGGTGCGGCACCCGCAGCAGCGAGCAGAGGAACGCGTGCCGACGGGACTGCTCCACCAGGCCCTTGCGGGCGTCCACCAGGATCAGCGCCAGGTCGGCGGTCGAGGCGCCGGTGACCATGTTCCGGGTGTACTGGATGTGGCCCGGGGTGTCGGCGATGATGAACTTCCGCCGCGGGGTGGCGAAGTAGCGGTACGCCACGTCGATGGTGATGCCCTGCTCCCGCTCGGCCCGCAGGCCGTCGGTGAGCAGCGCCAGGTTGGTGTACTCGTCGCCCCGGGCCGCGCTGACCGCCTCCACCGCGGCGAGCTGGTCGGTGAAGAGCGACTTGGTGTCGTACAGCAGCCGCCCGATCAGGGTCGACTTGCCGTCGTCGACGCTGCCCGCGGTGGCGAACCGCAACAGGTCCATCGGCCGCCCCTCGGGCAGCCCGGTGTCGGCGGCCGGAGCCGCGGTGTCGACGCTCATCAGAAGTAGCCCTCCCGCTTGCGGTCCTCCATGGCGGCCTCGCTGACCCGGTCGTCGCCGCGGGTCGCGCCGCGCTCGGTGATCCGGGTGGCGGCCACCTCCTCGATGACCCGCTCCACCGTGTCGGCGTCCGAGCGGACGGCCGCGGTGCAGGAGGCGTCACCCACCGTGCGGTAGCGCACCTGCGCCTTGAACCGCTCCTCGCCCGCCCGGGGGCGGAAGAACTCGTTGACCGCGTACAGCATGCCGTCCCGGTCGATCACCTCGCGCTCGTGCGCGTAGTAGATCGACGGCAGCGGGATCCGCTCCCGGGCGATGTAGTGCCAGACGTCCAGCTCGGTCCAGTTGGAGAGCGGGAAGACCCGGATCGACTCGCCCGGGTGGTGCCGGCCGTTGTAGAGCGACCACAGCTCGGGCCGCTGGTTCTTCGGGTCCCACTGGCCGAACTCGTCGCGGAAGCTGAACACCCGCTCCTTCGCCCGGGCCTTCTCCTCGTCCCGGCGGGCGCCGCCGAAGAGCGCGTCGAAGCGGTGCTTCTCCACCGCCTCCAGCAGCACCGGGGTCTGGATGCGGTTGCGGGTGCCGTCCGCCGCCTCGCGGACCATCCCCTTGGCCAGGGCCTCGGGCACGCTGGCCACGATCAGTTGCAGGCCCAGCTCGGCGACCCGCTGGTCGCGGTACTCCAGGACCTCGGGGAAGTTGTGCCCGGTGTCGACATGCATCACCGGGAAGGGAATGTTGGCCGGGGCGAAGGCCTTCTGGGCCAACCGGAGCATCACGATCGAGTCCTTGCCACCGGAGAAGAGCAGCACCGGGCGCTCCATCTCCGCGACCACCTCGCGCATCACGAAGATGCTCTCGGCCTCGAGCGCGTCCAGGTGCGAGACCTGGTACGCGGCGGGGGCGGTCATGACACGGCCTCGATTCGCTCGGATCCGCTCATGGGGATTCCAGACCTTTCCGGTCGGACACGTGAGGAAGAACGACAGGTTACCCGGAATGCCGCTGCAGCGCTGCAAGCAACCGGCTGGCGAGATCCTTGCGACAGACCAGCAGGTCGGGCAGACGCGGGTCGGCCTCGTTGTATTTCAGCGCAGAACCGTCGATCCGGGAAGCATGCAGTCCGGTGGCCGTCGCCACAGCGACCGGAGCAGCCGAATCCCACTCGTACTGACCGCCGGCGTGGATGTACGCGTCGACCTCACCGGTGACCACAGCGGCGATCTTCGCGCCCGCCGAGCCCATCGGCACCAGATGCGCGCCGACGTCTTCTGCCAGATCGGTCAGGAAAACCGGCGGACGGCTACGACTGGCCGCCAACCGGATGGTCCGCGTGCCGGCCGAGGTCGCCGCCTCCAACGTCATCGGCGGGTACGCCGGCGGGTAGTCGGTGCCCAGCACCCGGTGCTGCGCCGGCAGGCCCACCGCGCCCGCGATCAGGCCGTGCGGGGTCGGCGCCCGCCGCGCCCAGAGCGCCACGTGCACCGCCCAGTCCGAGCGCCCCTCCTCGGCGAACTCCCGGGTGCCGTCCAGCGGGTCGATGATCCAGACCCGGTCGGCGTTCAGCCGGGACACCGCATCGGTGCTCACCTCGGCCGCCCAGGCCAGCCGGGAGCCCTCGTCCTCCTCGGAGAGCACCGCGTCGGCCGGCCGCCACTTCGCCAGCTCGGTACGGATCAGGTCGTGCGAGACCTTGTCCCCCGCCGACTTCAACGCCCCCGCGTCCGCGAAACCCAGCTCCGCGCGCAGGTTGACCAGCGCCTGCCCGGCCCGCGCCGCCAACCAGCGGGCGAACGCGCCGTCGATCATCGGAGGACTGCCCATGTACCGCTCCCGTCGCCCCGCCGCGACCCGCGGTCGTCGGCCTCCGCCACGCCAGAAGGCGCAGACTACCGGCCCGGACCGCCCGGACCGCGTACGCCCCGCCCAGGTCAGCCGCCGTGGTAGAGGTTCTGCGTCGGCTCCACCCCGCGGGTGACCACCGACTCCACCACGTCCGCCGCCCGGTCGACCAGGAACTCCAACTCCTTGCGCTCGACCGCGGAGAAGTCCGACAGCACGTAGTCGGCCGGGTCCTGCCGCCCCGGCGGCCGGCCGATGCCGAACCGCACCCGGACGTACTCCTTCGTGCCCAGCGACTTCGACATCGACCGCAGCCCGTTGTGCCCGCCCTCGCCGCCGCCGCACTTCACCCGCACCTGCCCGTACGGGATGTCCAGCTCGTCGTGCACGGCGATCACCCGGCCCGGCGGGATCTTGTGGAACTGGGCCAGCGCGGTGACCGGGCCACCGGAGAGGTTCATGTACGTCAGCGGCTTCACCAGCACCAGCTTCGGCCCACCGAAGCCGAGCCGCCCCTCGGCGACCTCCGCCACCGCGCGCTTGTGCCGGCCGAACCTGCCACCCACCCGGCCGGCGAGCAGCTCGGCCACCATGAAGCCGACGTTGTGCCGGTTACCCGCGTACTCCCGACCGGGGTTGCCCAGGCCGACCACCAGCCACGGCCCCGTCTCGTCCGTCACGCCACGCCCCTCCCGCGCCGCCGTCACCCGGCGGCCGTCCCGATACGCCGACAGGCGCCCCCGAAACCCGGGAGCGCCTGTCGCACAGCTTGCGGACCGATCAGGCCTCGGTCTTCGCCCCGGCCGGGGCCGCCGCGCCCTCGGCGGCCGGCGTCTCGGCACCCTCGGCGGCGGTGGTCTCCTCGCCGACCTCGGCCTCGGCCTCCTCGGCGGCCTCCTCGACCTCGGGGAGGGTCGCCTCGAGCTGCTCGGCGGTCGGCGCGGCGGTCACCGTGGCGACCGGCATCTCCGGGTCGGTGGCCAGTTCGACGCCGGCCGGCAGCTCGACGTCCGCGGCGGTGACCTGGACGCCCGGCACGGCGCCCTCGATCGAGGCCTCCAGGTGGTCCGGCACCCTGGTGGCGTCGGCGGTCACCGAGAGGGTGTCGTGGTCGTGCACGATCAGGGTGTCCCTCGCGGCCTCGCCGGTCAGCTGGACCGGGACCTCGACGGTGACCTTCTCGCCGCGGCGGACCAGCAGCAGGTCGACGTGCTCGAAGGTGTCCTTGATCGGGTCACGCTGGATCGCCTTCGGCAGCGCCAGCACCTGGGTGCCGTCGCTCACCTCGATCGCGAAGAGCTGGTTGGCGCCACCCTTGCGGATGGCGGCGGCGAACTCACGCGCCGGCAGCGCGATGTGCTTGGGCTTCTCGCCGTGGCCGTACAGCACGGCGGGCACCTTGCCGGCCCGGCGGGTACGACGGGCACCACCCTTGCCGAACTCGGTACGGGGCTCGGCGCTGATCTTTACCTCGGACACGGGGAAACTCCTGATGCTTCGCTGCGGCGGCTTGTCGTCTGGCGGTGCTGGGCGAGGGGCTCGCTGGGGCTCATGCGTCATGAACGACTGCCCGGAGCACCGCGTCGATGACGGCGCCTCCGTGCGGTGCTTTTCAGCGACCCGCCGGGCACCCTCGCCGTGGCAACCGCACCAGTCTACCCGAGGGAATTCCGAGCCTTCCGGCAGTCCCCATGTCCCCGTTCCCGTCGACCGGAGGGCCGACGGGAACGGCACCGCGACACGCCGCTCGCCGCGGCGCGGAAGATCAGCTCAGGCCACCGAAGAGGGTGGTCACCGAACCGTCGTCGAAGACCTCCCGGATCGCCCGGGCCAGCAGCGGCGCGATCGACAGCACGGTGAGCTTGTCGAGCTGCTTCTCCGGCGTGATCGGCAGGGTGTTCGTCACCACGACCTCGCTGATCGGGCTGTTCTTCAGCCGCTCGGTCGCCGGGTCGGAGAGCAGCGCGTGGGTGGCCGCGACGACGATCTCGGCCGCGCCGGAGTCCTTGAGGATGTCGGCGGCCCTGCTGATCGTGCCACCCGTGTCGATCATGTCGTCGACGATCAGGCAGACCCGGCCCTCGACCTCACCGACCACCCGGTTCGCCACCACCTGGTTGGGCTTCAGCGGGTCGCGGGTCTTGTGGATGAACGCGAGCGGGCAACCGCCCAGCCGGTCGGTCCAACGCTCCGCCACCCGCACCCGGCCCGAATCCGGCGCCACCACGGTCATCGGCCGGCCCGCGTACTTGCGCTCGACGTACTCGGCGAGCACGTCCATCGCGAACAGGTGGTCCACCGGGCCGTCGAAGAAGCCCTGGATCTGCGCGGTGTGCAGGTCGACCGTGAGGATCCGGTTCGCCCCGGCGGTCTTGAGCAGGTCGGCCACCAGCCGGGCCGAGATCGGCTCCCGGCCGCGGTGCTTCTTGTCCTGCCGCGAGTACGGGTAGAACGGCAGCACCACGGTGATCCGCTTGGCCGAACCGCGCTTCAGCGCGTCGATCATGATCAGGGTCTCCATGACCCAGGTGTTGACCCCGTGCGTCACGGACTGCACCACGAAGGCGTCCGAACCACGTACCGAGTCCTTGAACCGGACGAAGATCTCGCCGTTGGCGAAGTCGTAGGCGTCGGAGGGGGTCGGCGCCACGCCGAGCACCTCACCGATCTCCTTGGCCAACTCCGGAAAGCCGCGTCCGGAGAAGAGCATCAGGCTCTTGCGGTTTTCGGCGACGATGCTGCCCATGGGCCCGTCTGCTCCCGTTTGTCGGTGTTTCCCGGCGGCGGTGGAGCCGGGGACTATTCGGTTGCAGTATCCCCCGCGTTCAGCGGTCCTCCCACGGTCTCCGCACTCCCGTGGATTGGCTCACCTTCACTTGCGGCGGCGGCCCCGCCCGACGCACCCTCGCGGGCCCGCTGGGCGGCCTCGGCGGCCGGCGTACCGGCCCGCTTGCGCAGCACCCAACCCTCGACGTTGCGCTGCTGGCCCCGGGCCACCGCCATCGCGCCCGGCGGCACGTCCGCGATGATCACCGAGCCGGCCGCCGTGTACGCCCCGTCGCCCACCTCGACCGGCGCGACGAACATGTTGTCCGCTCCGGTACGGGCGTGGCTGCCGATGGTGGTGTGGTGCTTCCTCACCCCGTCGTAGTTGACGAAGACCGTCGCCGCGCCGATGTTGCTGTGCTCGCCGATGGTGGCGTCGCCGACGTACGACAGGTGCGGCACCTTGGAGCCCTCGCCGATCGTGGCCTTCTTCGTCTCCACGAACGTGCCCACCTTGGCCTTGCGGGCCAGCCGCGACTCCGGCCGCAGGTACGCGTACGGCCCGACGGTGGCCTGCGGGCCGACCTCGGCGCCCACCGCGTGGCTGCGCAGCACCGTCGCGCCCTCGCCCACGGTGGTGTCGATCAGCGTCACGTCCGGCCCGACCACCGCGCCGGCACCGACCGCCGTCGCACCCTGGAGCTGGGTGTTCTGGTCGAGCACCGCGTCCCGCTCGACGGTCACCGTCACGTCGATCCAGGTGGTGTGCGGGTCGAGGATGCTCACCCCGCTGCGCATCCAGCCCTCGTTGACCCGGTCCCGGAGCAGCCGGCGCAGCGCGGCCAGCTCCACCCGGTCGTTGCAGCCCAGCGTCTCCACGTGGTCCGCGGCGCAGTACACCGCCACCGGCTCACCGGCGTCGCGGAGCAGGCCGAAGACGTCGGTCAGGTACTCCTCGCCCTGGTCGTTGTCGGTGGAGAGCTTGCCCAGCGCGTCGCGCAGCCGCGCCACGTCGAAGGCGTAGATGCCGGCGTTGATCTCCCGCAGCGCCCGCTGTTCCGGGGTCGCGTCGCGCTCCTCGACGATCTGCGCCAGCCGGCCGTCGGCGTCCCGCACGATCCGGCCCAGGCCGGTCGGGTCGGGCACCTCGGCGGCGAGCACGGTCGCCGCGGCGCCCGCGCCCTCGTGCGCCTCGACGAGAGCTGCGACGGTCTCCGGCCGCAGCAGCGGCACGTCCCCGTTGATCACCACGACGGTGCCGGCGGCGTCCGGCACCGCGTCCAGCGCGATCCGCACGGCGTGCCCGGTGCCGAGCTGCTGCGCCTGGAGCACCGGGGTGGCAAACGGGGCGATCTCGGCCAGGTGGGCGCGGACCTGGTCGGCGCCGTGCCCGACCACCACCACGGTGCGGTCCGCGCGCAGCGGCGCGGCCGCGGCCAGCACGTGGCCCAGGAGGGTACGACCGAGCAGCGGGTGCAGCACCTTGGGCAGGGACGACTTCATCCGCTTGCCCTCACCGGCGGCGAGCACGACAACGGTGCGGAGGTGGGGCTGGGGCACGACGTGGCTCCCGTCGGGACGGCGACAGTCTCGCGGCCATGCTAACCACGCGGCTCGGAACGCTCGCCCGTTACCCCAGTCAGACAGCATCCGGACGGAGTAGGAAAGCTCGGCCGCCAGGGTTCGAACCTGAAACACGGGTACCAAAGACCCGGGTGTTGCCAATTACACCACGGCCGAACGGTCTTCCACAGCTTAGCGCCTCGGCGTCAGCCCCTGGACGCTCGCATCGTGGCGCCCGGTCGCCACCAGGCCATCCACCACGTCTTCCATCCAGACCCCACTCGTACGCGACACACGCGCCTTCGCCTGCTCCATTCACGATCCACTCTCTCCCGGGTGATCTAGCAGGCTCCCGGTTACGGTGACATGGGCGTAACCCGTCCCCGCTGGGAGGTGCCATGTCGACCGCCCTCACCGACCCGAACGCCACCGGTCCGAAGCCGCTGACCCAGGGCCACCAGTCCCGGGGCATCCTGGTCGCCCTCTGGGCCTTCGTGGTCGTCCCGTTCCTCGCCCTGCTCGCCGCCGTGCCGGTCGCCTGGGGCGGCTGGCTTAGCTGGACCGACATCGCCGTGGCCGGCTTCTGGTACGTGCTGTCCGGGCTCGGCATCACCGTCGGCTACCACCGCTACTTCACCCACGGCTCCTTCAAGGCCAAACCGTGGCTGCGGGTGGCGTTGGCGGTCGCCGGCTCGTTCGCCGTGCAGGGCGAGATCATCCAGTGGGTGGCCGACCATCGCCGCCACCACGCCTTCTCCGACCTGGAGGGTGACCCGCACTCGCCGTGGCGGTTCGGGGAGAGCGTCGGCGGGCTGGCCAAGGGCCTGTTCCACGCCCACGTCGGCTGGCTGTTCAACCGGGAGCTCTCCAACCGGGAGCGGTTCGCCCCGGACCTGCTCGCGGACCCGGCGACCCGGCGGGTCGACCGGCTCTTCCCGCTGCTGGTGGTGGTCTCGCTGCTCGGTCCGGCGGCGATGGGCGGGCTGCTGACCTGGTCCTGGTCGGGCGCGCTCACCGCCCTCTTCTGGGGTGGGCTGGTCCGGATCGCGCTGCTGCACCACGTCACCTGGTCGATCAACTCGGTCTGCCACGTCTACGGCGAGCGCCCGTTCGCGGTACGGCAGGGCGACCGGGCGTCGAACTTCTGGCCGCTGGCAGTGCTGTCGTTCGGGGAGAGCTGGCACAACCTGCACCACGCCGAGCCGACCAGCGCCCGGCACGGGGTGCTGCGCGGTCAGCTCGACATGTCGGCGCGGGTGATCTGGCTGCTGGAGAAGACCGGCGCCGCCTGGGCGGTGCGCTGGCCGAAGCCGGAACGGATCACCGCCAAGCTGCTCGGGTTCGAGCGCGGCACGGCGAAGCCGGTCCGGTCCGGACGTCCCACGGCCGGGTCGGGGCGGCCCGAGCGGTGAAACCGGTCGGTGGGTGGCGCACCCACCTGGCAGGATGGCCGGGTGATCGAGCTTCCACACCGCCGGCAGGTCCGGTACCGCCAGGGCGCGGGCCACCGGGCCGGCGCGGTGACGACGTGAGCACCAGATCCCACGGCAGGGCGTCACCGAGCGGGAGCGAGGTGACGAGATGACCGAGGTTCCCGGCAACAATGCCAGCGCCGCGCGGCGACGGGCCGTCCCGGCGGCGAAGTCCTCCTCCCGGGTACGGATGTCCGCGACGCAGCGCCGCGAGCAGTTGATCGCGATTGCCCGGCAGATCTTCGCCGAGCGGGGTTTCGACGCCACGTCGATCGAGGAGGTGGCCGCCCGGGCCAAGGTCTCCAAGCCGGTGGTGTACGAGCATTTCGGCGGCAAGGAGGGGCTGTACGCGGTGGTGGTGGACCGGGAGGTCCGCTCGCTGCTGGACCGGATCACGAACGCGTTGACCGCGGGGCACCCGCGGGAGCTGCTTGAGCAGGCGGCGTTGACGCTGCTGACCTACATCGAGGAGGAGACCAGCGGCTTCCGGGTGCTGGTCCGGGAGTCGCCGCTGATGTCGGCGACGGGCAACTTCAGCAGCGTGATGAACGACGTGGCGCACCAGGTGGAGCACATCCTGGGCGCGGAGTTCTCCAGCCGGGGGTACGACCCGAAGCTGGCGGAGCTCTACTCGCAGGCGCTGGTGGGCATGGTGGCGTTGACCGGCCGCTGGTGGCTGGAGGTGCGCAAGCCGCGCAAGGAGACGGTCGCCGCGCACCTGGTCAACCTGGCCTGGAACGGGTTGTCGCACCTGGAGGCCAAGCCGGGCCTGATCACGGTCCGCAAGCCGGGCTGATCAGGGGGCGGGGTCAGCGGGCACCGGCCTCGGAGATGGAGTGGTTGCGGCGGCGGCGCTCGGCCTCGGCGTGCTCCTCGGTGCCGACCTTGTCATAGAGGCCGGTGGCCAGCAGGATCAGCCCGAACAGCAGCGACACGATGACGGTGGACATCGAGAAGTTGAGGAAGTTCGCCGAGGTCTGCAGCACGGCCATCATCAGGATGGCGGTGACGAGGAAGACCACCCCAGCGGTGAGGTTCATGTAGTGGCCGAGGTTGCCGCGGCGGGACGCCCCGATGATCAGGAAGATGCCGAAGATCACGGAGACCAGCGAGAACGCCAGGTTGGTGCGGAGTCCGAGGGCGTAGTTCGAGCTGCGGTCGAAGAGCGGGTCACCCCAGGTCTGGGCCACCCCGTACACGCCGAAGACCAGGATGTAGAGCCCGATGAGCCCGGAGAGGACCCGGTAGAGCGGCCGGGCGGGATGGTTCACCGGAAAGTGCGGCATGAGCTCCTCCAGCCATGTGACCGATTTCGCCACATTGTCACTTGACCGGGAGGGGCTTGTCCCCGAAAACGCCGAAGGCCCGGCAACCGGCCGGGCCTTCGAGCGCGGAAGTTCTAGAGGACGAGCCGGGCCTTCTCCCAGGCCTCCTTCTCCTCGTTGCTGCCGACCTTGCCGTACATGCCGACCATCAGCAGGACGAGGGAGAGGACGAGCGTCACGATCACGGTGGCGATGGAGAAGTTGAAGATGTTCGCGTCGGTCCGGATGACGGCCAGCTCGGCCAGGCCGAGGACCATCAGCACGTACGCCAGCCACTGGTTGATCGCCACGTCCAGGTTGCGGCCGATGACGGTGCCGGCCAGGATCACGATCCCGAGCAGGACGGCGAGCAGCGAGAAGCCGGTGTTGGTGCCCTGGCCGAGGACGGTGGTGTCGTTCCGGGCGAGGACGTCGTTGCCGGCGCTCGCGATGATGCCGAGCACGCCGAAGACCACGAAGTACAGACCAACGAGCCCGCCGATCGCCCGGTAGATCGGCCGCGCGGGGTGGTTGACGGGGGTGTGGGCCATGTCTGAGTCTCCAAGACCGTTCGGGTGAGGGGTCGGCGACGATTGTCCCGCACGGCCGGGAGTGACGCCGCACACCCCCCACCGGTGCCGGGGTCAGCCGGCCGGCAGCTCCTCGGCGAGGGCGAGCCAGGCCTCCTCGGTGCGCTCCCGCTCGGCCCGCAGCTCCTTGAGCTGGGCGTCCAGCTCGGCGACCTTGGCGTAGTCGGTGGCGTTGGCGGCGAGCTGGTCGAGCAGAGCGGCCTCCTTCTGCTCGAGCTTGCCGACCTGCCGTTCCAGCCGGCTCAGCTCCTTCTTCGCCACCCGGACCTCGGCGGCGGACATGCCGTCTCGGGCCGGGGCGGCCGCGGCCGGGGTGAGGTCGGCGGGCGCCGGGCCGCCGCGGGCGGCGGACCGGGCCAGGTACTCGTCGACCCCGCCGGGCAGGTGCACCAGCCGTCCGTCGCCGAACATGCCGTAGACGGAGTCGGTGACCCGCTCGATCAGGTACCGGTCGTGGCTGGCCACGATGATCGTGCCGGGCCAGGAGTCGAGCAGGTCCTCCAGCGCGGCGAGGGTGTCGGTGTCCAGGTCGTTGGTGGGCTCGTCGAAGAGCAGCACGTTCGGCTCGCCGGCGAGCAGCCGCAGCATCTGCAGCCGCCGGCGTTCGCCGCCGGAGAGGTCGCTGACCGGGGTCCAGAGCCGCCGGTCGTCGAAGCCGAAGATCTCGGCGAGCTGGGCGGCGGAGATCTCCCGGTCGCCGAGCTGGACCCGGCGGGCGACCTCCTCGACGGCTTCGAGGACCCGCAGGTGTCCGGGGAGCTCGGCCAGTTCCTGGGAGAGGAAGGCCGGCTTGACGGTCGAGCCGGTGGCGAACCGGCCGCCGTCGGGGCGGGTCACCCCGGCCAGCAGCCGCAGCAGGGTCGTCTTGCCGGCGCCGTTGCGACCGAGGACGGCGATCCGGTCGCCGGGGCCGACCTGCCAGGTGGTGTCGTGCAGAATCTCCTTCGGGCCGACGTGCAGGGTGACGTCTTCCAGGTCGTACACCTGCTTGCCGAGCCGGGCGGTGGCGAGCCGTTGCAGCGACATCGTGTCGCGCGCCTCCGGCACGTCGGCGATCAGCGCGTTGGCCGCGTCGATGCGGAACCGCGGCTTGGAGGTGCGGGCGGGCGGGCCGCGACGCAGCCAGGCGATCTCCTTGCGGAGCAGGTTCTGCCGGCGGGCCTCGGTGGCGGCGGCGACCCGTTCGCGCTCGGCCCGGGCGAGGGTCCAGGCGGCGAAGCCACCCTCGTACGCCCGGACGGCCTGGTCGGCGACCTCCCAGGTGGTGGTGCAGACCGCGTCCAGGAACCACCGGTCGTGGGTGACCACGACGAGCGCGCCCTTGCGGCCGACCAGGTGCCTGGCCAGCCAGTCGACGCCGCCGACGTCGAGGTGGTTGGTGGGCTCGTCGAGGATCAGCAGGTCGGACTCGCGGACCAGCAGCGCGGCGAGGGCGACCCGGCGGCGCTCGCCGCCGGACATCGGGCCGACCGGCTGGTCGAGGCCGAGGTGGGGCATGCCGAGGCCGTCGAGGATGGCCCGGACGCCGGCGTCGCCGGCCCACTCGTGCTCGGCGCCCATGCTCTGGTCGAGCCAGGCGGTGCCGAGCACCACGTCCCGGACGGTGGCGTCGGGGGCCAGGGTGAGGCTCTGCGGCAGCCAGAGCACGCGCAGGTCACGGCGGTGGGTGACCCGGCCGTCGTCGGGTTCCTCCTGCTTGGTGAGCAGCCGCAGCAGGGTGGACTTGCCGGCGCCGTTGAGGCCGACCACGCCGATCCGGTCGGCGTCGTCGAGGCCGAGCGAGACGTCGGTGAGCAGCGGCCCGGCGGCGCCGTACCCCTTGGACACCCGGTCCAGGTTGACGATGTTGGCCACGACCTCACCTACCTCCCATGATCAAGGCGTCCCGGTGCCGGGGTGGCACCTGGGACGCCTGCGACGTTTCAGGGTACGCGGGCACCTGGCCGTCCGGCCGGGCGCCGGGCCCTCCGGGGGGTCAACCGGCCCGGGCGCCCACTTGTTCCGTCCCGGCGGCAGCGTGCGGTGCTGGCGGCGCGCCCGGCCCCTTGATCGCGGGGCCGGGGGGGGCTCGGCTCAGACGATGCGTGCTCCGGCCACCGGGCCGTGCGCGACCCGGGCCTCCCGGCACACCTCGGCGGCCTCCAGCTCGGCGGCGATCCGGCCGGCGTGGGCCTCGTCGGCGGCGAGGAAGACGCAGGTCGGACCGGAGCCGGAGACGATGCCGGCGAGCGCCCCGGCCGCCTCCCCCGCCTTCAGGGTGTCGGCCAGCGCCGGGCGCATGCTCAGCGCAGCGTCCTGCAGGTCGTTGCCGAGGGCGGCGGCGAGCACCCGCGGGTCGCGCTGGCGCAGCGCGCCGAGCAGCCCGTCGGTGCTGCCCAGCGGCTCGCCCGCGGTGCCGGCGTCGCGGAGCCGGTCCAGCTCCAGATAGGCGGCGGGGGTGGAGAGGCCGCCGTCGGCGACCGCCACCACCCAGTGCCAGGAGGTGGCGCGGGCCAGCACCGGGCTGACCGCCTCGCCCCGGCCGGTGCCGAGCGCGGTGCCGCCGTGGATCAGGAAGGGCACGTCGGAGCCGAGGTCGGCGGCGATGCCGGCCAGCTCGTCGCGGGACAGTCCGGTGCCCCAGAGGGCGTCGCAGGCGACCAGGGCGGCGGCCGCGTCGGCGCTGCCGCCGGCCAGCCCGCCGGCCAGCGGGATCTGCTTGCGCAGGTGCAGCCGGGCGTGCGGCACGACGCCGGCGTACCCGGCGAGGGCATGGGCGGCCCGGATCACCAGGTTGGTGTCGTCCAGGGCCAGCTCGCCGGCCCCCTCCCCCTCCATGGTCAGGGCGAGGGTGTCGCCCCGCCGCGCGGTCAGCTCGTCGTAGATCGAGATCGCGTGGTAGACGGTGTTCAGCTCGTGGTAGCCGTCGCGGCGCAACGGACCGACCCCGAGGTGCAGGTTGACCTTGGCCGGCACCCGGACCTTGACCGGCCCGCTGGCCCCGCGCCGCCGCTGCTCGTCCTCGTCGTCCGGTCGCCAGGCCTCGGTCACGGGACGAGGTCCCGTCCGCGCAGGCGAGTCTCGAACGGCTTCTCCACGGTCAGCTCCTCGGCGGGGTCGGACAACGGCGCCAGCCTACTGCGCGGCGGGTACGGCGGTCGGGGCCGACGCGGCGATGGCGGCGAACTGCTCGACGGTGAGTGACTCCCCGCGGGCACCGGGGTCGACACCGGCGGCGATGAGCGCGGCGGCGGCCCGGTCGGCCCCGCCGGCCCAGCCCGCGAGGGCGGCCCGCAGGGTCTTGCGGCGCTGCGCGAACGCCGCGTCCACCACCGCGAAGACCCGCTCCCGGGGTACGTCGGGGCGGGGCGGCTCGCGGCGGGTGAAGGCGACCAGGCCGGAGTCGACGTTCGGCACCGGCCAGAACACGTTCGGCGGGACCTTGCCGGCGGCCCGAGACCGGGCGTACCAGGCGAGCTTGACCGACGGGATGCCGTACACCTTGGAGCCGGGACCGGCGACGAGCCGGTCGGCGACCTCCTTCTGCACCATCACCAGGCCGTGCCGAAGGGTGGGCAGCTCGGCGAGGAGGTGCAGCACCACCGGCACCGCGACGTTGTACGGCAGGTTGGCCACCAGCGCGGTGGGCGCCGGTTCGGCCAGGTCGGCCGCACGGACGCGCAGCGCGTCGGCCTGGTGCACGGTGAGCCGGGCGGCGTCCGGGCCGGCGAACCGCTCGGCGGTCGCCGGCAGCGCGCCGGCCAGCGTCGGGTCGATCTCCACGGCGTGCACGTGCGCGGCGACCGGGAGCAGGGCCAGGGTGAGCGAGCCGAGGCCGGGGCCGACCTCCAGCGCCACGTCGTCCGGGGCGAGCCCAGCGGTGGTGACGATCCGGCGGACCGTGTTCGGGTCGTGCACGAAGTTCTGGCCGAGCTTCTTGGTGGGGGCGACGCCGAGGCGGGCGGCGAGTTCCCGGATCTCCGCCGGGCCGAGGAGACCGGTCATGCTCCGCAGCGTAGCGGCGGGTTCCGGCCCGCTCACCACGGGCCGAAGACGCGGTCGCCGGTCGCCGAGATCGCCGCGCAGAGCTCGTCCAGGTCCGCGCCGGTGGTCGCGGCGAGCGACCGGACCGTCAGCGGGATCAGGTACGACGCGTTGGGCCGTCCCCGGTGCGGCATCGGGGTCAGGTACGGCGCGTCGGTCTCCACCAGGATCTGGTCGAGCGGGGTGAGCGCGGCGGCCTCCCGCAGCGCCCCGGCGCTGCCGAAGGTGACCGTGCCGGCGAAGCTGAGCAGGTAGCCCCGGCGGACGCACTCGGCGGCGAACTCGGCGTCGCCGGAGAAGCAGTGCAGCACCACGGTGTCGGGACTGCCCTCGTCGTCGAGGATGCGCAGCACCTCGGCGTGCGCGTCCCGGTCGTGGATGACCAGCGCCTTGCCGTACCGCTTGGCGACGGCGATGTGCGCGCGGAAGCTCTCCTCCTGCGCCGACCGCCCCTCGTCGCCGGTGCGGTAGAAGTCCATCCCGGTCTCGCCGACGCCGCGAACCCGGTCCCGGGCCGCGAGGGCCTCGATCTGGCGCAGCGCCTCGTCCAGGTCGGCCAGGCGGGGCGCCTCGTTCGGGTGCAGCGCCACGGTGGCCAGCACGGCCGGGTACTTCTCGGCGACGTCGGCGCCCCAGGCGGACGAGTCCACGTCCACACCGACCTGGACCAGCCGGTCCACGCCGACGGCGGCGGCCACCTCGATCGCGGCGGCGGCCGGGTCGGCGGCGGGTCCCCCGGGCACGCCGGCCTCGCTGACGGTGATGTCCAGGTGGGTGTGGCTGTCCAGCACGGGCCGGGGCAGCGCCTCCGGGGCGGGCGGGAACTCCCCGGCCCGGCGGGCCGCGCGCTGCTTACGGGATTCGGTCTGCTCGCTCATCGCGGCCAGCATCACACACCGACCCGCCGCCGCGTTTCCGGACCGCCACCGACTGTTCACGCGGACAACACCTGTCACGCTTAGCGTCCCGGTGGTGACCGTCACCCCCCAGGCCAGCGGTACCGCGTCGGAGCGGGCCGGGCTGCACGTGACGTACGACGGCCGCGTCCATCCGGCGGAGGAGATCGCCCGGGGCGCGGCGTACGAGCTGTTCAGCGCGGACGAGGCGCCCGGTTTCGAGTGGGCGCCCCGGCCCGGCGCCACCCACCCCTGGCGGAAGTTCGTCCACGTCACCGAGGTGACGGCGGTGCACGGGGGGACCGAGCCGACCGAGGAGGCGGACTCGCCGCTGCTGATGCCGGTGCACCGGGAGCGGGGCTGGGCGCAGGTGCACCAGCTCAGCCAGCAGCCGGCCGCGGCCGGCGACCCGGTGCTCGCGGCGGTCCGCGCCTCGGCGGTGATCCGGCCCGGCACCCGGATGGTCAAGGTGCTCTCCGCCCGCCAGCTCGGCGGGTACGTGCGGGGCTGGCTGCCGCACGGCTTCTGCTACCGGGAGCACGACGTCGCGCACCTGCGGACGCCGGCCGGGATGGCCGTGCTGCGGGGTGACGGCGAGGGCGGCCGGGACGGCACCGACGTGGCGTACGCGCTGCGCTGGCGGGCCGCCGGCCCGGAGGACTACGACGTGCCGGTCGGCGCGGCGCACCGGGGGCTGACCGCGCTGCCGCCCCGGGACCGGCTCGGGCCGCCGGTGCTGGGCACCGGGTTCGTGCCGAGCAACGCCCAGCTCATCCCGGAGTTCATCACCCGGGACTTCGCGGACCTGCCGATGCCGGCCAACGCCACCCTGCTCGCCTACCCGGCGGAGGGGGTGGAGGTGGTGCTCTACACCTATCAGGCGGAGCAGCGCGGCTGGCTGCGCATGGTCGGCCCGCAGTGGCGGCACCTGCTCGCCGCGGTGCCCGGCCTCTCCCCCGACCAGGAGTACGTACCGACCGGCGACGCCCCGCGCTCCACCCAGCTCGTCGGCGCCCATGCCGGGGGCGAGTACGAGGCGGTGTCCGACCAGCCCGGCGGGTTCCGGGTGCTGGCGATGACCCGGGCGGCCCGCTACCCGGTGGAGGCGGCGGCCCGCCGGCTGCGGCACGCGAGCTGGCGGGGGGTGCCCTGCCTGGTGCTCCGGGAGGAGGCGGGCTGGCTGCGGTTGCGGTTGTGCCGGCCGGCTGCGGACTCGGTGGCGACGACCGGGGCACAGTGTCACGAACGGGGCGTCTACGAGACCTGGGGGCCGGGCGCGGAGGTGGCCGACGACCGGGTGGTGGACCTGCCGTACCCGGTGGCATAACGGAGGGCGGCCCGGGAATGCGCGGCACGTCCACGACGCCGCGCATCAGGAGACGACCATGCCCTTCATCACCGTGGGGACGGAGAATTCCGCCCCCATCGACCTGTACTACGAGGACCATGGCTCCGGGCAGCCGGTGGTGCTGATCCACGGCTTTCCGTTCAGCGGGGCGACCTGGGAGAAGATGAGCGGTCCCCTGCTGGCCGCGGGCTACCGGGTGATCACGTACGACCGGCGGGGGTTCGGCACCTCGGCCCAGCCGGCGATGGGCTACGACTACGACACCTTCAGCGCCGACCTCGACGTGCTGATGACCGAGCTGGACCTGCGCAACGCGATCCTGGTCGGCCACTCCATGGGTACCGGTGAGGTGACCCGCTACCTGGGGGCGTACGGCTCGAACCGGGTGGACCGGGCGGTGCTGATGGCCCCGTTGGCGCCGTTCCTGCTGAAGACCGCGGACAATCCCGAGGGTGTCGAGAAGAGCCTGTTCGACGGTTTCCAGAGGGCGATCATCGCCGACCGGTTCGCCTTCCTGACCCAGTTCTGCGACACGTTCTTCAACTACAGCGAGAACAAGGGCAAGTGGGTGAGCGAGGAGGCGCATCGGGCGCACTGGCAGATCGGGGCGCACGCGTCGGCGAAGGGCACCCACGACTCGGTGGACGCCTGGCTGACCGACTTCCGGGGCGACCTGCCGAAGATTGACGTCCCGGTGCTGATCATCCAGGGCGACAAGGACAACGTGCTGCCGTATCCGAAGACCGGTCAGCGGTTGCAGAACATGCTGTCCGACGTCCGGCTGGTCACCCTGAAGGGGGCGCCGCACGGCACGCCGTGGACGCACCCGACGGAGGTCAACCAGGCGATCATGGAGTTCATCGGCGCGCCGCAGATGGCTCGCGCCTGACCCGCGACCGGCATGGCCGCGGCCCCCGGGTTTCCCGGGGGCCGCGGCCATGGTCGCTTCGGGCTCAGCCGGCGAGCCGGGCCAGCTCCTCGTCGACGATGGACGGGTCGAGCTTGCGGAAGACGGGCTTCGGCGGGGCGAGGGGCCGGCCCGCCTCCAGCGGTACCGACTCCCAGCGCGCGCCGACGGTGTAGTCGCCGGTCAGCACCGGATACGACGGCCCCCCGTCGAGGTCGTCGACCTGCTCGATCACCGGCATCGGGGCGTGCACGCCGGTGCCGCCGAGCAGTTCGTGGATCTGCTGCGCGGAGTGCGGCAGGAACGGGGTGAGCAGCGTGTTGGCGTCGCTGACCACCTGGAGGGCGACGTGCAGGATGGTGCCCATCCGCGGCTTGTCCGCCTCGCCCTTGAGCTTCCACGGGGCCTGCTCGGAGAGGTACCGGTTCGCCTCGGCGACCACCTTCATCGCCTCGCCGATGGCCTGCTTCTGCCGGTGCTTGGCGATCAGGTCGCCGACGGCGGCGAAGCCGGCCCGGGCGGTGGCGAGCAGCGCCTCGTCGGCCTCGGTGAGCCCGGCCGGGTCGATCGGCGGGATGGCGCCGAAGTTCTTCGCCGCCATCGAGACGGACCGGTTGACCAGGTTGCCCCAGCCGGCGACCAGCTCGTCGTTGTTGCGGCGGAGGAACTCGGCCCAGGTGAAGTCGGTGTCGTTGCTCTCCGGGCCGGCGACGGCGATGAAGTAGCGCAGCGCGTCGGCGTCGTACCGCTCGAGGAAGTCCCGGACGTAGATGACGACCTTGCGGGACGAGGAGAACTTCCGCCCCTCCATGGTGAGGAACTCGCTGGAGACCACCTCGGTGGGGAGGTTGAGCCGGCCGAGCTGGCCCGGCTCGCCGTCCCGGCTGCCCTCGCCGGAGTAGCCGCTGAGCAGCGCCGGCCAGATCACCGAGTGGAAGACGATGTTGTCCTTGCCCATGAAGTAGTAGGCCAGGGCGTCCTTGCCCTCCCCGTCGGTCGACCACCACTTCCGCCAGGCCTCCGGGTCGCCGGAGCGGCGGGCCCACTCGATGGAGGCGGACAGGTAGCCGATCACCGCGTCGAACCAGACGTAGATCCGTTTGTCGGTGCGGTCCCGCCAGCCGTCCAGCGGGATCGGCACGCCCCACTCCAGGTCGCGGGTGATGGCCCGGGGCTGGAGGTCGTCGAGCAGGTTCCGGGAGAAGCGCAGCACGTTGGGGCGCCAGCCCTCCCGGGTGTCCAGCCACTGCCGCAGCGCGTCGGCGAGGGCGGGCAGGTCCAGGAAGAAGTGCTCGGTCTCGACGAACTTCGGGGTCTCCCCGTTGATCTTCGACCTGGGGTTGATCAGGTCGATCGGGTCGAGCTGGTTGCCGCAGTTGTCGCACTGGTCGCCGCGGGCGCTGTCGTACCCGCAGATCGGGCAGGTGCCCTCGATGTACCGGTCGGGCAGGGTCCGGCCGGTGGACGGGGAGATCGCCCCCATGGTGGTCTTCGGGACGATGTAGCCGTTGCGGTACATCCCCTCGAACAGGTCCTGCACCACCGCGTAGTGGTTGCGGGTGGTGGTGCGGGTGAACAGGTCGTAGGACAGACCGAGGCCGTGTAGGTCCTCGACGATCACCCGGTTGTACCGGTCGGCCAGCTCGCGCGGGGTGACGCCCTCGGCGTCGGCCTGCACCTGGATCGGCGTGCCGTGCTCGTCGGTGCCGGAGACCATGAGCACGTCGTGACCGGCCATCCGCATGTACCGGGCGAAGACGTCGGAGGGAACGCCGAATCCGGATACGTGGCCGATGTGGCGCGGGCCGTTGGCGTAGGGCCAGGCGACCGCGGCGAGAACGTGACTCATGACCAGCAAGCCTAGTGACCGTCACGGGGTGGCGGCGAATCAATAGGGGCCTCGGGGTGGCGGCGGTCGGCCCGGGACGGCGACACCCCGTCCGATTTGTCGCCGACACGCGGCCTGAGCTGCCCGGTCGCCTCGCCGTACCAGTGTCAAATGAACGTCGTGACCAGCAGACCAGCGGCCCCGGAGCAGGACGGACCGTCCTCCGGGCCGGCGGCCGGCGACGAGCGGCGCCCGGCCCGCGCCGGGTCCGTCGCCCCGCAGCCCCGGGCGGTCCCGGTCGAGCCGGCCGAGCCGACCGAGGCGCCCGCCACCGTGGAGCCGACCACCGGGGCGCCGGTGGACGCCGTCCCGCGCCGGGTCCCGGTCCGCCAGCCGGGCCGCGGGCACTGGCGCCAGCCCGTCACCGGTACGCCGGGCGACGGCGACGCCGGCTGGCGACCGATCGAGGAGGTGCACTGGGACGGCACGCCGCTGCGCGAGGAGCCGCGCCGGCGCCGGTCGGTGCGGGATCGGCTGGCCGTCCGGCGCGCCACCCCCCGCCGCACCCACCCACCGGACCCGCTGCCGGCGCTGGCCGCGCTGCTGGCGCTGAGCCTGCTGGCCACCTTCTTCGCCTGGGTCAGCGCCGGGCCGCTCTGGCTGGCGGTCGGCCATTCCACGGGCGGCACCGTGGTGATCGCCGACTGCACCGGCGGCGGGCTGACCCAGCGCTGCCGGGGGATCTTCCTCGCCGATGGGGGCCGGTTCGTCGCGCACGGGGTCCGGGTCAGCGGGGTGCCCGCCGAGCGCACCGGCACCGGCACGGCGCTGCCGGCGCGGATGATCCGGGCCGACGGTGGCACCGCGTACGCGGACACCGGGTCCGGCCGGCACCTGCGCTGGCTGCTCGGCCTGCTGCTGGTGCTGGTCTGCGGCGCCGGGATCGCCCGGTGGACCGGCGCGACCCGGCTGCGGGACCCGCGGCGACGCCACTGGGCGGTCGGGGTGTCGCTGACCGGGCCGCTGCTGATCACCCTGGGCTTCCTCGCGGCCGCCTGGTGACCGGTGTCGGTCAGCCGTGCACGACGCCGTAGACGTCGCGGCGCCGCAACCCGTACTCGGTCGCGACCTCGGTGATGGCGTCCCGCCGGGACAGCCCGGCGGACTCCCGCTCGGCGACCGCCGCGCGGAGCGTGTCGTCGTCGGGCCGGACCGCGGCGGCGGGCGGCGCGCCGGCCACCACCAGGGTGATCTCGCCCCGGGGCTCGCCCTCGGCGGCCCAGTCGGCCAGCTCGCCCAGCGGCCGGCGGACCACCTCCTCGTACGTCTTGGTCAGCTCCCGGCAGAGCGCGGCGGGCCGGTCGGGGCCGAAGGCGGCGGCCAGGTCGGCCAGGGCGGCGGTGATCCGGTGCGGAGCCTCGAAGAGCACCAGGGTGCGTTCCTCGGCGGCCAGGGCCCGCAGCCGGGACCGGCGGGCGCCCGGTGAGCGGGGCAGGAAGCCCTCGAAGCAGAACCGGTCGCTGGGCAGCCCGGACAGTGCCAGGGCGGTGGTCACCGCGCTGGGCCCGGGGGCGGCGGTGACCGGGACGCCGGCGTCGAGCGCGCCCCGGACCAGCCGGTACCCGGGGTCGGAGACGCTGGGCATGCCGCCGTCGGTGACCAGGGCGACCACGTACCCGGCGGTGAGCACCTCGACCAGTTCCGGGGTACGCCGCTCCTCGTTCCCCTCGAAGTAGGAGACGATCCGGCCGGGGACCGTGACGGCCAGGTCCCGGGCGAGCCGGGTGAGCCGCCGGGTGTCCTCGGCGGCGACCACGTCGGCGGTGGCGAGCACCTCGCGGAACCGGGCCGAGGCGTCGGCCGGGTTGCCCAGCGGCGCGCCGAGCAGAATCAGCCGCCCAATCTCGGACACTTCACCCACGAATGGCACTCCTTCATCGACGGCGGTACCAATCTCGGAAACGACAGGCACCACCGGGCACCTTCGCAGCCTACGATCGCCGGGTGACGAGTGCGTCGACAGCACAGAGCGTGATCGCGGGCCGGTCCGAGCCGGGCCGGACGACGACCGGCCACCCCGCCGCCGGCCCGGCCGACGAGTCCGCGGCGACGGGCGGGCGCGGCGTCCCGGCGATCGTCCGGCGGCGGCTCGCCACCGTCGACGCCCGGCTCGACGGGCACGCCTGGCTGGCCACCGGGGTGGTCGTGCTGATCGCGGCGATCCTCCGGTTCGTCGGCCTGAGCGGCCCCAACGGCAAGATCTTCGACGAGATCTACTACGCCCGCGACGCGTACGGCCTGATCGACCGGGGCGTCGAGTGGAACTACAAGGACAACGGCCCGTCGTACGTGGTGCACCCCCCGCTGGGGAAGTGGCTGATCGGGTTCGGCGAGTGGGCCTTCGGCTACCAGGACGCCGAGACGAAGATCTCCGTCCCGGGGCACCTGATGACCACCGCCCCCGAGTTCGGCTGGCGCTTCGCGGCGGCCGTCGCGGGAACGCTGTCGGTGCTGCTGCTGGTCCGGATCGGCCGGCGGCTGTTCCGGTCCACCACGCTGGGCTGCGCGGCCGGCCTGCTGCTCGCGCTGGACGGCTTCCACCTGGTGCTCTCCCGCACCGCCCTGCTCGACATCTTCCTGCTGCTCTTCGTGCTGGCCGCGTTCGGCGCCCTGGTGCTGGACCGGGACGCCCGGCGGCGCCGCTGGGCCCGCGCGCTGGACGAGGGGCTGGACCCGTCCCGCCCGGGGCGGGCCGGCCGGCCACCGGCGGGCTGGCGGAACTGGCCGTGGTGGCGGCTGCTCGCCGGGGTGCTGCTCGGCTGCGCCTGCTCGGTCAAGTGGAGCGGCATCTACTTCCTGCCGGCCTTCGCGCTGCTGGTGATCTTCTGGGAGGTCGGGGTCCGTCGCTCCGCCGGGGTACGCCGCCCGTGGCGGGACGCGCTCCTCGACGAGCTGCCCTGGCTGCTGGCGGCCGGCGTGCTGATGGTCGCCACCTACCTGGTCACCTGGTCCGGCTGGCTGCTCGGTGACGAGGGCTACTACCGCCTGGCCAGCCGTTACCCGAACACCCCCGGCCTGAGCGACGCCCCCGTCATCGGCCCGCTGATCAACCTGTGGGAGTACCACCGGGCCGCGTACGGCTTCCACACCCAGCTCGACGACCCGCACAAGTACCAGTCCTGGCCGTGGCAGTGGCTGCTGCTGGGCCGGCCGGTCGCCTTCTACTGGTCGGGTGAGGGGGCCTGCGGCGCGCCGAGCTGCGCCTCGGAGATCCTGCTGCTGGGCACCCCGCTGCTCTGGTGGTCGTTCCTGCCGGCGCTGGTGGCGACGGTCTGGCTCGGGGCGGCCCGCCGGGACTGGCGGGCCGGGGCGATCCTGCTCTGCGTGGCCGCCGGCCTGCTGCCCTGGTTCTGGTTCGCCCTGGACGGGCGGACGATGTTCTCCTTCTACGCCGCGCCGGCGCTGCCGTTCCTGGTGCTGGCGGTGGTCTACGTGCTCGGCGCGATCATCTCGCCGGCCGGATCGACCGCCGAGCCCGCGCCCGCGGCGGAGCAGGTCTCCGACCGGCGGCTGGTCGGCGGGATCATCGCCGGCGCGTACGTGCTGCTCGTCGCGCTCTGCTTCGCGTACTTCTATCCGATCTTCGTCGGCCGGCTGCTGCCGTACGCGGACTGGTCGGCCCGGATGTGGCTGGACGGTCGCTGGATCTGAGGCCCGAGCGGCGCGGCCCGCACAGCCGCCGCAGCGGACCGGGCACAGAGAAGCGCGCCCCGATCGCCTGCCACGGGGGAAGCGGGCGATTGGGGCGCGCATGAAGAGCTTAACCACACTCCAGCACGTTCACAACGGCTGGAGTTGGGTCAGATTTCCGACGGATGCACCAGTGGCCGAATGGTTCACATCCGGCAGCTGACCGTGGGTGATCCGACAGGAACCTTCCGAATTCGTCGGGTACGGAGGCACCTCCATCAGGTCGGGCGGCGACGGTCGCCGCGGCGGGCCGACCCGGATGATCATCTAAAGTGGATCTCACTACACTTCGCCCGGTGATCAACAAGAGACGATCGGCGGCCGTCCTGTTGGGACTGCTGGCCGCGACCGCGCTGATCGGTCCGGCGCCCGCCACGGCCGACGACGAGACCACCGAGCCCCCGGCCGAGCCGCCCAAGGTCGAGCTGGTGCTCGACGTCAGCGGCTCGATGCGGGCCCGGGACATCGACGGGCGCAGCCGGATCTCGGTCGCCCAGCAGGCGTTCAACGAGGTGGTCGACGCGCTGCCGGACGAGACCCAGCTCGGCATCCGGGTGCTCGGCGCGACCTACCGGGGCAAGGACAAGAAGCAGGGCTGCCAGGACACCCAGCAGATCGTGCCGGTCGGCCCGGTCGACCGGGCCCAGGCGAAGGCGGCGGTGGCCACGCTGCGGCCGACCGGCTTCACCCCGGTGGGGCTCGCGCTCCGCTCCGCCGCCCAGGACCTCGGCGTCGGCGCCACCGCCCGCCGGATCGTGCTGATCACCGACGGGGAGGACACCTGCGCCCCGCCGGACCCGTGCGAGGTGGCCCGGGAACTGGCCGCGCAGGGCACCCGGCTGGTGGTCGACACCCTCGGCCTGGCCCCCGACGACAAGGTACGCCGGCAACTGCTCTGCATCGCCGGAGCGACCGGCGGGACGTACACGGCGGCGCAGAGCGCGGACGAGCTGACCGGCCGGATCAAGCAACTGGTGGACCGGGCCCGGGACACCTACACGGCCACCCCGACGGTGGTCGGCGGCGCGGCGGAGTGCGAGACCGCCCCGCTGCTCGCCCCCGGCGTCTACACCGACCGGGAGGCGTTCTCCGAGCACCGCTGGTACCGGGTGCCGGTGCGGGCCGGACAGGAGCTGCGGGCGTCGGTCAGCGTGGCGCTGGATCGGCCGGTCAACCCGGACTACGGGGTGCTGTTGCGGGCCACCGCGCCGGACGGCCGGGAAATCGTCCGGGGCGTGGACGCCGGCAGCGGACGCACCGACGTCATCTCCGCCGGCCTGCGCTGGTCGGCGACGGAGGAGACCCCGACGCCCACGCCCGAGCCGACCGGTACGCAACCCGCGCAGACGGTCTGCCTGGTGGTCAGCAACGCCTTCGCACCCCGCCCCGGCACCGAGGCCACGCCCGGCATGCCGATGGAGCTGACCGTCGACGTGGTCGCCTCGTCCCCCGCCCCGGACGGTCCGGACCTGGGCCGCGGCTGGGCCCTGCTGCTCCTGCTCACCCTGGCCGGGCTGCTCACCGGGCTGGTCGCCGGGCTGCTCACCCGCTGGTGGGTCGCCACCTGGAGGGAGAACTGAGGATGCGTACCCTGCTCAGGTCCGCCGCGGCGCTGGTCGCCGCCGGACTGACCCTCGCACCGGCCGCCGCCTCGGCCGCCCCCACGCCCACCCCCTCGCCCGGCGCGGCGACGGTCACCAAGGCGGGCACGTCCTTCCTCACCGCCACCGCGATCACCGCCGGCCAGCCGGTCCGGGTCGGCGCCTCGACCGGTGACCACCTCTACTGGGCCTTCCCGGCCGAGGCCGGGCAGGTCCACGAGGTCAGCGCCACGGTCACCTTTCCGAAGGGCCGCAGCGGCAGCTCCACCTGGACGGTCGACGTCTTCGACGGGCTGCGCCGCCGGCAGGCCTGCACGGCCGGGGCCCAGACCCCGACCGTGGCCGCGGCGGCGACCAGCGTGACCCTCGGCTGCACGCTGCGCCGGGTCCGGCCGTGGGCCGAACCGTGGTCCGCCGACCCGCTGCCGGGCACCTACTACGTCCGGCTCTCCGTGGTCGACCTGCCGGAGCCGGATCTGGGCCTGCCGATCGACGTGGACCTGCTGGTCGCGGCGGACGGCGAGGGCGGCGCGTCCGACGACGACGGGGAACTGGCGGCGCCGCTGGTGCCGAACAACCGCGCCGGGACGGTGCTGACCACCGAGCCGACCGCCGAGCCCGTGGCGGAGGACGAGAGCAGCCTCACCGGCTGGCTCCCCGAGCCCGGTTCACGCTGGGTCTGGACCACGGCCGGCGGCATCCTCGCCGCGGTGGCCGGGGTGGTCGGCTTCGCCCTGACGCGGCGGCCCCGCCGCCGGTGAACCGCCCGTGGTGGCCGTTCCGCCGCTCCGGGGCGGCCACCACGTGGAGGAGGTCAGGCGGTCCGCGGATTCCGCGGCACCCACCCGATGAACCGGTCCTGAAGGGACGAGACCGGCGCGGCGCGCAGGTCCTGGCTGGCGGCGGCGAGGCACGATCCTAGATAGACACTCAGCGAGGCCCGGTCGACCCGGTACTCGTCGAGCAGCCGGGTCCGCTTGGTGTGGCAGGGCCAGTCGTCACCGCAGGTGCCACAGGTCCAGTCGGGAGTCACCGGAGTATGCTCGCCCGGCTGCGGTCCGGATTCGTCCCCACCTGTCATCCCATATCCCCTCAGTTCGCCCGGACAACCCGGCCGGCACTCGACTCGCGCCGCCGTCGAATGTGGATCTCGGTCCCCCCCGGTGACGCCCGAACAGCGCCACGCAACTCTCCGGCGTTACATCACTGCGGTACGTTCACCGGTCATGGCCCCGGTGGAGGTGACCTGCCGGTGCCGACCGACCGGCTCCGGCGCCGAGATGGCGCGGCTGCGGTCGTACCTGAAGGAGGTGGGTGGTGCGTGACCTGCTGCCGCCGGCGGTCGCGGTGGCCGTGGCCGGTCCCGACGACTGGGCCGGCGACCTGCTCCCCGCCGAGCTGACCTGCCTGTCCGACCGCGCGGTGCCGAGCCGCCGGCGCGACTTCACCGCGGGCCGGGTCTGCGCCCGGCGGGCGCTGGCCGCGCTCGGGCTGCCGGCGGCGCCGGTGCCCGCGGCGCCCGACCGGTCCCCGGTCTGGCCGGCCGGCGTGGTCGGCGCCATCACCCACACCCACGGCTACTGCGCGGCGGCCGCGGCCCGGTCCGGCGAGATCCGGTCGGTCGGCCTGGACGCCGAGCGGCACCGCGAGCTCAATGCCGGGGTACGCCGGATGATCTGCCTGCCCGAGGAGGAGGCGGACCTCGCCGGGCTGCCCACCGGCGTGTCCTGGCCGGCGGTGGTGTTCAGCGCCAAGGAGACCGTCTACAAGCTCTGGCACCCGGTCGTCGGCACCTGGCTGGACTTCCACGACGCCCGGGTGACCCTCGACCCGGACGCCGGGACGTTCATCGCCCGCATCGCGCCGGCCCGGCTCCACGCCGCCCCGGTCGCCGACCCGCCGGCGCTGGTCACCGGGCGGTTCAGCGTCGACGCCGACCTGGTCCGCACCGCCGCGGTGCTGCCGCTGTCCTGAGGCCGTGGCGGATGGCTTGTCCGTCACCGGTACCGTCGGTGCCCTGCGACTGACGGCGGGGTGCCGGCCGGGTGCGCCAAGGCGTTGACCGGCCGGCACGAGCCGACAGGCGGAGCCAGGACCTCAGCGGGTGACGTCGTGCACGTGGTGCTCGATGTCGTGCAGGAAGTAGACCGCGAAGGTGCGCACCGTGAACACCGAGCCGTTGCTGCGCCGGCCCGGCCGCTCCCACTGGTCCGCCCGGACGGCGTCGAACGCCGCCGCCGTCGCCTCCGCCTCCGCGGCCAACTGATCGGCAACCACGGCCGGGGTCTGGTGGAAGTAGTCCTCCTCGACGGCGGTCGCGTCCTGGTCCCAGTTGGCGAAGACCGGGTCGTCCTCCCGCAGCATCAGCTCCAGCCGCTCACGGAAGATCCGGCAGGTGTCGCGGACGTGGCAGGCGTACTCCACCGGGGACCAGACCGTCGGCTCCGGGCGCACTGCGGCGTCGCTGCGGGCCAGGGCAGCCCGCCAGGTCGGGATCGCGGCGCGCAGGCGCTCACCGGTCGATGCGACGTCCTGCGAGGAGAAGCCGCACTCCGCGCAGCCCTCGGTGATGACGAAGGTCCAGTCGGCGGTCTCCGGGGTGATGGCAGGTGGCTGCTGCATGAATGGAGTCTGCCATCCCGCCGGCGGATCGCCGACCCGTGGGTGACCTCCCCTCACCAGGCGGCCCGCACCACCCCGAACCGCTAGGGTGCACTCTCGGCCGAGCGGCGGAGGACAAGATGGACAACCGAACGGATCCGATCGAGATCATCGCCCGGGTGTCAGAGCAGGACGGCAAGCAGCGTGCCTTCGAGGTGTGGCTCTACAAGGCCGACAAGGAAGGCTGGTCGGTGGCGGTGGAGTCGACCTCGGTGGAGGCACCGGGCGACGAGTGCGGAGTCGTCGACATCGAGGGTCTGAGGTACCGGATCCGCCACGCGAGGCGAGTCCGGCAGCACGTCGCGATCGTGCCCGCCGGGCAGCATCTGATCGCTGCCGCTGTCAAGCTTTCCTTGGCGAGTCGGACGGCTTCTCCTGGACATCGGAGTTCGTGCACGCGGCTTGGGCTGAGCCAGTCATCGACGATGACTAGAGACCACGCTCGCCGCAGAGGGACGGACACGGCGGCACCAGCCGCCTGGGATCCACCGACATGCACCGCCAGTAGCAGCCGCAGGTCGAGACGTCCGGCCGCGGGTCACCCAGGAACGGGACGACGAGCCGGGCGACTCGCCCCAGCCCACGGCCTCGGCGCCCGGCGGCCCCCGGCGGCGGTTTCCGACCCTGGTCACGGCCATCCTGGTCCCCGTCCTGGCCGTTAATCCCTCGCCGGAGCGGGTGCCCGCAATTACCGTCGGGCCCATGAACCAGGTCACCGAGGCAGAACTGCGTGCGTCCTTCGTCAACTGCACTCGGGGCGAGCGGGCTCGGATCGCACTGCCCGGGCCGCTCGCCACGGTTGACTTCGACCGCCTCGATTTCCTCGGCTGGCGCGATCCCAAGGCACCCGACCGCGCTTGCCTGGTCACCCAGGCCGGCGATCGTCTGGTCGGCATCGTGCTGAGGGCGGCGGCGAAGTCGGCGAAGTCGCTCACGAAGAGCACGATGTGCTCGCTGTGCATGACCCTGCACGCCTCCTCGGGCGTCGCGCTCTTCTCGGCACCGCTCGCTGGGGCGGCCGGCCGCAACGGCAACAGCGTCGGCACCTACATGTGCGCCGACCTGCAATGCTCGCTCTACGTACGTGGGCTGCGAAAGTCAGATGCGATCGGGCGGATGAACGAGACCATCGACCAGGCCGAGCGCGTCGACCGGCTCCGTCGGCAGGTCGGCCTGTTCATCGACAACGTGCTCGCGTCGAACCTGGTGTGAGGGCCATGCTGTCGGCGTTGCTGTCAGTCGGCCCAGCACGGGCCTTGATGTTCCGGGAACCCCCGGTGGGGTGGCGGCCCAGCCGGGGAGCGAACCGGCGAGGTCCTGACTCACTTGGCAGCTACTTCTCCGGGGTGCCCGGACCAACCTCGCCACGCTCCAGGTGCTCGGCGTTGCGGTCGGCTTCGCTGTGTGCGTGCGCAGCCGCGGCGCCCGGGTCGGTGGTTCGGCGTCCCTCGGCATCCTGATACACCTCGCCGGTCTCGAGCGCTTGCTCCTCCTGCCGCCGATTCTCAGGGGTTGTCATGACCGCCCCATTACCCTGCACTTGTATCAGCAAACGGCCGCACCGGCGACAACATCAGGCTCAAGCAGCAACACCCGCAACGACATCTTGAAGCGGGCGGTGACGGCTACCAGCAAGGCCCTCCCTTGCAGCGCCGCCCGTCACCTTCGCCGCTACTTGGACCAGCCGCACCGCGGCCGATCGTCGCTGCTCGAAGACTTCCTGTTCGGGAGCTGACCAGGGGTTTTCACCCACCGGCCGGCGGGGACGCTGGTCGGGAGGGCGGACGGCGCCCCCGTCCGCCGACACGACAGGGAGTCGACATGAGCTTCGAGAGGGCGAACGACAAGGTCGAGCAAGTGGCCGGCCCGGCCAGGGCGCGAATGGGCGACATGAACCAGGACGAGCGGTCGCAGGCGGAGCGGGCGATGCGTCGGGATGAGGCCGAGGGCAAGCAGCCCGGCGAGCACGTCCAGGAGGACGCTAGGAACACGAGGGACAACTTCACCAGCTGACCCGGCACGACCCGCCGGCCCCGGCCTGCATGCCGGGGGCGGTGCGGTACTCCGCTGCTGCGCAAGATCGACAAAGGCCGTCTCCGACCAGCGGAAGCGGCCTGGCGGCGGGAAGCCGGCGGACGGCATTTAGCCGTCGCTCGGAAGCGGTGCGCCAACCACGTCATAACAACGCCGAATACCGTGCCGGCGTGTATCCGTGAAGCTGACGCCCACCCGCACTCCGTCCTCGACGATCCACCGAACCGTGTACGCCGCCCGGTACGTCGGCGGCCAGAATGAAGCGAAGGTCCCGTCACCCGTAACAGACCACTCGCCAGCTGACGGTGTGCCCCTGTCGACGTAGGTCGTTCGACCACCCGCCGTGAATGATTGCGTTGCACCGTCTTGCAACACAAGCTGTGCCGCGGTCAGGGCGGCGATCATGTCCACCGCATCGACCGGCTGGCCATCGACAACGTCCCGAGCGGAGGGAACAGGGTCCATCGAATTCTCCTGACATCGGGCAAGACACTGGCCGCCGCCATCTCGCAGCGGCTACGACATGTCGAACGACCAACTCGGAACAATCTCTAACCGCACTCTATGGACGCTATCGTCCATTATACTCGGAGGCATCCGCCAGATAAGGACGCACCGCCACGACCGTTAGGCGCGCTGCTGCTGCTCTAAACCACCGATGGCCAGCGAGGTTTGCCGACCGGTGCCACGCCAGGCTATTCTGGACGCGATGGTCCAGTTGATATATCCCGGATTGCGGGCGACCACGTGCCCACCGGGGAGAATCTCATCACCGGGGCACTCGCTGACGATGACGTCATGGGCGTGTACCACATCGACATCCACCGGCCGAGTGGAAGCACGGGTGGCAGCGGGATCGCGGCCGCCCGGCCACTTGGGGACGGGCGCATGGCAGTGATCACACGCGGCTTCGGCGGCCGCAGACGCGACGACACCCACCTCCCGCCCGGCCAGTACCGCACGGACGACTTCCCGGTGATGTGAGCGCCAAGAATCCGGTCAATCGTGGCGAACCCGGATGATGCCAACGTCTCCGACGTCGGTTACGCAATAGTCCGAGGCAGGAAACTCCTGCCACTTCATCCGACCTGACTGGGCACCCCTAGGTCGCTGACCAGACGCGAGATTCAGGAGACAACAATGGCGGCCAACGCCGAGGACATGATCACGTTGACCAGTGCCCGGCAAGATTTGGGTGGCTCGGACCTGTCTGGAGCCACCGCGCCCGACGTGGAAGACTTCGTCATCACCGACAACAGCGCGCTCGGCATCTACGAGGCCGCGATAACGGGCCGGACAGCCGCTGGGCTCGTCTACAGTAAGGTCGGGAACCGCGTCGTACTGTTGGCGACATCCGTGCTCCCCGAGTTCCGGGGGAAGGGAGTAGCCGCCAGGCTCATCGGCGGCGTCCTCGACGAGCTGCGCATGCAAGGAAAGACCGCCACCGTCACGTGTCCGTTCGGCGCAGCATTCGTGAATGCTCATCCGGAATATGCCGACGTTCTAGACCCGGCATTCCCTCGGTCGCACACAGCCGGGCATGGGCATTGAGCACGCGTCGACGCGTCTGAACGCGCGCCGACCGCTGAGAAGGTTCAGGCCCACTGGACGAGGCCGTCCAGTTGTGGCCGGACCGTTCAACCAACACGAACAGGGAGCCGAAATGTCTGAGTCCTATTCACTCGCCACTGAACCCGAAGGCGTCGTCGCGTCGCTGGTTGAGCGATTTAACTCCGGCAAGGTCAGCGCAATGATGGCCCAGTTCGAGCCGGGGGTCGTGCTCGTCGCGAGAGACGGGCGACCCGTCACTGATCCCACTGAGATCGCTGCCGAACTCGAGCGCGATATCAGTCTCGGTCTGCCGCTGAAGGCCAAGGCGCGCCATGTGTTCGTTGCCGGCGATATCGCCCAGATCGTGCTAGACTGGTCAATTGATGGCACAGGTCCCGACGGCGAGCACGTACACCTCGAAGGCTCGGCAAGTGATGTCGTGCGCCGCGGCGCGGATGGACGCTGGCGGTACCTGATCGACAATGCTCTTGGGACGGCGGTGCGACAGCCCGCCTGAACACGTGGCCGCCACGTGGTGAAACTGCCCGTATCACGAAGATTGGGTTTCCACGCTCAAGCCTCAGGTGAACGGGCCGTCGGTTGGGTAATACCACTGCGCTTCATTGGTCGAGATTTTGGACCTGTGCGCCTGAATTCTCCGGGAGACGACGGAATCCCACGTGGTGCCGGCGGCTCCGGGCGGCTCGCGTACGACGGCGGTACCGCCATGGTGGTGCTATCGATCGGATTTCAGCTGAAGGAACCAGGTGCGGATCATCGGCAGCCGCCGATGGCGGCGCCGATGTGGTCGACGTCGCCGAGGTTGACCACGTCCACGGCGCCGCCATGGGCGGCCACCTGCTCGCGGCACCACTGCGTGTGCTCGGGCACCACATCCCGGTCGCCGCGCCCGGCGTAGAGCCTGACCGATCGCGAGGTCAGGTAGTGCGGCCATGGCCTGCGGGCCGTGGGCGGTGCGGGCTTGGGAGCGGTCCTCGTCGTAGGCCGTGTTTCAAAGCTGGGAGCTGGTGCGTTGTTAGTGGGCGTGGCCGCGGCAAGTGTCAGCCGGCCAGAAACACCAGGCGGTCGAGCTGCTCGCCAGTGTGCACTTCGGGTCTCCCACGTCGGGTTCAAGGGGATGACGCCAAAGCGCCGAGAGCGAAGGGGAGAGTCGGTGCCGTCTCCCGAGCAGGACAAGGCTGAAGTCGTCCGTGCGGTACTGACAAGGCGGGAGATCGGTGTCGTCACGTCTGCGGCCGCCGAAACCGCGCGTGATCACCGCCAGGCATCCCCTCCTCCTGTGGCCGGGCGGCCCGCAATCCCACCGCCACCCGTGCTTCCACTCGGCCGGTGGCTGCCGATGTGGTACCCACCCATGGCGACGTCATCGTCAGCGAGGGACTTGAGCGCCCAGATGCTTTCAGAAACCCCGGTCGTGGTATAGCGCTGGATCGCATGTCAACGATCACAAAACGCTCAATTCCGGTCGTGTTCACCCCGCCCGCCCTGTACCGGCCTGGCCTCGCCGTCGGCCGGGACGCCCAAGCCCTGCACCGCGCCGCCACGCCGGAGTTCTCCGGCTGGCTGGAGCACACCCGCCCCGCCGGCGGCTGCGCCCGCCCTATCCGCCTCACCGGCACCATCACCGCCGTCGACCGTGACACCGGCCGGGTCTTGACAGAGCAGCACACCGACGAGCTGCCCGACCAGACGCTCTACAAGGCGTGCGGCAACCGCCGCGAATCGCAGAGCCCGGACTGCGCCTGGGCCTACCAGGGCGACGCCTACCAAGTGGTCCGCTGCGGCCTGACCGGCGGCAAGGGCGTCCCCGCTCGGTCGGCCAGCACCCGGTCGTCTTCGCCACCTTCACCGCCCCGTCCTTCGGCCCGGTCCACCACCGGCACGTCCCCCGCCACACCTGCGCCACCCGGCAGCGCTGCGACTGCCGCCCCGCCCCCTGCCGCGCCCGCAGCAGCGCCGGCACCTGCCCGCACGGGCAGCGCGCGGCGTGCTTCGCCCGCCACGACGCCGACGATCCGCGGCGCGGCCAGCCCTTGTGCCTGGACTGCTACGACCACGACCACGACAGGTTGTCTGGAACTACTTCTCCGGCGACCTGTGGCGGCGCACCAAGCAGGCGATCGAACGCCACCTCGCCGCGCTCTGCCGCCGACGCGGCATCCCGCTCGTTCGGGTCGTCACCGCCTCCGGCAAGGTCCGCTGGGTGCCGCCCGTACGGGTGTCGCACGGCAAGGTCGCCGAGATGCAGCGCCGAGCGGCCGTGCACTTCCATGCCCTGCTGCGCCTCGACGGCGTCGACCCCGACGACTTGGACGCGCTCGTGCCGCCGCCGGCCGGAATCACCGTTGACGACCTGGAGGAAGCCGTCCATGCCGCCGCCCGCCGGATCACCGTCACCACACCCCCGCACCCCGACCAGCCGAGCGGGTGGGTCGTGGCCTGAGGCGAGCAGGTCGACGTCCGGCGTATCAACAGCGCCAGCGATGAGCTGACCGATGGCAAGGTGGCCGCCTACCTGGCCAAGTACGCCACCACGGCGACCGAAGCGACCGGCCACTCCTTCACCCGCCTCACCCCGGCCACCGTCGACGACTACGCCGACCCGGAAGGCGACCACCTCGCCCGCCTCATCGACGCCTGCTGGCACCTCGGCAGGCCCACCCACAGCGACACGACCAGCGGCGCCGTAACCGCCAGCAACCGTCAAGACAGCCTTGACACCAAACCCAACGTCTACGGCGGGCTGCGCCGTTGGGCCCACATGCTCGGCTTCGGCGGCCACTTCCTCACCAAAGCCCGCCGCTACTCCATCACCTTCGGCCTGCTCCGCGATACCCGCGCCACCTACCGCCGAACCGAGGACGACGACGCCACCGACACAGCAATGGTCGGCGTTCTCAGCTACGCCGGCTCCGGATGGCTCACCGAAGGCGACGCACTCCTGGCCAACACCGCCGCGCGGCAGCGACGCGAAAGCAGACGCATCGGCCGGGAAGAACTCGCCCACGAAGCCTGGCTCACCGGGGCCGCCACATGAGCCATGACCTCACCCCGCGCTGGTACTCAACTGGCGAGGTCGCCGTCCTGCTCGGCTTCGGCATCTCCAAGGTCAAGATGAAGATCGCCACCGGCGAGCTGCGCTCCATCAAGGACGGCAAGTACGCCGCATCGTCCCCGAATGGGTCGACGACTACAGCCGCGAACAGGTCGAACGCCAGGAGGCCGCCTGATGCCCGCCCACACCCGCGCCAACGGCGAAGGCTCGATCTTCCCGTACCGTAACGGCTTCGCCGCCTACGTCTGGGTCACCAAGCCCGACGGCAAACGCACTCGCAAGTACGTCTACGGCAAGACCCGCGAGGCCGTCCACGACAAGTGGATCAAACTGCACCAGCAGGCCAAGGCCCGCCCGGTCGTCACCCGCCTGCCCACCCCTCGCCGACTACCTCGACTCGTGGCTCCGCGACGTCGTCGAGCCGAACCTCGCCCCCACGACGGCGGCCAACTACGACATGTTCGTCCGCCTCTACATCGCGTCCGAGCTGGGTTCCCGCCGCCTGGACAAGCTGACGGTTCGGGACGTGCAGACCTGGCTCAACCAGCTGCGGTCTACTGCCAGTGCTGCCTACAGGGCAAGGACGCCGTACGACCCGAGGACAAGCGGAAGTGCTGCGCCGCCGGCCGCTGCTGCCAGCGAACCGTCTCCGAAACGGACCGCCCGCGACGCCTGGACGACGCTCCGCGCCGCCATGCACAACGCCGTCCGGGACGAGCTGCTGACCCGCAACCCGGCGGCACTGCTTCGGGTGGCCAAGCCCCGCGCGCGCAAGGACAAGCCGTGGTCCGTCGACGAGGTTCGCCAGTTCCTGGAATCGGCCCGCGCCGAGGGCGACCCGCTCTACGCCGCGTACGTGCTGATCCTGGTCCTCGGGCTGCGCCGGGGCGAGGTGCTGGGCCTGCGGTGGGAGGACGTCGACCTGGCCGCCAACGAGCTGTCGGTGGCCTACCAGCTCCAGCGCATCCGCCGGCAGCCCCTGCACCGCGAAACCAAGACCGAGGCGTCAGACGCGACCCTGCCCCTGCCGGCCATCTGCACCACTGCCCTGCGCTCGCGTAGAGAAGATCAGCAGCGACACCAGGAACACGCTGGCCAGCTCGGCGAGCAGTTCCTGTGAGCTGCGGTACTTCACTGCTGTACAAGATCGAAAAAGGCCGTCTCCGACTAGCGGAAACGGCCTTTGACCTGGGGTGGAGCTGAGGGGATTTGAACCCCTGACCCCCTCGATGCGAACGAGGTGCGCTACCGGTCTGCGCCACAGCCCCTCCGCCGGCGAACCGGCGTCGGTCCCACCCGGCTTTCACCGGGCGGGCCGGCGACAAGGCTAACAGGTCGAGCACCTCGACCGCGAATCGCCCCTCCGACGACCCAGCCTTGATCCACTCGGCAGACGGGAGGTTGCGGTGTCCGAGGCGGGCCGGGATGCCGGAACGTCCCGCAAACGGAGTCGATCAACCGGAGGCGGCCGGGTCAGGCCGAGTGGGAGCCTCGGCCGGACTGGTAGGGGCGGCCGCGGAGGCCGCCGGTGCGGCGGTAGGAGACCGAGCCGCCGGCCGCGGCGGCCGGAAGGTCGGCGGGGCGGTCCAGGCCCATCGCCGTACGCCGGACCGCCTCGCGTTGGGCGGCCAGGCGGCGCTGGGCCTCCCGGCGGGCGGCGGCGCGGCGGGCCTGCTCGCGGCGCACCTCGGCCTGCCGGGCGGCCAGCCAGGCCGCCTCCCGGGCCTCCGCGCGCCGCCGCCGGCGCTCGGCGAGGGCACGCTGCCGCAGGTGTACGACGTACGCCACCAGCAGCATCCCGGTGACCGAGACGCTGATCCAGAACCCGGGGCTGACCACGACCACGCCGATCAGCTCGACGAAGTTGAGCAGCAGCAGCGCGGCGAGCACCCGGCGGCGACGGTAGATCGCCGGGGTGTGGTGGCGCCGCTTCGGCGGGTGCCGTCGGCGGGACCGGTTCGGGGCGGGCGGCACCGCGCGCAGCCGGTTCGGGCGACGCGGGCCGGGCGGCGCCGAGACCGGGGCGGCCAGACTCCCGGTGTTCGGGTCTTCACTGAGCGTGACGATCAGGGAGCGGGACGGGTTGACCGGGCGCCGTCCCGGCACAGTGCGGCGCCGCCGGCGGCGCTGGAGCACCCGCGCCGTCGACTGCGCCCGCTCCGCCACCAGCCGCTCGGTGGCGTCGTACCGGCGGACCAGCGCCGGCGCGAGGGCGAGCAGGCCGGCGGCGGCGAGGACGGCGAGGAGCACCGAGGTCGGCACCCTCACCCCTCCCGTCACCGAGTTCGGAGCAACCGCCGCTCGGCCGCAGAATCTTCCCCGGATGGTCGTCCACGGCGCAGATCTTGCGGGCGGGCAGCGCTTGCCAAAGCTTGCAGTTACTTGAGGTTACGGGCCGCCGACCGGGTTGACCGTGCGCCGCGCCGGGCGTCGGGGGTGGGACCCTTCACCCCGCGCTGTCACGTACGCGGTGCCAGCGGGCCAGCAGCCCGCCCTCGGCGGCAACCTCCTCGTTGGTCATCGCGTATCCGATGTGGTCCCGCCAGGCGCCGTCGATGTGCATGTAGCGGACGTGGTAGGCCTCCTCGCGGAAGCCGAGTTTCTCCACCACCCGCCGGGACGGCCGGTTCTCCGGCCGGATGTTCACCTCGACCCGGTGCAGTCCGCCCGGGCCGAACGCGTGGTCCACGGCGAGCGCCACCGCGGTGGGGATCACCCCGCGACCGGCCACTCGGGAGTCCACCCAGTAGCCGACGTACCCGGAACAGAACGCCCGCCGGACGATGCTGCCGATGTTGAGGTGGCCGACCAACCGCTCCTTCCCCTGCTCGCGCAGGCAGACGGCGAACGGCATGCCGTCGCCGGTACGCGCCGAGCGGCGCTGGTCGGCGTGGACGTAGCGGAACGCGGCGGGCGAGTTCGACTCGTCCCAGCTCCCGGGCAGGTGCGACTCCCAAGGGGACAGCCAGGCCCGGTTGGCGCGGCGCACCTCCGACCAGGCGGCCGCGTCGGAGCGCCGGTACGGCCGCAGCACCACCGGACCGTCCACCAGCACCGCCGGCCAGCCGGGCGGCCGCTGGAACCAGCTCACCGAGCCTGCCTTCCGCGCACGGCTGCGGGGCTCGCGAGCTCACTCCTCGCGCTCACCGACGCCGGTCCAACAGGAGCACGTCCACAGTCGAGCCGGCGGCGGCGGTGGTGACCCGCTCACCGAGCACCAGCAGCCCGTTCGCCTCGGCGAGGCCGGAGAGGGTGAACGGTCCCCCGCTGAGCGGCTGCACCGTGTACCCGCCGCCGCGCCGCTCGGCCACGTGCGCCGGGCGGAACTCGCGCAGCCCCACCGGGGAGGAGAGGGTCTCCAGCAGGTGCGCCCGGACGCTGGGCCGGAACACCGGCTCCGCGCCGGCCAGCAGCTGGATCGCCGGCCGGGCCAACACCTCGAAGCCGATCAGCGCCGCGCCGGGCTCCCCGGGAAGACACACCACCGGCACCTCCTCGGCGCCGACCGTACCGAATCCGAGGGCCGTTCCGGGATAGAGGGCGACGTCGGTGAAGGTCACCGGTCCGGCCCGGCCGCCCTCCCGCCGGGACAGGATCCGGCGGACCATGTCGCCCGGGCCGGTGCCGGTGCCGCCGGTGGTGATGATCAGGTCGGCCCGCAGCGTCTGGTCCTCCAGCAGGCCGCGCAGCCCCTCCGGGTCGTCGTCGCAGATCCCCACCCGGTACGCCAGCGCGCCCGCCTCGGCGGCGGCGGCGGTCAGCGCGTGCGAGTTGGCGTCCACCACCTGGCCGGGCTGGCTGCCCCGGCCCACGTCGACCAGCTCGTCGCCGGTGGCCACGATGACCACCCGGGGGCTCGGCCGGACCACCACGTGCCCGATGCCGGTGGCGGCGAAGACGGCGACCAGCGCCGGCGAGACGTACGTGCCGGCGCGGGCGAGCAGGGTGCCGGCGGGCAGTTCCTCACCGGCGCGGCGGACGCCGTACCCCCGTTTGGGGGCGCGGAAGATCTCCACCGCGGCCATGCCCTGGTCGGTCCACTCCACCGGGACCACCACGTCCGCGGCGATGGGCAGCGGCGCCCCGGCGGCGACGGAGAAGCACGAGCCCGGGGTGAGCCGGACCGGCCGCCAGCTCGCCGCGCCGAGGTCGCCGACCACGTTCAGCCGGATGCTGCGCCCACCGGGCGTACCGGAGGGGGCCGGGACGTATCCCGGCCCCCGGCTCCCTCCGGAGATGTCCTCCCAGCGCGCGGCGTACCCGTCCACCGCCGCCTGATCGAAGGCGGGGAACGAGTGCGGCGCGAGGACGTCCTCGGCGAGGACATTGCCGTACGCCTGGGTGAGGTCGAGGTCGAGCGGAGGCAGCGCGCGTAACCTGCGCAGCACGCTGCCCAGGTAGTCGGCGAGCGGCGTCAACCCGTTCGCGGCCGCCTCGGCGTCGGCCGTCGCGGTCATGTATTGGGACCGCCCGACGCGTTGCGCACCCCGTTCAGGATCGCCGAGGTGACGGTCTCGTCGCCCTTGTTGACGAACTCGGCCAGCCACTTGCGGAACTCGGGGCCCAGGTCCTCCCGCTCGACGGCGATCTGGACCACGGTCTGCAGGTAGCCGAGCGGCATGCCGGTGTCGTAGCGGGTGCCCCGGTAGACGATGGCGTGCACCGGCACCCCCTCGGTACGCAGCAGCTCCATCGCGTCGGTCAGCTGGATCTCGCCGCCGCTGCCCGGCTCGGTCCGGCGGATCGCGTCGAAGATCTTCCCCGGCAGCACGTACCGGCCGAGGACGGCCAGGTTGCTCGGCGCGTCCTCCGGCTTCGGCTTCTCCACCATGCCGGTCACCTTGACGACCTCGCCGATGTCGGTCAGCTCGGCCTCCGCCGGCTCGACCGAGGCGATCCCGTACCGCTTGGTGTCGGCCGGGTCGACCTCGAAGAACGCCAGCACGACGCCGCCGGTGCGGGCCTGCAGCTCCAGCATGGCCGGCAGCAGCGGCTGGTCGAGCTTGACGAACTCGTCGCCCAGCAGCACCGCGAAGGGCTGGTCGCCGACGTGCGACTCGGCGTACCCGACGGCGTGGCCGAGGCCGAGCTGCTCGGGTTGGCGGCAGGTGTAGATCTCGGCCAGCTCGCTGGGGCGGCGTACGGCGGCGAGCGTCTTGGCGTCGCCCTTCTCCTCGAGCTTGGCCTCCAGGTCCGGGCGGCTGTCGAAATGGTCCACCATCGACGTCTTGCCCCGGCCGGTGATCAGCAGGACGTCGCCGATGCCGGCCTGGGTGGCCTCCTCGACGATGTACTGCAGCACCGGCCGGTCGACCACCGGCAGCAGCTCCTTCGGCACCGCCTTGGTGGCCGGCAGGAACCGGGTGGCCAGGCCGGCGGCCGGAATGACGGCCTTGACCGCGTGCGGACGACCGGTCGCGGCGGTCGTTGAGGGATTCGCTGAGTGCTCCGACATGTCGCGAGACTATCGGCCACGGCTCTGCCGCGGCGGGTGAGGACCGGAAGACGCGCCGCCCGGGGGCCCGGCCGCGGCGTCCACGGCACCGGCCCGGGGCAGTCCGTCTGGCGGGCTGACCGCCCCGGCCACCACCGGGATCTCCTGGGTGGGCGTCGGGTCCGGCGGCTGGGCCAGCCGATAGCCGTCCCGGCCGGCGGCCTTGGCCGCGTACAGCGCGTCGTCCGCCGCGTCCAGCACCTGCTGCCCGGTGGCGGCGTGGTCGGGGTAGACGGCGATGCCGATGGAGACGGTCACCGGCACCAGCACCGGCTCGCCCGAGTGCCCGTCCACCGGGACCGGGCCGCCCCGGACCACCGCGCCGAGCCGCTCCGCGACGATGGCCGCGCCCCGGGCGTCGGTCTCCGGCAGCAGCACCACGAACTCCTCGCCGCCGTGCCGGAAGGCCAGGTCCACCTCGCGGATCTCCCCGCGTACCCGGCGGGCGAACTCCACCAGGACGGCGTCCCCGGCGGCGTGGCCCCAGGTGTCGTTGACGTCCTTGAACCGGTCCAGGTCCAGCGCCAGGACGCTGAGCATCCGGCCGAACCGGTTGGCCCGCTCCACCTCCCGGCGGATCGACTCGCGCAGGTAGCGGTAGTTCCACAGCCCGGTGAGCGGGTCGGTGAGCGACAGCCGCTGCGCCTCCTCGTGCACCCGCACGTTGTCCACCGCGACCGCGGCGTGCCCGGCCAAGGTGCGCAGCGTCTCCAGGTCGTCGTCGTCGAACTCGTCGGCGCCCACCCGGTCGTAGAGGGCCAGCACCCCGAGCGTCCCGCCGGCCGCGCCGCCGCCGTCGCCGTCCGCGTCGGCCGGCGGGTGTCCCGGCCGGTCGGGGCCGCCGCGCCCGCCCAGCTCCGCCGCCCCGGGCGCGGCGAAGGGCACCGCGATGTACGTCTCGCAGAGCGGCTCGCCGGTCGGCGCGGTCGCCGGCTCCCATCGGCCGCGCAGCGGCTCCCCGGTGGCGACCACCGCGCCGACGACTCCCGCGCCGACCGGCACCCGCAGCGTCGCCGCGTCCGTCGGGTCCGCCGCCGGCCAGCGTCCCTCCAGCCCCTCGGCGCACTGCCCGACCAGCACACCACCGGCGTCGAGCAGCAGCACCGCCCCGGCCCGGGCGCCGGTCGCCGCGATCGCGCTGTGCAGGATCACCCGCAGGATGCGTTGCAGGTCGTGGGTGCTGGCCAGGGTGTCGCCGAGCACCGCGAGGTGTCCGCGCAGCTGGTCCCGGCTGCTGGTCAGGGCGGTCACGTAGGTGCCGGTCTCCCGGGTCATCCGGTTGAAGGCGAGGGCCAGCCGGCCGATCTCGTCCCGGCTGCGCACCGGGACCCGCGTGTTCAAGTCGCCGTGGGCCACCCGGTCCACCGCGCCGGCCAGCTCCACCAGCGGCCGGGTGGTGACCCGGGCCAGCCGCCCGGCGGCCAGCACCGCCAGCAGCGCGGCCAGCACCACCGCGGCGACCAGCGCGGCGTAGAGGCCGGGTGGGCGTTCACCCGGGACGGAGAGCACCAGCGGCAGCGGCTGCCCCGGGGCGGGGCCGGCCCGGCGGACGTACCGGCCGTCGGCGGTCTCGGTGACCCGGTCCCCGTCGACCCGGTCGGCGGCGGCGAGCACCGCCGGGCGTACCCCCCGGTTCTCGGTGGTGTGGGTGACCCGGACGGGCCCGGCCGCGTGGTCGAGCAGGGTGACCGCGACGCCGGTCACCGCGGCGAGCCGCGCGACGAACGCCGGGTCGACGGGTTGGGCGGCGGCGACCGTGCCCAGGTCGGCGCCGGCGGGGTCGCGGAGCTGGACCCGGGCGGCGAGCGCGCGGACCGGCCCGGCGGCCGACGGGTCGCCGGAGCAGTCCTGCCAGGGCTCGTCCGGCCCGCCCGGCGTGACGTAGGTGGTCCGGCCGGCGGTGTCGGTGACCCGGACGGCGGCGGCCAGGCCGCGGCCGACCACCTGGGTGGCCGCGCCGGGCCGGGCGGCGGGGTCGGCGACCAGCGCGACCGCGTCGGCCGCCGCGCGCAACTGCTGGCACAGCGCGTCCACGGAGGTACGCACCCCGGCGGCGGCCAGCCCGAGCCGCTCGGTGGAGCGGCCCCGGTCCAGGGCCGACATGGTCGAGCCGACGAAGAACGCGCCGAGCAGGACGGGGCCGAGCACCACCGCGAGGAAGGCCGCCGTCAACCGCCCGCGTAGCGTCAAGCTTCCCCCCGGAAGTTCCGCGCCCGATGCTGCGATGCTGACACAGAGCGACGGGGAGGCAAGCGTTGCGTCAGGAGTGTTGCGTGCCGGAATTTTCTGATGGAGCGGATGTGACGCATGGGGCGAAGCGGGACATGCGGATCGCACTTCTCGCCCACCGCCGGTCGCTGACCGCCGCCCGGCGTGCGGAAGCGGCGGCGCGCGTGCAGGCCGAGCTGGTCTCCCTGGTACGCCGGCTGCGTCCGACCCGGATGACCGCGTACGTCCCGGTCGCCTCGGAACCGGGCGGTTCGGACCTGCCGGCGGTGCTGCGGGCGGCGCTGGAGCCGGCGGCCGAGCTGCTGCTGCCGGTGCTCCGCGACGACTTGGACCTGGACTGGGCGGCGTACACGGACCCAGAGTCGCTGGTGGCGGCCGGGCGTGGGCTGCGTGAGCCCGTCGGACCCCGGCTGGGGCGGTCCGCGGTGGCCGACGCCGGATTGGTGGTCGTCCCGGCCCTCGCGGTGGACCACCGGGGGCTGCGGCTGGGCCGCGGCGGCGGCTCGTACGACCGGGCGCTGGCCCGGGTGCCCGTGACGACCGTCACGGTGGCGCTGCTGCACGACGGGGAGCTGGTGGCGAGCGTCCCCGCCCAGCCGCACGACCGGCCGGTACGCGCCGTGATCACGCCCGCCGACGGGCTGCGTACCCTTGCGGAGGCACCCGGTGTGGGACCGCCCGCTTCCGCTGGACGAACCCGGGCCCGATGACGCACCATTGGCACTCGAATACGTCGAGTGCCAACCGGCCGTGCCAGATCCGGAGGAGAACGTGCCCACGTACCAGTACGCCTGCACCGCGTGCGGCCACCAGCTCGAGGCGGTGCAGTCCTTCTCTGACGAGCCGCTGACCGAGTGCCCCGCGTGTGAGGGGCGGCTGCGCAAGGTCTTCAACTCGGTCGGCATCGTCTTCAAGGGCTCCGGCTTCTACCGCACCGACTCGCGTTCGTCGGGCTCGGACACCCCGGCGGGCACCCCGAGCAAGCCGGCGAAGTCGGAGTCCACCTCCGGCGGCGACTCCGGCTCCTCGAGCAATCCCTCGACCAGCACGTCGAACGGCTCGTCCGGCTCGACCAGCGGCGGAACCACCAAGGCCCCGGCCGCCAGCACGTCCAGCTCCTCGTCCTGACCCAGCTGTCTCGCCTGGCCCGCGTCCGTCGGTCCGCTGGCTCGCTCAGGCCCGTGGGTGGCACGCTGGCACGCTGGCTCGCGTCCGGGCGATGATTCATTCAAGGACGCCAAGTCGGGGTATACCAAGTCCGGCTGACTCCCCCATGTCGGCGAGCCGGAGTCGATCATGCGCTTAACCGGCCCGATCCGCTTCGGCTGTCACCGGCGTCGAGGGCCGCGGCCCGGCTCGCCGAGCCCGGTCGACCGTCCGCTCGGCGCCGGCCCCACGAAGCCGCTCGCCCGTAACACATGGCCTGCCGCCGCGGGTTGTCCACGCTGAGAGCTTGTCCGGCCCCGTTCGGACAGGCGGGCCGGTTGTCCATAGGCGGGCCGGCGCTCGCCTGCCTCCCGGGTCTCCTGCTCCTACCCTGCTGACCGGGCGCTGGCCGGACGGCGGCGCCGGAACGGCCGAGACGGGAAGGCGCTGGCGTGACGGCGAGCGAGGGCTGCCGAGTGTTCCCGGTTGGTGTGTGTTGGTGGCCTTGGAGGAGTGGCTTGCGGTGTGGATGGCGCATCGTGAGGGAGATCCGGTGGTCGGCGGCGCCGCTGTGGTGACGGCGGGACGGTGGCGGTTTGCGGGTGAATGTCGTACCGGGTGGCTATCGTGCTGCGCGTGGCGGGCCGGGAGCGGTTGAGTGTGGTGCAGGCGTACCGGTTCGCGTTGGACCTGACACCCCGCCAGGAGCGGGCGGTGCTCGCG